>NZ_JBAVCB010000174.1:0-20036 GCF_049586495.1 Aeromicrobium sp. | reverse complement strand
TCTTCACTTACGCCAGGTCGTCGAGCTCGCGGAGCGCCTCGCGAGCCCGCCGTAGTCGGGTGGCCTCATCGCTTTCCCACCACCGGGGTCCGCGCTCACCGAGGCCGTGCTTGGCCAGGTTGACTCGTCGCCGTGCTACCGCCTCGCCCTCTTCATCGCCATGACGCTTCGCGGTGCGAACGCCCGAGCGGCCCTGCCCCAGGTGCGAAGTCAAAGCTTCGACCACATCGCTGGGAAGACTCGGGTCGGTACGACGCCAGCGTCGTCCGTCGATGATGAGCCAACGGGAGGCGTCTTCGTCGTCGGGTTCGGTCATGGGTAGATCGCACCGCACCAACGCGAATAACGCCAGTCGTTGGTCGGTGTTCCGTCCGGGACGGGGCACCAAACCCATCCTGAACTGCGGTGATGCTGAGAGCGGACGACAGGACACCGCAAGATCTGCTCGAAAGGCGCGTCCAGCGGTAACGGTGTTCGTGCAGGTCAGCGCCGTTCTGTGCTGTTGCGGCGGGCCGAAGTGACGACGTCTAGTTGCCGGTCGCGGCCACTATCGGAGGTTACGTGCCTGTACTTCCGGCACGTTCCGGCACGACAACAGTCCGGTGGCGGCGAAGGAGCCATTGGACTGCCGGGTAGCCGGTCGAGAGGCCGACGATGACACCCATCTGCATGAGGAACCAGAAGGTGCCCTCGTCGACTGGTGGCATCAGGTCGTTGAAGTGGAGCAGCAGCATCCAGCCGACCATGCCGACGTCGAAGGCGGCAACGGTGATGAAGGCAGCCGCCACCGCGGCCCCGATCGAGATGCCGCGTCTACGACCGGCAAACTGGCCACTGCTGGCTACTCGCTCGTAGATCGCCAACATGACGACGGCAAGGACGGCGATGAGAAGCATCATCGGCCACATCGCCAGCCCAGCGATGGTCCAGCCGACCGCAACGACAAGTGGTACCGCGATCAGATGTGCCACCGCGGATGCTCCTCCGCCGGGAAGCACCGCGACCGCCGTGCTCTCGGCCTCGCCAGTGCTGTCGGCGGCGTTGGCCGCAGTGGTGAGATCGGCGCGACCGTGACGCAGATAAGCCGCGATAGCGAGGGGGCCGAGGTAGAGCGCAGAGGTGATCCACACCAGTTCTGTGGCGACACTGAGATGTCGTCGGCGCAGCAGATAGATGTCAGAAGCGATGAAAGCGACGCAAACCAGTGACATGGTGATGTACGTCCAGGCGACCGGAGTGAGCCAGTCGGGGACTGCGGAGCTCATCGGCATGTCCATGACTGGCAATCCTCGTGATCAGGGGTGCTGCCTCAGGTGCGGTGCTGGCAGCGACGGGCGGGACACTGGAAGATTACCCGGACAACCACGAGCCAGCCCGCCCAACTGCCAGGTGGTCATGAGGTCGGGACTCCCGGAGAGATCCGGCACGACAGCCGGCACATGACGCTCGGTGTTCCGTCCGGGACGGGGTACCAGACCCATCCTGACCTGCGGTGATGCTGAGAGCGGACGACGAGACTCGAACTCGCAACATTCTGCTTGGAAGGCAGAGACTCTACCAATTGAGTTACGTCCGCACGCGGCTCGACCGTGCGGCCTCACCAGCGGTTCCATGATGCCACATCAGGTAGTGACGAGGATGTCCGCATGGGTGCGGGTCAGCTCGCGGGCGAAGTGTCGGCGCTCCTGCTCGGCCCAGGTGTGCCACCACGGCGCGAAGGTGTCGCCGTCACGTGCCATCGCACGGGCGTGACGCACGTCGGCGGGCGCGTCGACCCATACCACCAGGCTGAGAAATGGTCGGATCACCGCGGCGGCCGCGCCCACACCTTCTACGACGATCAGCGGCCGCGGCACGAGGCGGACCGTGCCACCGGGTCGATGCTGCTCCCAGTCCCATCCGTCGGCCGACGCATCCCTGCCCGTCGCGACCGCAGCCAGCATCTCGGCGACGACAGGGGGAGTGGCGTCAAGTCCGAGCCATCCGGGATACAGATCCTCGAGATGAAGGACGGCGGTGTCTGGCGATCCGTGCCAGCAGGCCGCCAGATCGGTCTTGCCGGCGCCGCTGGGACCGTCGATCGCGATCACGCGACCTGCTCCGCAGACCGGCTCTCGCTGCCGGGCGGCGGCGGTCACGGCCGTGGCGATCGCGTCGTACGACATGCGACCAGTGTGGCAGTCGGGGTGTGTGAGCAACCCAGCCCGCATGACGTTCGCTCGCCAAGGCAATTCGTGGATGGTCGACGAGCCGCAGAGCCGTACGGCTTCCTGCGCCGATCTGAAGATCGAGGACCACACGGATCGCTCGGTCGTCGACGGCAACGCACCCCGGTGACCCGAGCTCCCTCAGCGCCGGCGCCGTCCCCCTCGGCGACCACGGGGATCAGCCCCTCCTAGTAGTCCCACGGCAGGCCACTACAGTGGGTCCGTCACGGGATGTGGCGCAGCTTGGTAGCGCATCCGCTTTGGGAGCGGAGGGTCGCAGGTTCGAATCCTGTCATCCCGACCAATTTCCGTCCGGTTGCAGGCTCGTGAGAGACTGAAATCTGGCTGATTTAGGCCCATCCGCCGCGCCGACGCGGCCCCCACATCGTCGATTTCCAGGAGTCCTGTCACGTGAAGAGCACGACCGAAACTCTCAGCCCCACCCGGGTCAAGCTCACCATCGAGGTGCCGTTCGAGGAGTTCGAGACGAGTCTTCAGGCCGCCTACAAGACCATCGGCGCCCAGATCACGATCCCCGGCTTCCGCAAGGGAAAGGTGCCTGCCGCCATCGTCGACCAGCGAGTCGGCCGCAGTGCGGTTCTTGACGAAGCGATCAACTCGGCTCTGCCCGGCTGGTACTCCTCGGCTCTTCAGGAGACCAACCTCCAGCCGCTGAGCCAGCCCGACATCGACCTGGCCAAGTTCGTCGACGGTGAACCCATCGAGGTCACGGCCGAGCTGGACGTCCGCCCGGAGATCGATCTGCCGGACCTCTCCACCATCTCGGTGACCGTCGCCGACGCCACGGTGTCCGACGATGACATCGATGAGCAGATCACTGCGCTGCGCGAGCGGTTCGCCACCTTCACCGAGGTCGAGCGCCCCGCGCAGGCCGGCGACTCAGTCACCGTCGACCTGTCCGCCGCCAGCAAGGACGGCACCCAGATCGAGGAGGCCCAGGCGGCCGGCATGCCGTACGTCATCGGCAAGGCCACCATGCTCGACGGTCTCGATGAGACGCTCACCGGCATGGAGAAGGGTGCCACGGCGACCTTCAGCACCACACTGGTCGGCGGCGACCGCAAGGGCGAAGAGGTCGACGTCACGGTCGTCCTGCAGGACGTCAAGGAACAGCACCTTCCTGATCTGGATGAGGACTTCGCCCAGATGGCGTCGGAGTTCGACACCGTCGAGGAGCTGCGCGCGGACCTTTCCGAGCGGGTGACCCGCGGCAAGCGCATGGAGCAGGCCGCTGAAGCCCGCGATCTCGTGCTGGAGCAGCTCGTCGAGCAGATCGACGCCCCGCTGCCCGAGACCCTCGTCACCGAGGAGATCGCCAGCCGTCGTCAGCAGATCGAGCAGCAGATCGCGCAGATCGGCATGACGTTCGAGGCCTACCTCGACGACGAGGAGCAGACCGCCGACGAGTTCGAGGCCGAGCTGGAGAAGCGCGTGCGCGACTCGCTGGTCGCGCAGTTCGTGCTCGACCAGGTCGTGGCCACCGAGGAGTTCGGCATCGACGACAACGAGCTGAGCCAGCACATCATGCGTCGGGCCCAGCAGTCCGGTGAGGACCCCAACTCCTACATCCAGCACATCATGGAGCACAACCACGTGCCCGAGATGGTGAGCGAGGTCTTGCGCGGCAAGGCACTGGCCTCGTTGGTCGAGGGCGCTCAGGTCACGGACGCGTCGGGCACGTCCATCGACCTGTCGAAGTTGCAGGCCGACGGCACGATCAGTGACGACATCGCTGACGTCAGTGCCGCTGGAGACGAAGCAGAGGCACCGACCAAAGCCTGAAGAACAACTGTGAGTTCGGACTCCTTCGGCCCGGCACAGTTCCCTTCGTCATCAGATACCGGCAGCATGGTGGCATGCCCACCGAGCCCGCACGCACGACCGACGTCGCTGCCCTCGCGCTCGAGTACGGTGATCGGCTGATCGTCGGGTCGGTCCGCGAGATGCATCACGCCATCTCGTCGCGCGCCTTCGGTGCCACGCGTCTGATCGGCAGCCGTGTGCCAGAATCCCTGCACGATGCCGTGGTCACGTCGTTCTACGGAGCGATTTCCGGCGGGCTGCGGGTCGGCGGCGCGGCAGTCCGATCGCTCGCCAGCCGCGGGGTGGGCCGTCCAGTCGAGGACAGTCCGCGTGGTCGGCTGGTCGTCGCGGCCATCAACGGGCTGATCGGCGACGAGTTGCGCATGCTCGACGATCCGCAGGCCATCACGATGGCGGTTCGGGTCGACGGCTCGGACGTGCCGGTCACCTCATGGCCGTTGTCCGAAGCGTTCCGTGGGGCCGGTGGCCACCCCGTGATCTTCCTGCACGGCTTGTGCGAGAACGATGAGTCGTGGGAGAACTACTCGAAGCAGCACGGCACCAGCTATGCGCAGCGCATCGCCGCCGAGACCGATGGCACACCGGTGATGATCCGGTACAACACCGGGCTGCACATCTCCGAGAACGGCAAGCACCTCGACCAGCTGATCCGCCGTCTCGTCGACTCCTGGCCCGTCGCGGTCACCCGGATCACCTTGGTCGGTCATTCGATGGGCGGTTTGGTCGCTCGCGCCGCGACCAATCACGCCACGGCAGCCGGGGAGTCGTGGCAGCACATGGTGCGTGACGTCATCTGCCTCGGCACCCCTCACGCCGGAGCCGCGCTGGAGAAGGCAGCTCACGTGGGCTCACGCCTGTTGCGCTTCTGGCCCGAATCCCGACCGTTCAGTGGCATCCTCGAGAGCCGGTCGGCCGGCATCACCGACCTGCGCCACGGCTACATCTCTGCTGCGGAGTGGGAAGGTCAAGACCTCACCGTCCAGTGGGGCCTCGATCGCATCGCGGCTGCACCCCTGGCGCACGCTGAGTACCACTTCGTCGCCTCCACCCTCGGCGCCTCTCAAGGGCATCCGTTCAGCGCTGTTCTCGGTGACCTGCTGGTGCACTTCTCCTCGGCCACCGGGGTCGGTCGCCAGGGTGCGATCGTCGACGGTGCCAGATTCGAGTACCTCCCCAGCGCGCACCACTTCGCGCTGCTCAATCACCCACGGGTCGGCGACTGGCTGGTCACGTGGATCAACGAGCGCACGCAGTCGCCGCGTGCTCTCCCAGCCCCGAAGCAGGCCTGATGAGCAACCAACCCGCCCGTGAAGCATCCATCGTCCTCGATGCGCCGCCGGCCGAGGTCTGGGCCGCGGTCACGGATCTCACAGCAATGCGCCGCCGCAGCCCTGAGCTGGTCGGCATGTGGTTGATGGGTGCCCCGAAGGTCGGTCGACGTGGCATCAACCTGAACCGCCGCAAGGGCTTCTTCTGGCCGACCACCAGCCGCATCTCGCAGTGGCTGCCACCCACCGCCACCTCGGATGGCGTGTTCGGCTTCGAGGTGTGGCCTTCACGGGTCGAGTGGTCCTATGAAGTCGCTCCGGACGGCACGGGCACGCGGTTGACCGAGCGCCGCTCAGCAGTGATCGACCCCAATCTCGTCGTCAGAGCTACGGCAAAGCTGGCCCTGGGAGGCGCCGACGGCCACGACGCCGAGCTGCAGGACGGCATGCACGCCACACTCGCCGCCATCCAGAGCGAGCTCAGCGGTCAACGAGCGTGAGCTCGAACTGGTAGAGCGCGGGACGGTAGGCATGCCGGCCGAATTCCACCGCGCGACCTCCGTCGTCGTAGGCGGTGCGCTGCATGGTGAGCAGCGGTGCGTTGCGGCGCTCGTTCAACAAGGTCGCCTCGCGCGTGCTGGCCTGGCGCGCGCTGATGCGCTGCTTGGCGACTCTCATGGTGATGCCGGCGCGGCGCATCGCCGAGTACAACCCCTCTGACTCGAAGTCGACCGTGCTGAGGTCCATGGCGTCGACCGGCAGGTAGTTGCGCATCAGTGCCAGCGGTTGCGCACCGATGAAGCGCACCCGCTCGACCATCCAGACCTCGGCACCGACCACGGCTTGCAGTTCGAGTGCTACTTCTTCGTCGGCCGCCTCGCGGCCCAGCGACAACAGCTGGGTGCGCGGGTCCTGGCCGGCGCTCGCAAGATCGTCGTGAAGGCTGGTCAGCTCGACGGACCGGCGCACTGTGCCGTGGACCACCTGGGTTCCGACATCGCGCTTTCGCACCAGCATTCCTTTGTCGACCAGTACCTGGATGGCCTGACGCATCGTGGGGCGGGACAGGCCCAGGCCATGCGCCAGTGCCACCTCGTTCTCGATGCGATCGCCAGGCGCAAGCTCGCCAGATCGAATGGCTCGCTCGATCTGCTCTGCCACCTGGAAGTACAAGGGGATCGGGCTGGAACGATCCAGGATGATGTCGGGGTGACCGGGCATGGTCACAATCTGGTCGACCAACCGGACTTCGTCAATATGTCAGGACAAATACTTGACAAGGCAATGTGAGTCGAAGCACACTCGCCACGAGCACCAAGATGGTGCCGTCTTCATCAGGTGAAAGGCCGTACGTCATGACTGCCACTGCGTCATCCCCTTCGCGCCGGGTCGACCGCATCGCCGGCGCTCCTATCTCCTGGGGCGTGTGCGAAGTGCCACAATGGGGCTACCAGCTGCCCGCGGACCGGGTCATGACGGAGATGCGCGAGCTGGGTCTCGCCGCCACAGAGTTCGGTCCCGACGGTTTTCTTCCCGAGGCGCCAGGTGAAAAGGCCGAGTTCCTGCGCGGCTACGACCTGCGCGCGGTCGGAGGGTTCCTGCCCGTCCTGCTGCACGACGCCGACCATGATCCGATGCCAGAGGTTGAGGCATTCATCGACGGTTGTGTGGCCTCCAGCGCCGACGTGATGGTGCTGGCGGCCTCGACCGGCGTCGAGGGCTACGACGCCCGTCCGGTTCTTGACGACCGTCAATGGAAGACCATGCTGAACAATCTCGACCGGATCAGTGACCGAGCTGTCGATCGTGGCGTCGTGGCGACCATTCACCCACACATCGGGACGATGGTGGAGAACGCCGAGGACGTGCAAAGGGTCCTCGACGGGTCGAACATCCGCCTCTGTGTGGACACCGGCCATCTGGCGGCAGCCGGCGCCGACCCGGTCGCGATCACCTTGGCCAACCTCGACCGCGTCGGGCACGTGCACCTGAAGGACGTCGACGACGCGAGAGCAGCCGAGGTGGTGGCCGGCGAGGTGACGTTCTCCAGCGCCGTTCGCGACGGGATGTGGACAGTTCTGGGCGAGGGATCGGTGGACGTCGCCGCCATGATCGACGCACTCGAGAGCCACGGGTACACCGGCTGGTACGTGCTCGAGCAGGACCTGATGCTGTCTGGCGAACCTGCGGGCATCGGACCCAAGGCAGACGTACAGAAGTGCCTCGACTACGTGAGGGCGCGGCTGGCATGAGTCTGACGAGCACGCCGTACGACCTCATCACCATGGGCCGCGTCGGCATCGACGTGTACCCCGAGCAGGTAGGTGTGGGTCTGGAGGAGGTCAGTTCGTTCGGAAAGTTCCTGGGCGGAAGCTCTACCAACGTGGCGGTCGCGGCGGCCAGACTGGGACATCGCGCGGCCACGATCACCCGCACAGGCGATGATCCGTTTGGCCGATTCGTGCATCAGGCTCTGCGGGCCTACGGGGTGGATGATCAGTGGGTCCTTCCCGTCGGGGGCCTTCAGACTCCCGTCGTCTTCTGCGAGATCTTCCCGCCGGACGACTTCCCGCTGTACTTCTATCGCGGCCCCAAGGCGCCCGACCTGCACATCAGCCCCGACGATCTTGACTACGACGCCATCCGTGCAGCCGAGGTCTTCTGGGTGACCGTGACGGGCTTGTCACAGTCACCGAGCCGCGAAGCGCATCTGGCAGCACTCGAGGCACGGTCCGGCAGGGCTCGCCGGGACGGGTGCGTCACGATCCTTGACCTCGACTATCGCCCGATGTTCTGGGATTCGCCCGCGGCCGCCACCGAGCAGATCGAACAGGCGCTGCCGCACGTGACTGTTGCGGTCGGCAACAAGGAGGAGTGCGCAGTGGCCACGGGTGAGTCCGAGCCAGCATCAGCCGCCACGGCACTGCTCGACGCCGGAGTCGAGCTGGCTGTCGTCAAGCAGGGCCCGCTGGGCGTGCTGGGCGTTCGCGGCGATGAGTCGGTCGTGGTGCCGCCGATGCCCGTGGAGGTCGTGAATGGGCTCGGCGCTGGCGATGCGTTCGGTGGTGCCCTGGTGCATGGCCTGCTCACCGGTGCCTCGCTCACCGAGCTGCTTGCCGGCGCGAACGCCGCTGGTTCCTACGTCGCTGGGCAGCTGTCGTGCTCCGATGCCATGCCGACGGCCGCCCAGCTGTCGGCCTACCTCGCCGAGGGAGCTGCTCGATGAGCGCCACTGTCACGTCTGACGACATCCGCAAGATCGTCGATCTTCGCGCCGCCCATCCCGATCGTGTCGCCGAGCTCGCCGCGTCGCGTCGGCAGCCGAGCGGACTGGCCGGTCAGACGGGTCGGCTGATGCTGATCGCGACCGACCATCCGGCTCGCGGCGCGTTGCGTGCTGGCGGGAATGCGCTGGCCATGGGGAACCGCACCGAGCTGCTCGACCGGATCTGTCGGGCGCTTGACCGGCCCGGTGTGGATGGTTTCCTCGGGACCGCCGACCTGATCGAAGATCTGCTGATCCTCGGGGCTCTGGAGGGCAAGGTCGTCATCGCCTCGATGAACCGTGGCGGGCTGGCGGGCACCTCCTTCGAGATCGACGACCGCTTCACGGCCTATCAGGCTCCGGAGATCGCTGCGGCCGGCTATCAAGGCGGCAAGATGCTGTTCCGCATCGACCCCCGCGACCCCGCCACCGTGTCGACCATGCAGGCTTGTGCGCGGGCTGTCGATGCACTCGCGCAGGAGAAGCTGATGGCCATGGTCGAGCCGTTCATCTCCTATCGCGACGAGAACGGCCGCATCCGCAACGATCTGTCGACCGAGGCCGTCGTGCGTTCGGCCACAGTAGCCGCAGGACTGGCCAGCACCTCGGCCCGCACGTGGCTGAAGTTGCCCGTCATCGATGACATGGAGGCCGTGCTCGGCTCGACGACGCTGCCGGTGCTGCTGCTCGGAGGCGAGGTCGCAGCCGATCAGGAAGCGCAGTTCGCGGCGTGGTCCAAGGCGCTTTCGAGTCCCATGGTCAAGGGCATGGTCGTGGGTCGTTCCTTGCTGTTCCCGCCGAACGGCAGTGTCGAGGCCGCCGTCGACACCACCGTGGAGATGATGACGCGATGAGTCTCGTTCTCAAGGCAGATGCCGATGCCACGGGTCCCGTCGTGCTCGACGTGACGCCGGCCTCGGCCGGCTGGACTCACAGCGGGTTGGTCGTCGTGCTGCTCGCCGCGGGGGAGTCCTACTCGCTCGCGACACGTGACACCGAGGCGATGGTGCTGTCCTTGAGCGGCGGAGCCGTGATCACGGTCGACGACACGTCATTCGATCTGCTGGGCCGCGAGAACGTCTTCTCCGGACCCAGCGACATCGTCTACGTCCCGCGTGACGCCCAGCTCACCGTCGCCAGCGCCGGCGGCGGACGGTTCGCCATCTGCACCGCGGTGTGCGTCAACCGACTCGAGGCCGCACACCTGCCGGCCACCGACGTTCCTGTCGAGCTGCGAGGAGCCGGCCAGGCCAGCCGGAAGGTCAACAACTTCGGAGTTCCAGGGGTGCTGGAGGCCGATCGACTGATCTGCTGCGAGGTCGTCACGCCGGGCGGCAACTGGTCGTCGTGGCCCCCGCACAAGCACGACGAGGAGCGCGAGGGCGAGACCCAGCTCGAGGAGATCTACTACTTCGAGGTGCAATCCGGCCCCGCGGGACCTGGCATGGGTTTCCAACGCGTCTACGGCCATGACCACGCCGACATCGACATCTCGACCGAAGTCCGCACCGGCGACGTCGTGCTCATCCCGCACGGCTGGCACGGCCCGTCGATGGCGGCCCCCGGCTACGACCTGTACTACTTGAACGTGATGGCCGGCCCCGGCGTCGAGCGGTCGTGGCTGATCTGCGACGACCCCGCCCACAGCTGGATCCGCGGGACCTGGGACGGACAGCCCGTCGACCCCCGACTCACATCTGGAGCAGACGCATGACCGTGTTGACCGTCGCACAGGCAACCGTGCGATTCCTGGAGGCCCAACACGTCGAACGTGACGGCCGCGAGACGCCATTCTTCGCCGGCTGCTGGGGCATCTTCGGTCATGGGAACGTCGCGGGCGTCGGACAGGCGCTGCTGGAGCGTGAGCAGTCCGGCGACCCGTCCCATCTCCGGTTCTTCCACGGCCGCAACGAGCAGGCCATGGTGCACGCCGCCGTGGCGTACGCCCGTCAGCGCGACCGACTGGCGGCGATGGCCGTCACCGCGTCGGTCGGCCCCGGCGCCACCAACATGGTCACGGGTGCCGCGCTGGCCACGATCAACCGGTTGCCGGTGCTGTTGCTGCCCGGCGACACCTTCGCGACCCGCGTCGCGAGCCCCGTGCTGCAGGAGCTGGAGAGCACCCAGGCCGGGGACGTGTCGGTCAACGACGTCTTTCGTCCCGTCTCGGTGCACTTCGACCGCATCAGCCGGCCCGAGCAGCTTGCTTCGGCGCTGCTGCACGCCATCAGAATCCTGACCGATCCGGCCGAGACCGGCGCCGTCACGCTGGCGCTGCCGCAGGATGTGCAGGCAGAGGCGTTCGACTTCCCCGAGGCACTGTTCGCCAAGCGGGTCTGGCACGTGGCTCGTCCGGTTCCGGAGCCTGCGGCCCTTGAGCGGGCCGTTGCCGTGATCAGGTCCGCACGCCAGCCTCTGATCGTCGCGGGCGGCGGGGTCACGTACGCGCAGGCCAATGACGCGCTCGAGGCCTTCGCCGAGGCGACCGGCATCCCGGTGGCCGAGTCGCAGGCCGGGAAGGGCGCGCTGCGGTACGACCACTCGCAGTCGGTCGGCGCCATCGGCGCCACGGGTACCTCGGCGGCGAACGCTCTGGCGGAGGAGGCGGATGTCGTCATCGGCATCGGCACTCGGTTCAGCGACTTCACCACGGCCTCACGGACGCTGTTCCAGAATCCCGCGGTGCAATTCGTGAATCTCAATGTCTCGGCCTTCGACACCCACAAGCACGCCGCCGTCAGCCTCGTGGCCGACGCACGGGAGGGCCTCCATGCTCTGACCGCAGCACTCGACGGGTGGGCCGCTGACGCCGCGCACACGGCCCGGGCCATCGAACTCGCGCGAGAATGGGATGCGGTCGTCGAGAAGGCTTACGCAGGCGACGGCGCTCCGTCGGTCGCCGACGGACTCGCGATCCAGAGCCAGGTCATCGGAGCGGTCAACGAGCTGTCGAGCCCCCGTGATGTCGTGGTCTGCGCGGCCGGCTCCATGCCCGGCGACCTGCACAAGCTGTGGCGCACCCGGGACCGCAAGGGGTACCACGTCGAGTACGGCTTCTCGTGCATGGGCTACGAGATCGCCGGTGGCCTGGGAGTCAAGCTCGCGACCGTGGACGAGGATGACGATCGCGAGGTCTTCGTCATGGTCGGCGACGGTTCCTACCTGATGATGAACGCCGAGCTGGTCACCGCCGTTGCCGAGGGCATCAAGATCATCGTCATTCTGGTGCAGAACCACGGGTACGCCTCCATCGGAGCGTTGTCGGAGTCGCTCGGATCTCAGCGGTTCGGCACCTCGTACCGGTATCGCACGGCGAGCGGGCTTGACGGCGAGAAGCTTCCTGTCGACCTGGGCGCCAACGCTGCCAGCCTGGGAGCCGATGTGCTGGCAGTGTCAGGCATCGAGGATTTCCGGTCCGCGGTGCTCAGGGCCAAGGAGTCGACGCGTACCACCGTGATCCACGTCGAGACCGATCCTCTGGTCCCGGCCCCCGACAGCCCCGCGTGGTGGGACGTGCCAGTCTCCGAGGTCTCTGTCCTCCCGTCGACGCAACACGCCCGCCGCACCTACGAAAGCCACAAGACCCGCCAGCGCACTCATCTCTCGCCGGCCACCGCACCGACCTCATCCGACGAACGGGCACGCCATGACGACGTATGACCACTGGATCAACGGCATGAGTCACCAGGGCGACAGCGATCGCCTCGGCGACGTGTACGACCCAGCACGCGGTGTCGCGAAGTCGCACGTGCGACTCGCGACGACCCGCGACGTCGACGCAGCGGTCGAAGCGGCCCAGAAGGCTTTCCACACATGGAGCGAGGCGTCGGTGACAGCCCGCTCGCGGGTGATGTTCGACTTCCGTGAGCTGCTGGTGCAGCACGAAGACGAGCTGGCGGCGATCATCTCCTCCGAGCACGGCAAGACGCTCGACGATGCGCGGGGCGAGGTCGTTCGGGGCCGCGAGGTCGTTGAATTCGCGTGCGGCATCCCGCAGCTGCTGAAGGGCGACTTCAACGACCAGGTCTCCGGCGGCATTGACTCACACTCGTTCCGTCAGCCGCTGGGCGTCGTGGCCGGCATCACGCCGTTCAACTTCCCCATCATGGTTCCGTTGTGGATGCACCCGGTCGCGATCGCAGCTGGCAACACCTTCATCCTCAAGCCGTCTGAGCGGGTTCCCGGCGCCTCCGACCTGGTGGCCCGCCTCTACACCCAGGCCGGGCTTCCTGATGGCGTGTTCAACGTCGTGCACGGCGACAAGGTCGCGGTCGATGCGATCCTGCAGCACACCGGCATCGCCGGTGTCTCGTTCGTCGGCTCAACCCCCATCGCCCAGTACGTCCACGAGAACGCATCACGCACCGGCAAGCGCGTGCAAGCCCTCGGCGGCGCCAAGAACCACGCCGTCGTGATGCCGGACGCCGACCTCGACTTCGCAGCCGACCACATCGTCGCGGCCGGGTACGGCTCGGCCGGACAGCGCTGCATGGCCATCTCGGCCGTTGTCGCCGTGGGACCCGCCGCGGACACGCTGGTCGACAAGATCCACGAGCGTTCAGTCGGCCTCACGGTGTCGGTCGGCACGGACCCCGATGCTGAGATGGGCCCGGTGGTCACTCAGGCGTCTCGTGATCGCATCGTCGACTACATCGGGCAGGGGGAGACCGCTGGCGCCACGGTCGTCGTCGACGGCCGCGACCTGGTCGTCGAGGGACTGGAGGACGGCTTCTTCGTCGGCCCCTCGCTTCTTGACCACGTCACCACCGACATGTCGGTCTACACCGACGAGATCTTCGGACCCGTGCTCACCGTGCTGCGGGTTCCGACGCTGGACGCTGCCATCGAGCTGATCAACGCCAACCCGTACGGCAACGGCACAGCGGTGTTCACCTCATCAGGCGAGGTGGCACGTACCTTCCAGCGGAAGGTCCACGTGGGCATGATCGGCATCAACGTCCCGGTTCCTGTCCCGATGGCCTTCCACTCCTTCGGAGGTTGGAAGGACTCGCTCTTCGGCGACCACCACATCCATGGTCCCGAAGGCGTCAGGTTCTACACCCAACAGAAGGTGGTCACCACCCGGTGGCCGCACGTCAGCGAGGAGTCTCTCGCCCAGCTGAACTTCCCGACGGCACAATGACGCCGGGATCACCCCGAGAAATCAGAGGAACATCATGAAGAAGATCAAGATCGTCGGCGCCTTGGTGGCCGTCGGTGCGCTCCTGGCCGCCTGCAGCGGCACCGGCAAGGAAGCGGACTCCGCGAAGGACACGAAGGACCTCACCTATGCGGTCGTGACCCACGGCGCTCCCGGCGATGCATTTTGGGACCGGGTGAAGTCAGGCGCCGAGCAGGCCGGCACCGACTACGGCGTCAAGGTCAACTACAGCTCCGACGCCGATCCAGCCAAGCAGTCGCAGCTGATCGACGGCGCTGTCGCCGAGAACGTCGACGGCATCGTGGTGTCGATGGCCAACCCTGACGGACTCGAGGCCAGCATCAAGAAGGCCGTTGCCGCTGGCGTGCCGGTCATCACGATCAACTCCGGGGTCGACAAGTTCAAGGACTTCGGGGCGATCACCCACATCGGTCAGACCGAGACCATCGCGGGCGAGGCCGTGGGTGAGCGACTGAAGGCCGAAGGCCAAAAGAACGCCATCTGCGTCATCCAGGAAGCGGGCAACGTCGGCCTGGAAGAGCGTTGCCAGGCGGTCGCCGAATCGTTCGGTGGCAAGGTCGAGAATCTGCAGGTCGACGGCACTGACGACGCCGCCGTGCAGGCCACGATCACGTCCAAGCTGCAGGCCGACAAGGACATCGACACGGTCGTGACCCTCGGTGGGCAGTACGCGATCGACGCGGTGGCAGCAGTCGAGGCGTCCGGCAGCAGCGCGAAGGTCGGGACCTTCGATCTCTCCGAGGACGTCCTCAAGGCCATCCAGGCCGGGAAGGTCCTGTTCGCCGTCGACCAGCAGCCCTACGTCCAGGGATTCCTGGGTGTGACCGGCCTGTACCTGAAGTCGATCAACGGCAACGACATCGGTGGCGGGCAGCCGGTCAACTCCGGACCGGCCTTCATCACGAAGGACAACGCAGACGCGGTGCTGAAGTTCGCCACGAACGGAACCCGCTGACCTGATCCGTGGGGCCCGGTCCGCCGGGCCCCACGGCTCCTCAGCCACGACAGAACGGAGTACACGATGACCACACTCACCGTCGATGAGCGGATCTCCAGCACGTCCACCCTCGCCAAAGTGCTCAAACGGCCTGAGATCGGCGCTTTCGTGGCCGCGCTCGCCATCTTCGCCTTCTTCGCGGTCAGCACGGACGTGTTCGCCACCCCTGCCGGTGCGAGCACGTGGCTGCGCGGTGCGTCCACGATCGGCATCATGGCGGTCGCGGTGGCTCTGCTCATGATCGGCGGGGAGTTCGACCTCTCGGCCGGGGCCATCACAGGCTTCACCGGCCTGGTGGTCGGCATCCTGACCACCGAGTACGGCCTCAACATCTGGGCGGCGATTCTGGTCTCCCTGGGTCTGGCCCTCGCGGTCGGCGCCGTCAACGGCATCCTGGTGATGCGGACAGGGCTCCCCAGCTTCATCGTCACGCTGGGCACCTTCTTCGTGCTGCAGGGCATCGATCTGGCCGGAACGAAGGCCCTCATCGGGCAGGTCGCCATCCAGGGCATGTCGAACGTGCCGTACTACGACCAGGCCAAGAGTGTGTTCGGCTCGACGCTCACGATCGGTTTCGACTGGATGCCCGGGACGCGCTTTGACGGCAATCTGTCGGTGTTCGCCTCGGTGTTCTGGTGGCTCGCGGTCACGGCGGTCGCCACCTGGATCCTGCTGCGCACGCGCACCGGCAACTGGATCTTCTCGGTCGGCGGCGCCCAGCAATCGGCTCGCCAGGTGGGTGTGCCGGTTTTCAAGACCAAGGTGGGGCTGTTCATGACCACCGCGGGCGCCGGCTGGCTGGTCGGCATGCTGCTGCTGTTCTCGACGTCGACGGTCCAGAGCAACACCGGGGTCGGGCAGGAGTTCATCTACATCATCTGTGCCGTGGTCGGGGGCTGTCTGATGACCGGAGGCTACGGCTCAGCGATCGGAGCGGCTCTCGGAGCGCTCATCTACGGCATGGTCAGTCAAGGAATCGTCTACTCCGGTTGGGACAACAACTGGCTTCGGGCGTTCCTTGGAGTGATGCTCCTTGCAGCAGTGCTCCTGAACGAATGGGTTCGCAAACGAGCGGAGACGGCACGATGAGCAACCAGTCAGCGCAGACGAGCACGACGCAGAAGCCAGGGTCAGTCCCTGTCATCGAGGTGCGGGAGATCGGGAAGCGGTACGGCAACATCATCGCGCTGTGCGATGTCAGCACCTCGGTGCGGGCCGGGCAGGTCACCTGTGTCCTGGGTGACAACGGCGCTGGCAAGTCGACCTTCATCAAGATCCTTGCCGGAGCGCACCCGCATTCCGACGGTGAATTGTTGATCGACGGCCAGCCCGTCACGCTGTCCAGCCCCCGTGAGGCGCTCGACCATGGAATTGCGACGGTGTACCAGGACCTTGCTGTGGTGTCCCTCATGCCGGTCTGGCGCAACTTCTTCCTCGGCTGTGAGCTGCGGACCGGGTTCGGCCCGGCGAAGCGCATGGACATCACCACCATGAAGCGCATCACCAAGGAGGAGCTGGCCGCGATGGGCATCGACCTGCGCGACGTGGACCAGCCGATCGGCACCCTGTCCGGTGGTGAACGGCAGTGCGTCGCCATCGCGCGCGCCGTGTACTTCGGTGCCCGGGTCCTGATCCTCGACGAGCCGACTGCGGCACTCGGAGTCAAGCAGTCCGGTGTGGTGCTGAAGTACATCGCCAAGGCGCGTGAGCGCGGCTTGGGCGTCGTGTTCATCACCCACAATCCCCATCACGCGTACCCGGTGGGTGACCGGTTCATGCTGCTCCGCCGCGGCAAGAGCCTGGGCGACTTTCCCAAGACCGAGATGACCCTCGAGGATCTGACCTCCATGATGGCCGGTGGCGCGGAGCTGGAGTCGTTGGTGCACGAGCTCCAGGAGAGCCTGGGCTCGGAGTCACAGGTGGCTCAGAGGATGAATACCGTGATCGAGGCGTGATGGAGGACCTCCGGGTCGGGATCGTCGGATTCGGCTGGATGGGGCAGGTGCACGCCCGCGCCCTCGCGCGCCTGCTGCAGCACTACCCTGACGCTCCGTTGCGACCCCGCTTGGTCGCGGTCGTCGACAACGCCCCTGACGACCGCACGAAACGAGCCGCCGACGCTTTTGGCTTCGAGCACCAGCTCACCGACTGGAGCGACGTGGTGACGCACGACCAGATCGACCTGGTCTGTGTGACCGGCCCGAACTTCATCCACCGCGACGTGGCCGTCGCTGCTGCCGAGGCCGGAAAGCACCTGTGGGTGGAGAAGCCCGCTGGCCGAAGTTCAGCCGAGACGGCGGAGATCGTGGCGGCTGTCGAAGCGGCCGGGGTACAGGCGGCCGCCGGCTTCAACTACCGCAACGTACCCGCCGTCGAGCGGGCCCGCGAGATCGTGGCTGGCGGAGGCGTCGGCACCGTGGAGCACACGATCGTGCGTTTTCTCGCCGACTACTCAGCCGATCCGGATGCCGCGCTGTCGTGGCGGTTCCAGAACGCGTTCGCCGGCAGCGGCGTGCTGGGCGACCTGGTCAGTCATGCGGTCGACCTGGTGCAGCACGTGGTCGCTCCGATCGATGAGCTCGTCGTCGATCGGGCCACCTTCATCCCGCAGCGGCGCGAAGCCGTTCCTGGAGCCATGCACTACGCGAAGGGCGCCGGCGACCACGCCGCCGTCGAGAACGAGGACTACGTCAACGCGCTGTTGCGTCTGGCAGACGGTTCACGCGGTGTCCTGGAGGCGAGTCGCACGGCAGTGGGCGAGCAGAACACGTACGGATTCGAGGTGCACGGCACCGAGGGCGCAGTCGCCTGGGACTTCCGTCGCCTGAACGAGCTGCGCGTGGCGAGCGCTGCAGAGGGCAACCATCTGAATGCCTTCTACACCACGCAATACGCCGGACCTGGGGACGGAGATCTCGCGGCCTTCCAGCCGGGCACCAACAATCCGATCGGCTTCGACGACCTCAAGGTCGTGGAGGCTCGCCGTCTGGTCGAGTCGATAGCGACCGGCAAGCCGGTCGGCGCCACGATTCACGACGCTCTCGCGGCGGCCATCGTCGTGGACGCCATGCTGCAGTCCTCCGAGCAACGAAAGTGGGTCAAACTGTGACCAGCAAGCTTCGGCTGGGTGTCATCGGTGCTGGCGCCATGGGCGCCTCGCATGCTCGCACCCTCGCCACGTCAGTCCCCGGCGCCACCGTCACCCACGTGTTCGACATGGACGCTGCCCGGGCCGCGTGCATCGCCGAGGAGGTTGGCGGCGAGCCCGCCGCGTCTCCGGAGGCGCTGATCGCGGCGGTCGACGCGTTCGTCATCGCCTCGCCCGACGGCACCCACGCCGACTTGGCGATTGCTGGCATCGAGCGAGGTACGTACGTGCTCTGCGAGAAGCCGCTCGCGGTCACAGCTGGGGAGGCCCGCCGCGTGGTCGACGCCGAGATCGCGGCCGGCCGCCGATTCGTGCAGGTGGGATTCAACCGCCGATTCGACCCAGGTTTCGCTTCGCTGAAAGGCTCCATCAGCGACGGCACCCTGGGCACTGTGCGGCTGCTGCACGGCATCCACCGCAACGCCGCGAACCTCACCAGCACCGACTCGTCGACGCTGGTGACCGGCTCGATGATTCACGAGTTCGACACCTTCCGGTGGCTGCTGGATGACGAGATCGTCGCGATTCGCGTCGAGTCACCCGTGCACGACGGATTCAAGGACCCGCAGGTCGCCACGCTCTGGATGGCGGACGGGCAGATGATCACCGCAGAGGTGTTCTGCAATGCCGACTACGGATACGACGTGCGCGTGGAGGTCGTCGGCACGGGCGGCTCAGCCATGCTCGAGCCGCGCGCCCCCGTCGTGCGTCGGATCGCCGGGCAGGTCGGCAGCGCCGTGGGTAGCGATTTCGTGGATCACTTCATCGAGTCGTACCGCATCGAGCTGTCCACGTGGGCCAACGCCAGTGCGAGGGGTGAGGTCGTCGGTGCGAGCGCCTGGGACGGCTTCGTCGCCAATCTCGTGGCCGGTGCCGGTGTGACCGCGCTCGGCTCCGGCCGGCGTGAGCCGGTCGACGTCCCGGATCGCCCTGAGTTGTACGGCGGCTGAGATGTCGTTCACCCTCGCGATCTGTTCGGAGATGGTCTACACCGGGCTGCCGCACCTCGAGCGGGTCGAACGCATCCACTCCGCCGGATTCGCGGTCGAGATCTGGGACTGGACGCAAAAGGATGCCGCGGCGCTGGCGGCCACCGGTGCGCAGTTCACGTCGATGACCGGATACACCACCGGTGACCTGATCACGCCAGACGGCGCCGACGACCTGGTGCGGACCATGCATCAGTCGATCCCTTTCGCACAGCAGATCGCGTGCCCTTCGCTGAACCTGCACGGCACGGGGCTCGGCGAGGGAGGTATCCCGCTGCTTCCCGTCGAGGTCGTCACAGGTGACATGTGGCTGGCAGCGGTGCGCACGCTCGAGCGGGTCGCCGAGCTGGGGGAGAGGCACGGCATCACGTGCGTGCTGGAAAACCTCAACACCCAGGTCGACCACCCCGGCACTCCATTTGGCAAGGCGGCCGACACGCTCGCACTCGTGGCAGCAGTCGGCAGCCCCCACCTGAAGATGAACCTCGATCTGTACCACGCACAGATCGGCGAAGGGAACCTCGTCGAGCTGATCCGGCGTGCCGTCCCGCACGTCGGTGAGGTGCAGGTCGCCGACGTTCCCGGCCGCTGCGAGCCAGGCACCGGTGAGGTGCGGTGGACATTCGTTGCGCAGGCGCTGGCAGAGGCCGGGTACGACGGAGTCGTGGCCATGGAGGCCTTCGCTGCCGACCCGTCGTCCGCCGGATCTGACCGTGCGCTCGAAGCCTTTCGCGCGGCCTTCACCGTCTGACCAGCGGCTTTCGTCCAGCACCGCTGATGCGCGACGCGCCCGGTCCATCGATCCCTACGCCGAGGGCGAACAGCAGCGTTTTGGCGTGTGTTCCACCACCCAGCCGTCTACTGTCGTGAGCGTGACTACTCCACAGACTCCTCAAGCCATGGCCAACGAGGCCGGGCCGTCCGATCTCGACGGACACATCTACCAGCGGCTCCTCAAGGAGCGCATCGTGTTTCTGGGATCGGAGGTTCGCGACTCCAATTCCAACGCGATCTGCGCGCAGATGTTGCTGCTGAACGCCGAGGATCCCGAGGCCGACATCTTCTTGTACATCAACAGCCCCGGCGGCTCGGTCGACTCGGGCATGGCGATCTACGACACGATGCAGTTCATCTC
>NZ_JBAVCB010000173.1:0-2546 GCF_049586495.1 Aeromicrobium sp. | reverse complement strand
TGGCCCTCAGCTGGTTGGCCACGCTGGCCCAGAAGAAGTTCGTGGGCGAGAAGTCGGCGGACCCGCTGAACGTCGGCGCCGGCATGGGCGCCCTGTAGCCCACCCGATGCATCAGCCCGTCCGATGTGTCAGTCGTCGAGCAGCACCCGCATGCGCCCGATCTCGGCACTCTGGTCGGCGGCGACACCGGTCGCGAATTCGTTGATCTGCTGATCGGAGCCGTCGCGCAGCACACCGTCGACCATGTCGAGAGCGCCCTGGTGGTGACGAATCATCAGCTGCAGGAAGAGGCGATCGAACGCCTTGCCCCGCGCCCGCTCCAGACTGGCCATCTGATCGGGCGAGGCCATGCCGCTCATGGACGACATCGACATCTCACCGGACTCCGACCGTCCGGTCTCGATCTCTTCGGCGGTGGCCGCTTCGACGCCTTGGTCGGTCAGCCAGCCGGCCATCAGCACGATCTCCGGTCGCTGCGCGCCGTCGATCCGGTCGGCCATCCGCCGGACCTCGGCGCCCCCACCAGCATCGGGGGCAAGCTCGGCCATCTGCAACGCCTGAGCGTGGTGCGGGATCATCATCTCGGCGAACATGACGTCGACGTCGTTGGCTCCGGCAGGCGAGATCTTTGGAGCCTCGTCAAGCATCTGCGGCTCGTCGCCGGGACGCCCCGGCTGCACGATCGTCCCGTCGACGGCACGGCGGTCGTCGGTGTCGCTGCAGCCTGCCAGTGCGATGAGGGCGGCACACGCCATCGCCGCGGCCCCGGTCATGCTTCGGCTGGTCTTCACGAATCCCCCGATCCGTCGGGTGTGTGATGTCCCGATCGACACCATCATGCCGGGTCTTGATTACGCGCACCAAGTGGGTGAGGATGAATGCACTTCGGGGGAAGGACCTCTCATGCGACACGTGCGCTCTCGCGCTTCACTGCTCGGACTGGTCGGAGGCGGCGCAATCGTCGCTGCTCTGCTGTCACCGCTCACCGCCTCGGCTGAGGAATCGGTCAAGAAACCGAAACCGGACAAGTGCGCCGGGGCGCAGATGTTCTCCGAGGCGGACCGGCTCGCCGGAAACTGCCTTCCAGGCAACGACATCGCGAAGTTGCGAGGCGCCCCGACCGGCCTGGCCGCCGGCGAGACAGCGAGCAGCCCCAACACCGAGCTGCTCGCAAATCTGCCGAAGGTGGGGGCGTTCGACAGCCCGGGCGCCTACAACAGCGACCTCGCATTCCAAGGCGAGTACGCCTACGCAGGCAACTACAACGGCTTCATGGTGTACGACATCTCCACACCGTCGGCGCCCACTGTGGTCTCGCAGGTCGTGTGCCCGGGCGCTCAGAACGACGTGTCGGTCTATGGCGACCTGTTGGTGTTGAGCACCGACTCCTCACGCAACGACGAATCCTGCCAGAGCACCTCGCAGTCTGCGACGGTCAAGGAGTCGTGGGAGGGGATCAAGCTCTTCGACATCTCCGACCCCGCGCAGCCGCGGTACGTGTCCGCGATCGAGACGCCGTGCGGATCGCACACCCACACGCTCGCCCCCGACAAGGGCAACAAGAACGGCAAGGGCGAGGCCAAGGGCCTGGTCGAAGACCTGTACGTCTACGTGTCGTCGTACTCGCCCAACGCCGCGTTCCCGGACTGCCAGCCGCCGCTGGACACCGTGAGCGTCGTCAAGGTGCCGCTGGAATCGCCCGAGTCCGCCGCGATGGTCGGCCAGCCGGTGCTGTTCCCCGATGGCGGTAACCCCGGCGGCAACGGGTCGGCGACCACCTCGGGGTGTCACGACCTGACGGCCTACCCGAGCAAGGACGTGATGGCGGGCGCCTGCATGGGTGACGGCATCCTGCTCGACATCTCCGACCGTGCAAACCCGCAGGTCACCGAACGGGTGCGGGACAACGAGAACTTCGCCTTCTGGCACTCGGCGACCTTCAACAACGCCGGTGACAAGGTCGTGTTCACCGATGAGCTCGGCGGAGGCGGCGCACCCACCTGCAACGAGACCATTGGAGCCACCAAGGGCGCCAACGGCATCTACGACATCTCCGACACCGGGCAGCTGGAGTTCCAGAGCTACTACAAGATCCCGCGCGCACAGGCCAACACCGAGAACTGCGTGGCTCACAACGGCTCGCTGCTGCCGGTCAAGGGCAAGGACATCATGGTGCAGGCTTGGTATCAGGGCGGATGGTCGATGTTCGACTTCACCGACTCGGCCAATCCGAAGGAAATTGCCTGGTTCGACCGCGGCCCGGTCGATGAGTCTCGAATGGTGCTGGGAGGCCCCTGGTCGACGTACTACTACAACGGCCACATCTACTCCAACGAGATTGCTCGTGGATTCGACGTGTTCTCGGTCGACGACCCCCGCATCAAGGGCGCCGACAAGGTGAAGATGAAGCAGCTCAACCCGCAGAGCCAGCCGCAGTTCTGAGCACACGAGGCATCAGCAGCGCCGGCCAGGACTACATGAATCCTGGCCGGCGCTGCTGCGTCATGGGCCGGTCAGCTCCGCTTCGGCACGACCCACAGGTGGAT
>NZ_JBAVCB010000172.1:0-10781 GCF_049586495.1 Aeromicrobium sp. | reverse complement strand
CTCATCAGGTGCAGCAGCTTGCCGCCCTCGAAGTTGGCCGAGCCGAGCATCTGGCGCAGGTACCACTCGGCGCGGGTCTCGTCCTCGAGCTCTTCTTCAGTGAAGTGCACGGCGCCGTCGGGGAAGTGGCCGCAGAAGATGATCATGTACGTCCACAGGTTGCGCGCCAGGTTCGCGGTCACGTTGGCGGTGAGCGTGTGGAAGAACTGCGGTCCCGTCAGCAGCGGGAACATGACGTAGTCCTTGAAGGTCTGCTTGCCGACCTTGTCGCCGATCTGCTTGAGCTGCTTCTTCAGCAGCTTGGGGTCCTTCTCGCCCTTGCGGATGGCCTCGATGTCCAGATCGTGCAGTGCCACGCCCCACTCGAAGAACAGCGCCAGCAGCGCGTTGTAGACCGGCTGACCCAGGTTGTAGGGCGTCCACTTCTGATCGCGCGTCATGCGCAGGATGCCGTAGCCGACGTCATTGTCGTGACCCAGCACGTTGGTGAACTGGTGGTGCACGTAGTTGTGGGAGTGCTTCCACTGCTCGGCCGGCTGGGTGGTGTCCCACTCCCAGTTGCTGGAGTGGATCTCCGGGTCGTTCATCCAGTCCCACTGGCCGTGCATCGCGTTGTGCCCGATCTCCATGTTCTCCAGGATCTTGGCCGACCCGAGCAGCGCCGTGCCCAGCAGCCACGCTGGCGGGAACATGCTGGCGAACAGCGTGATGCGGCCTGCCGCGGCGAGGCGGCGCTGCAAGGCGATGACCCGCAGGACATAGTCGCGGTCCGCCTGACCACGGGAGGCCTCGACTTCGGCGCGGATGTCGTCGAGCTCCTTGCCGATCGACTCGACCTCTTCGTCGGTCAGGTGGGTGTATTCACGAACGTCTGCAAATGCCATGGTGTTGACCTTTCAGAGAGTGAGAGTGCAGTCGCCGGCGGCGACGGAAACGCAGGTCTGGATGTATTCGTTGGGGTTGTCGTGCTCTTCGCCGCTGCGCAGGTCGCGCACCCGGCCCGAGGCGAGCGGCACGTCGCAGGTGTGGCAGATGCCCATGCGGCAGCCGAACAACATGTTGACGCCGGCCTTCTCGCCGGCCTCCAGCAAGGTGGTGGCTCCATCGACCTGGACCGTTGGACCGCCGACGCCGAACGTGACCGAGCCGCCGGATGCGTCGCTGTCCACGGTGGCCAGCGAGAAGCGTTCGATGTGCAGCCGGTCGGTCAGCCCATGGCGCTCGTACAGCTCGGTGAACGCATCCAGCATCGGCGCTGGCCCGCACGCCCAGGTGGCGCGCTCGCGCCAATCCGGCACGATGTCGTCGAGCTGGTCAGGAGTCAGGATGCCGTCGCTGTCGGTGAACCGTTCGATGAACGTGAAGTTGGGGTAGCGCAAGGCCATGACCCGCAGCTCGTGGAGGAACATCATGTCGTCCTCATTGACCGCCGAGTACGCCAGCACGGTGTCGGGCAGCGCCTCGTCCGCCGCGAGCTGGCGGCGGTCCATGGTCCGCAGGATCGACATGACCGGCGTGATGCCGCTGCCGCCCACGAGGAACAGCAGCCGTTCCGGTGGCGGGTCGGGTAGCACGAAGTCTCCCTGGGGAGCGGCCAGCCGGATGATGGTGCCGGGCTCGAGGCCGTTGACCAGGTGATCGGACAAGAACCCCTCGGGCATCGCCTTGATGGTGATGCTCACGGTGCCGTTCTCGTGCAGCGGCACCGACGACAGCGAGTAGGAGCGCCAGTGGTACTTGCCGTCGATCTCGACGCCGATGCCGATGTACTGACCAGGTGCGTGGTCGAACTTCCAACCCCAGCCGGGCTTGATCACCAAGGTGGCGGCCCGGTCGGTCTCCTTGACGACGCTCTCCACCCGGCCGCGCAGCTCGCGGGCGCTCCACAGGGGGTTGATCAGCGTGAAGTAGTCGTCGGGAGACAGTGGGGTGGTGAACGCGTGGCCGGCCCGACGCAGACGTCGCAGCCAGGTCGAGCGTTCGATCGATGACTGTGGCACGCGATGCTCCTCGCCGTGAAAAGGGGTGGTAACTCAGGGTTACACGTCGATGCGCCATCGGCAATGTCACATGGCTGGAATGTGAGGAGAAACTCAGGGATTGCGCCTGTCGAGTCGCTCAGGCGAAGAGCTGCTCCGAACCGAACTGAAACCAGATCGCGGCAGCCACTGCGAGGTACCACAGCGCCACAATCAGCGGCGTCCAGTTGGTGACGAATCGGGTGACACCCGAAGCGGGAGCTGACGACCGCAAGTTACGTGCCGTGACCCCGACGAACAGCGGGATCATCATGATCCAGACGACCATGCACCAGGGGCACAGCTTGTTGATCTCGTAGATGCTCTGGACCTGCAACCAGGTGACGAAGCCGATCCCGAAGATCGTGCCAAGCTGGAGACCCGCCCAGACAAAGCGCGGCAGTGCGACTCGAGCGAGCACCAGGACGCCAAGCGTGAGCACGACGGCGAATCCGATGACTCCGATGATGGAGTTGGCGAAGCCGAAAGCTGATGCCTGGTCGGACTCCATGACACCGCTGCAGCTGACGAAGGCGCTGAGGTCACAGTTCAGCGCCGCGTCAGTGCCGTCGACCTTTGACTCGAGCAAGGTGATCTTGTCGATCGTGAGGATCGACGCAGCGATCAGTCCGACGGCCCCGGTGATGGGCAGCAGATATCGCGGTTCGCGTGACTCCTCCACGGGACTCCACGGCTCGTCGGCGGGCGTGCGCGACTCGTCAGCGGTCGGGGCGGTGTCGGTCATGGTGTGATCCTAGGAGGTGGCAGGTTGGCAGGTAGGGCACCAGAACGTGTTGCGCTCGGTGGTGGGCTGGTCACCCAGCTGAGCGGTGCGGATCGCGGTGCCGCAGCGGCGACATCGGCCACGCTCGCGCCGGTAGATCCAGCGCTCCTGCCCGGATCGGGTGTTGCCGGTGAACGTGCGTTGCGAGCGGTCCTTGTTGATGTCCAGCATCTGTTGGCCTCGGGCGATGACGCGACGCACGTCTGGCAGATCGCCGACGGGGCACTCGGGATGGAGCCCAGAGATGAACAAGAGCTCGTTGACGTACTCATTGCCGAGACCAGCCAGGTTGCGTTGGTCCAGCAGCGCCAAGAAGACCGCACGGTCGGGGTCGGCGCTGACCCGGCGCGTGGCTTCGTCCAGGTCCCAGTCTGAGCCGAGCAGGTCTGGACCCAGATGGCCAACGACGTCCGATTCGCGCTCGGTGGGAAGGACTTCGGTGATCCCGAGCGAGAATCCGACAGCTTCGTGCGTCGCGGTGCGCAGCACGAGTCGAGCCTGGTGATCGGGTCGACGCCACCGGGTGCCGACCGGATGGACGTGCCAGACACCTTCCATCTTCAGATGGGTGTGGATACTGAGACCGCCGACGCGAATGAGCAGGTGCTTGCCGCGGCTGAGCACCTCAGAGACGACGTGGCCCGACAGGTCCACCGTGGCGTGCTGGGGCACCCGGAAATCCGTGCGGACCAGGTGGCGGCCCTCCAGTGCGTCGCGCAGTCGGACGGCCGCCCGCCAGACTGTGTCTCCCTCAGGCATCGGCGCGCAGGCCTTTGGGAGTGCGGTCGAACCCGGCCTCGCGCAGCGCATCTGCCCACGGAGTGTCGAGAGCCGGACGGCCACCAATGGTCTCGATGGTGAGGCGGGCGATGCGACGGCCGCGGACCAGCGCGACCAGCGCGGTCGAGGCGGCGGCGATGCGCGTCGGGTCGTCGCTGAAGGGCAACAAGGTCTTGCCGCCGCGCTCCAGGTAGGCCACCAGCACGCCGTCGTGCAGCACCGCCATGGCTCCCGCCTTGCGCGCGGGCCGGTGTCCCGTGGCGGCGTCGTCGTCCAGCCGGCCGGGCCACGGGAGCGCAGCCCCGAAGGGCTGTGCAGGGTCAGTGGCGGCGAGCACGATCGCCGCGGCTTCGCTGGGCGTGTCGTCGTCGCGCAGATGCCCGCGCAGCCGGTCGATCGTGGCGGGTGCAGCGAACTGGGCTGCCCCGAGCGACTCGACGAAGTACCCGCGTAGGCAGGCACCGGTCTGCTCCAGCTCGCGGAGGACGCGGTACACAGCGGCGAACCCGCCGGGCGTCTGCTCGGCCATGACCGATCCGCGCGTCACGACTCCGTATCGGCCCAGCAGGGCCTCGGTGCGGGCCAGCCGGTCAGCGGTGGTCTCCACGGGCGGGGTGTCCAGAGCGAACCAACGACCACTGGCTGACGGTGGGCCTTGAAGAGCCGCGCGCGGCCCGCGGCCGCGACCGTGCAGACGGGCACGCGGAGCTGGGCGGGTGTGGCGATGGGTGCCGCCTCGGCCTACGACGGAACGAACTGGCGCGTAGGTGTCGTTGCTGATGTGGCCGGCCCAGACCAGATTCCACAGCGCCGCCGCGAGGTCGGCGTCGAGCGGCGCATCGTCCTCCTCCGACGTGACGGCGGCCGAGAGCTGCCGAAACAGGAAGGCGCCGGTGCCGGTGAGCGACGCGAGGGCTCGCGCTTCCAGAGTGTCCGGCTCGATGGGTTGGGTGCGAGCCAGTACCAGGTCAGCGGGATGCAGCTGGACCCAGCCGTCGTTGCCGGCCAAGGTGCCTGCGCCGGACCAGATGATCTCTCCGGCCGACGTGAGCTCATCGAGCATGGCGGGCTGGTAGTCGCGCACCCGAGCGGGCAGGACGAGCGACTCCCAGGCGGAGGCGGGAAGGGCGACACCAGCGAGCTGGTCGACCGTGGCGAGAACTCCGTCGACGCCGCGCAACGAGCCCCCGACGCCTTGCCAGGACGGCAGGAACGAGGCGAAAGCCGTGGTGTCGACCGGCTCGACCTGTTGTCGTGCCGCCGCGAGCGACCGCGACCGCAGCCGCCGCAGGACCCCCGGCTCGACCCACTCGATGTCGGGCGACGCTCCTGCGGCTGGCAGGAACTCACCTTCGGTGAGTCGTCCGTCGCGGGCCAGTCGGCGCAGGACCTGGGTGGAGACCGCGGTGCCGAGGCCAAATCGCTGGGCCACGTCGGCCGCTGTGAACGGGCCGTGGGTGCGGGCGAATCGGGAGACGAGATCGGTCAGTGGGTCTGCCACTGCTTCCAGATGGGCTGCGGGGACACCGAGGGGCACGACGGTGCCCAGGGCGTCGCGCAGACGCCCAGCGTCTTCGACGGCGGCCCAGCGAGCCTCACCGGCGATCTGCACCTCGATGGCTCTGCGGGCGTCCTGCAGGAGGGCCAGCCACTCGTGGGCCTGGTCGGGGGTCACCGCCATGCTGCGAGCCGCGACCTCCGCGGTGGACAGTGGGCCGAGCACGCGCAGCAGATCAGCGACGCCCTCGGCGTCCTTGGCTTGCCGGTCGTCTGCCAGTCGTTGCAGCTCGGCTTCGGTCTGGGCGATGACATCGGGGTCCAACAGCTCGCGCAGGTCGGCGCGGCCGAGCAGCTCGGCCAGCAGCGTGGGGTCCAGGCTCAGGGCCGCGGCGCGGCGCTCGGCCAGCGGGGTGTCTCCCTCGTAGAGGAAGGCCGCGACGTATCCGAACAACAGGTTCTGCGCGAAGGGGGATGCCTTTTGGGTGGTGACCTCGGCGATCTGAATCTCTCGCGACGCGATCTGGCGGGTGACGAGGGTGAGCGCCGGGAGGTCGTAGACGTCCTGCAGGCACTCGCGGGCCGTCTCCAGCAGGATCGGGAAGGTGGGATGGTCGCGGGCGACGTCGAGCAGCTGGGCGGCTCGCTGTCGCTGCTGCCACAAGGGTGCGCGCGAACCGGGGTTGCGGCGGGGAAGCAGCAGGGCCCGGGCTGCGCACTCACGAAATCGCGACGCGAACAGCGCCGAGCCACCGACCTCCACGGTGACCAGGTGCTCCAGCTCGTCGGCGTCGAACACGAACAGCTCGGCGCCGGGAGGCTCGATCTCGGTGTCGGGCAGGCGGGCCACGATGCCGTCGTCGCTGGCCACGACCGATCCGTCGATGCCGTGCCGTTCCTGGATGCGCGCCGCCACGGCCAGTGCCCAGGGTGCGTGCACTCGACGACCGAATGGCGAGTGCAGCACGACCCGCCAGTCGCCGAGCTCATCGCGGAATCGTTCGATCACCAGGGTGCGGTCGGTGGGCAGCTGACCGGTGGCCTCGCGCTGGTCGGCGAAGTAGGCCGCGAGATTGCTGGCAGAGTTGGCGTCGAGGCCCAGACCCTGGGTGCGAATCTGCCACGCTTCGGGGCCGATCTCGGCGGTCTCGCGCACGAAGGCGCCGATGGCGGCACCGAGCTCGTGCGGGCGACCGATGTTTTCGCCTTTCCAGAACGGCAGACGCGCCGGTTCGCCGAACGCTGGCACGACGATGACCCGGTCGTGGGTGATCTCGACGATGCGCCAGCTGGTGGCACCGAGCGCGAAGACGTCGTTGACGCGCGATTCGTAGACCATCTCCTCATCGAGCTCGCCCACCCGGCGCGGGCCGGACGTGTCGTCGCCTGCAGCGAGAACGACCGCGAACATGCCGCGATCGGGAATGGTGCCGCCGCTGGTGACGGCGAGTCGTTGGGCGCCGGGACGCCCGGTGAGCACGCCGCCGTCCCGGTCCCAGACCAGACGGGGCCGAAGCTCGGCGAAACCGTCGGAGGGGTACCGACCCGACAACAGGTCGAGGGTCGCCTCGAAGGCGCCGCGTGGCAGGGACGTGAAGGGCGCGCTGCGACGCACGGTGTCGAACCACTCCTCGACGTCGATCGGCTCCAGCGCTGTGGCGGCCACGGTCTGCTGGGCGAGAATGTCGAGCGGATTGGCCGGCACGTCGATGCTTTCGATCAGGCCCTCGCGCATGCGCGACGCTGTGACGGCCGAACCCAGCAGGTCGTGGCGCGATGTGGGGAACATGACGCCCACCGACAACCCGCCGACCTGGTGGCCTGCACGTCCGACCCGCTGCAGCCCGTTGGCCACTGACGGGGGCGTGGACACCTGGACGACGAGGTCGACCGCACCCATGTCGATGCCGAGCTCGAGGCTGGAGGTGGCGACGACGCAGCGCAACCGACCCGATTTGAGATCGTCCTCGATCAGATCGCGCTGGTCCTTGCTGACCGACCCGTGGTGCGCGCGGGCCAGCTCGGGCGCAGCACCCGAGCTCTGGCTGCTGCCGCCCATGACCTGCGCGGGCGATCGGGTGCCATCAGTGGAGTCAGCGGGCGCCGTGCGGGCTGCGAACGCCTCGTTGAGCCGGGCCGTGAGGCGCTCCGCGACACCGCGGGAGTTGACGAACACGATGGTGCTCGACCGCTGCAGCACCTGGTCCAGGATCGCCTCCTCGACATGCGGCCAGATGCTGCCACCGCGTGATGGCTCAGAGGGCGGCTCCTCGTGCTCGTCGCCGGGTGTGGCGGAGCCGGCGGCAGGCAGCTGGGTGAGATCCTCGACAGGGATCACGACGGAGAGCTCGAGTCGGCTGGGCGAGTCGGGCGCGACGATGCGCACGGGACGTGTGCCGCCGAGAAAACGAGCGATCTCCTCGTGGGGGCGCACGGTGGCGCTCAGTCCGATACGACGAGCAGGACTGGTCAGGAGGGCGTCGAGGCGCTCCAACGACAGCGCCAGATGGCTGCCACGCTTGGTGCCGGCCACGGCATGCACCTCGTCGATGATGACGGTGTCGACGTGCCGCAGTGTGTCGCGGGCCGCTGACGTGAGCATCAGGAACAGCGACTCCGGCGTCGTGATCAAGATGTCCGGAGGTCGCTGCACCAGTGCGCGTCGGTCGCGCTGGCTGGTGTCGCCGGACCGGACCCCGACGGTGACGTCGTGGAAGGTGTCGCCACGTCGCGCCGCGGTCTGAGTGATGCCGACGAGTGGGGACCGCAGGTTGCGCTCGACGTCGACGGCCAGCGCCTTGAGTGGCGAGATGTACAAGACCCGGGAACCGACGCTCGCGTCGTCGTCGGCCGGACGAGGTGGTGGCTCGTGCAGCAGTCGATCGATCGCGGACAGGAACGCGGCCAACGTCTTGCCCGACCCGGTGGGGGCCACGACCAGGAGGTGGTCGGCACCAGTGCTGCCGGATCGCGGGCTCGACCAGGCACCGACCTGGGCGGGGGTGGGCGCGCTGAACGTCGCCTCGAACCACTCGCGGGTGGCCGGTGCGAAACGCTCGAGCGCTGCAGTCACGGACCCATCGTGGCAAACGACGCCGACAATTGCCGTTCGTGGTCTGGGCGGTGAGGCTTGCGTCAGCAGCCCGTGGGGGGATCCGACCCACGTCTGACCCAGCTCACCGCGTTCGCGGCGGGAACCAGACGATGTGCTTCGGTGGGTCCGCGGGGCACCGCAGCGTTGCGGAGCCGTGAGGCATGCTGAGCTCATGACGATCCGCGCACTGGTGGTGGCGATGGCCGCTGCCCTCGCCCTGGCCGCCTGCTCCCAGCAGGACGACGCGACTCCCGCGGTCGACGACCCCACACAGGGCTCGGCGGCCGAGCTGACCGAGTTCTCGCCGCTCACGGGCCTGGAGATGACCCAAGGACGGCCGGACAACCCCGTCTTCGTGGTCAAGATCGAGAACACGTCTGCTGGCAAGCCGCAGCTGAATCTCGACCGCGCCGATCTGGTCATCGAGGAGCTCGTCGAGGGCGGCCTGACCCGACTCGCGGCGTTCTACTACACCGACTTGCCGACCAAGGTCGGCCATGTCCGGTCACTGCGGTCCACCGACATCGGCATAGCGACACCCGCCAACGGGCAGCTCGTCGCCTCCGGTGGCGCTGGCGGCGCAGTCGGCAAGATCAAACGCGCGGGCATCACCCTGTTCTCCGAGGACGCCGGATCGCCCGGTTTCAGCAGCGATCCCAACCTGTCCCGCCCCTACAACCGGCTGATCGACCTGACACGCGTCAACAAGGAGGCCAAGAACACCCAGCCGAAGATGTCCTACCTGGAGTGGAGCCCGGCCGGCGAGACGTCCGATCCTGGCACGTCGACGGTGTCCGCCGCGTCCCGTGCCACGGTGCGATTCTCGCGCTCGACCACCACGTCGTGGAAGTTCTCCGGCTCGTCGTGGAAGCGCACCAACGGCCACGCCGACAAGGAGTTCAAGGCCAAGAACCTGATCGTCATGGAGTGTCAGATCGAAGATGCCGGCTACACCGATCCGGCGGGCAATCCGGTGCCCGAGACGGTCGTCGAAGGATCAGGCACGGCGACGATCTTCCGTGGCAGCGAGGTCGTCGAGGTGACCTGGAACAAGCCAGCCCTCGATTCGCCCATCACCTTCACCACGGCTGACGGCCTGCCCTACACCGTGGCGCCGGGCAAGACTTTCGTCGAGCTCGTCCCCGAGGACGACGGCAAGGTCACGTTCGAGCCGTGAGCCCGACTCGGCGCTGGCCATGATCTGGTCAGTGGGCAGCGGTCGGGAGCACGCGCAGGCCGGCGAGCAGCGAGCCGATGGCATGTTGCACCGACTCGCTGGCAGCGTCGGGATCTTCTGCATCAGCGACGAACTCCGACGCCGACCGGATGGCTCCATAGAAGATGACGGCGAACGCCTCGTCGAGGCCGGAGGTGTCGCCGCCGAGGTCGCCAAGGATGTCGTCGACGGTGCGCTGCACGATGCCGAACGTGGCTTCGCGCTCAGCTTCCTGCCACCGCTCGCGGCCGAGCGCCACCGGACCTTCCTGCATGCAGATGCGGCGAAACTGCGGTCGCCGGCACACCTCGAGAAATTTCTCGAGGCCGATCTGGGCGCGTTCCCACGGGTCGTTGGAGGTGGCAATCGCAGCGGAGACTTCCTTGCTGGTGGCGTCCTGCACGTCGAGGAAGACGTTCTCGAACAGCGCCAGCTTGCTGGAAAAGTGGTGGTACAGCGCTCCCTTGGTGACGCGGGCCGCCGCGACCACCTCGTCCAGGGAAGTGCCCGAATATCCGTGCTGGGTGAACAGGTGGCGGGCGGAGTCCAGCAACGCTGCCCTCGTGCTGGAGGAGTACCCCGGTCGTCGGGTGGTCTTGCGGGCGGTGCGTAGAACCTGCTGTGCGACTCGGGAGTGAGGCATGGGGGGAGTCTAGGTGGCCGGAGACGAACGTCGTGATGGGCATCAGGCCGTGCCGGTCCGTTTCGCGGCAGCCGCACAACCGATTCTTCGGCACGCGACTGAGGCGCTTCAGGACGATCAACGTCAGGGCTTCATGGCCCGGCTGCGCAGTGTCGACGCCGCCGTCGCCAGAGCGCCTCCGTTCACTACTTTGAGCGTTTGCGGTCGGGCCCGCCGAGCAGCCCGATCTTGGTGTCGAGCTCGCGGTCGATCGAGGTCTGCAATGACTGGCGGAACATCCCGAGGGTGACCTGACTCGCGATCGGAATGAGGCTCTCGACACTGGCCAGGATGCCGGGCCAGCGGTCCTCGGGCAGGCCGTCGGTCATGAACGGGTCGATGATCTCTGCGGCGACGGCGTGCACGAACGCGTCGGCGACATCATCGAGTCGTGCCTGCAGCAGCGGGAACAGCGCAATGACGGTCTCGGGGGTCAAGCCCATCGCCACCGCGGCGGCCCCGGTGCGCACGACCGTCGGTTGCAGCAGGTGGACGTGGTCCTGGTCGCCCTCGATCCACGTCACCAGGCCGAACGACTCCATGGCCTCGACGAGTCCGTCGTCTCGGGAGATGCCGGCAAGTGCGGCGAGGTCATCGCGCGACATGATCTCGTCGATGCCATCGTCGGCGGGCAGGTCGAGCAGCTCGATCAGGTCGAGCGCGTGCCCGGCTGCCGTGCCGGGCGCCTGGCGCACGGCCTTCTCGACGGC
>NZ_JBAVCB010000171.1:0-5592 GCF_049586495.1 Aeromicrobium sp. | reverse complement strand
GCGGCGGAGCAGAGCGCGCACGCGGGCCAGCATCTCGGCCAGCGAGAACGGCTTGGCGAGGTAGTCGTCGGCGCCCACGTCGAGACCGACCACGCGGTCGAGCTCGCCTCCGCGGGCGGTCAGGATCATGATGCCGCCCTCGTACGACGAGGCCCGCAACCGACGGCACACGTCGAGTCCGTCGAGATCTGGGAGGCCGAGATCGAGCAGCACGAGGTCGATGTCGCCGGCCTTGACCCGCTCGATCGCCGGGAGGCCGGCAGCGACGCGTTCGACCTGGTAGTCCTCGCGCTCAAGTGTGCGGATCAGGGGCGCGGCGATCTGGTCGTCGTCCTCGACCAGGAGGAGGCGAGGGGACATGCCCTGAGCATAGGGGACGTCTCGTGCGTCGCTCGGCTCAGAAATCACGGTCGGCCGACCCGGATTCGGTGGCCGGAGTAACCGAGCACTTGTTGCCGGACAAGTCCGCAGCGGCGGCTGAGGGCGCCCACTGCATGGTGCCGGCCGTGGCGGTCTTGAGTCCGTTGCCGCTCGCGAGCGATCCGAGCTTGAGCGTGATGATGGTGCGGTTGGCGCCGGCGGATGCTGAGGTGCTCGCCGTGATCGTGGCGTTGAAGGTGGCTGCCTTGCTGTTCTTGATGAAATCGCGATTCAGGACGACCGGCCCGAGGTTGACGCTCGTCGTGCCCTTGAGGACGTCGACGGTGTCGCCGGTGCTGCCGAGTCCGACGAGGCCGCCGTCACGAAGCCGCAGGGAGACAGCGGTGGCGGTGCCGTCCCAGCCCGCCAGCAACGAGGCGAGGTTGAGCCGTTCGCTGTAGGTGTAGGTCAGCAGGTCGCCGGAGTCGAGCTTGCCAGCGGTTCCGCCGCCGTTCGCAGCCTGCACGTCGATGGCCCGAACCGCGCTGTTGTCCACCAGGCGGGCGGACACGGTGGCCGACGTGCTGGTCGTACCTGCGGTGTCGAGCAGAACTGCTCGCACGTCGTAGCTGCCGTCGGGGACGGCGGTTGTGGCGAAGGTGCACGCGAAGGGCGCCGTCGTGTCGACGCAGATGTCTGTCCATGTGCCAGTGCCGGTCGGTGCCCGCTGGATGCGCACCGAGGCGATGCCCACGGTCGAGCTGGCGCTGGCCGTGACCGCGACGGACCCGCTCAGGTACTGGCCCGGATCCTCGACCGAGACCGAGGCGGCCGTGTTGTCGATGACCCGACTCGTGATGACCGACGACGTGGTGCTCGAGCCAGCGACGTCGGTGGCGACGGCTCGGAACGAATAGGTGCCGTTCGTGAGGTTCGTGGTCGCATACCGGCAGCTGTAGGGCGCGTCGGTGATGGTGCAGAGCGTCTTGTAGGTGGAGCTGCCGGACACGGCGTACTCGATGACGACCTGCGCCACGCCCGAGTCGGCGTCGGTGGCTGTCGCGGCGAAGGTGCGGGTTCCGCTCAGCGGGCTGCCGGGGTTGGTCATCGTGACGGCCGGAGGCGTGTTGTCAACCAGGACGTCGGCCTTGGTTGCCGAGTAGTACGTCGCCCCGAGGCCGGTGGCCACGGCGCGCAAGTCGTAGGAGCCGCTGGCGAGGCTCGCCGTGGCCCACGTGCAGGTGTTGCTGAGCACGGCGTACGTGCACGCTGTCTTCCAGTTCGTGCCTCCGGACGCCACGTACTCGACGCGGGTCGGGTAGAGGATGAGTCCCCCGTTGTACACGTGGGAGGCCAGCGAGACGTTGCCCTTGACGACGTCGCCTGGATCGGTGAGCGCCACGGTGAGCCGGTTGGCGACCGTGGTGCGAACCGTGGTCGACGTCGTGGAGTACCCCTCGTTGTCCGTGGCGACGGCGCGCAGATCGTACGCGCCGTCGGCCACAGCAGTGGTGTTCCAAGAGCAGGAGTACGGCGCCGTGGTCACCGTGCAGATCGTCGTCCAGTCCGCTCCCTCCGCGGCCTGGTACTGGATCAGCACGTTCTTGATGCCGGACTCGGCGTCGGAGGCCGTCGCGGTGACGGTGATCGTGCCGGTGGCCGAGGCGCCTGGGCTCTGCATCGAGACGTTCGGCGGCGTCCAGTCGGCGGCTGCCGTGACAGTGCCCGTGGGGGCCGCGCTCGAGGACGTGAAGGCGGCCGAGGAGAATCCGGTCGCGAAGTAGGCCGCCACGGCCAGCAGCGCGACCACGCTCAGCGCCCGCGCGAGGCGCGTGCTGCGTCTCGGCGTGCGGCGATGGAGGGGCGGCTGGTTCACGGTCTTCACGCTACGGAGGGCCGCTCGACAGCTTGGCCACGTGAAGTCCACAGGATCGCCACGTCTTGGGACCCGGTGGTGATGGGGTGTGCGGGTGCGGCCGCGGTGCGCTTGCTGCGTCGGATCATCCGCTCGCGGACGCCACCGGCGAGCTCCACGAGGCTGAGCAGGGCGATGAGAGCGGCGGGAAGGCCGATGGCGAGCATGCGGATGTCGCGATCGGCGAGCGCCACGAACACGTACCCGAGCAGGGGGACGGTGTGCTGCACGACCGGCTGCTCGGCCTGGGACAGCTGAAATTGCCACGGATCGGCAGAAGCGTTGGCGTCGCCCTTCGTGCGGAGCTGCAGGCCGCCGGTCGCGGCGTCCTCGAGCGAGACGATGCGGTGCGTCACGAGCGTGGAGACACCGCTGTCGGGAGGTGGTTGATAGGTGATGATGTCGCCGACTCGAAGCTGATCGACCGGGACTGGCTTCTCGAAGGCGATGGCCCCCTTCTCGAAGGTGCCCGACATCGAACCGCCAGTGATGACGTAACGCTCGTAGCCCAGGAGACTGGGAGCGAGGTAGGCGAGTCCGGCGAACGTGGTGGCCACGAGCGCAACGTTGAGGAGGAGGGCGCCGATGCGGCCGACCCATCGGGTCTGCCGGGCCGGGGTGCTGGTGTTCGGCGTGCTGGCCATCGTCGCCTCCTCTCCGGGTGCTGGTGGTCCGTGAGTGCGCCGAGGAGCGCTCTTGAGTGGCGCTCCTCGACGACGGGTCACTGGTTGGTGGTCGTGGCGGCCTGCTGGACCGAGTCCCACTGGTAGGCGGCAGAAGCCGTCTTGCCCTGCTGGCTGTTCGGGGCGTCCTTGTCCAGCTGGACGCTGAACGTGTAGTTGTTCGCGACGCCGGCGGCTGCGGAACCGAGCGGCGTCTTGGCGCCGTCGACCAGGTCGCCGAAGGTGCCGGCAAAGACCTGGGTGTCGGTCGTGGTGTTGGTGATCGTCAGCGTCAGGTACTTGTCGCTGAAGCCGTTGGTCGAGCTGGTCTCGGTCAACGTGAAGTCGGCCGGCAGCGAGCCGGTGTTGGTGATCGTCAAGGCGCCGTTAATCGTGTCGCCGGGCTTGATGTTCGTCAGGTTGAGGATCGCCTTGTCGGCCTTGGAGTTGCTCTGGCTCAGGGTGCCGGACGTGACCGTGCTGATCGTGTTGGCGGTCGTCGACGTGAAGGTCGCTCCCGATCCGACGGCGATGGCGCCGGCGCCGAGCAGTGTGGCGAGGGGGAGGAGGATCTTCTTCTTGGTGTTCATCTCGGGGTGCTCCTGTGCGGTGTGAGGGTCTGTGGGTTGATGTCTGCGACGTTACGGAGACTCGATCCACGGACGTTCCACGCCATTGCTTCGAGGAGGACACACTTCGGAACTGTTCTCTGGGCGATCAACGAGACAGGCGCGACCAGAATGAGGTCGCTCAGTGTCGGTCGGGCAGGTCGAACCACACCGCGGCGCCGCCGGCCGGTGACTCCTCGATGCCGATACGGCCGCCGTGTGCCTCGACCAGTCGGCGGGCCGTCGCCAGCCCGATGCCATGTCCGGCGATTTCGGCGGACTCGCGGACGTGCAGCGCGAAGACCGCCTCGCGTCGATGGGGGGCGATGCCCGTGCCGTTGTCGCGGACGGTGAACCGCCAGCCGGTCGGCACGCGGCTCGCGGACACGTCGACGACCGGCGCGACGCCGGGCCGCGCGAACTTGAGAGCATTGGTCAGCAGGTTGAGCACGACGGAGTAGAGCATGTCGGCGTCGACCAGAACTCGGGGCAGCTCGCCGACTGAGATGGCTCCGCCAGACCGGGTCACCAGTGGCCGGACGTCGGCCAGCACCAGGTCGACGATCTGGTTGATCGGGGTCTCAGTGAGGCGAAGGTGGCCGCCTTCGAGCGCGAAACCGAGCATCTCCTCGATCATCCGGTTCATGCGTCGGCCAGCTTGGCTGACGGCCTCGACCATCGAGCGCAGATCGGGGTCGGACTCGACCGCCGGCTCGGTGCCGAGCATCTCGGCCGTGGCGAGGATCGCCGTGAGTGGACTGCGCAGATCGTGGCTGACTTGGCCGGCGAAGAGGGTCAGCTGCTGGTTGGATCGGCGCAACTCATCGCGCGCGGCCCTGAGGTCCTCCAGCGACCGCTCCAGCTCAAGAGTGCGGTGCCGCAGCACCAAGACGTCCACGATTTGCCGAGCCAGCGTGCCGAGCGCCTGCTCTTGCTGCGGCCTCAACGTGCGGGGGACGTCGTCGAACACGCACAGGCGTCCGATGGTGATGTCGTCAGGAGTGACGAGAGGCGCTGAGGCATAGAGGCGGACCTCGCCCAGGCGCCCGGTGACGAAAGGGTTGTCGGCGAAGCGAGGGTCCAGACTGGCGTCCGGCACGACGAGTGATTGGACCTCACCCATGACCTGGCCGCACATGGAATCCTCGCGAGCGCAGACAGAGCGGTCCATCCCGGTCGTGGCAATCATGTGATGTCGATCGGGAGTCATGATGTTGATCGCAGCCCGGGGGACGTCGCACACGTGCGCGACCAAAATGACGAGATCTTGCAGCTCGCCGCCGGCTGGTTCATCGAGCGCTATGTACTTCTCGAGCTGTTCCTCCAACGATCCCCGCGCCGCGGGCTCGGTCGACATTCGGCTCCTTGATCGTGGGGGTGGGTCACTCGATGTGACCCACGCGCGCGCTGGCACGAGGTTGCGACCGAGTGAACGAACCATAACTGCTCAACGCTGCACAGCTGCCGCCATCGCGCGACGCGAGCTGATGCCAAGCTTCGTGTAGACGTGACGCAGGTGATACTCGACCGTCTTGGGACTCAGAAACAAAGCTGCCGCGGCCTGTCGCGTCGTGAGGCCGTCCCGCCCGAGCATCAGCGCGATCTGCAGCTCCTGAGCGGTCAGTCGATCGCGTGCGCTGTCCCCCCGACGACTGGCGGTCGCCCCGGTCGCCTCGAGCTCAACGGCGGCGAAATCCGCCCACGGGACGGCTCCGAGAGCCTCGAACCCGGTGAGCGCAGCGGACAGCAGCGGTCTGGCTGCAACTCGCTGACGGGTGCGCCGCAACCTGCTTCCGTAGGCGAGCTGGGTCCGGGCCACTTCGAAGGAATCTTCGGTGTCCTTGTGCAGGGCCAGAGCGGCGTCGAAGTGCGCGCCGAACTGCTCATCCTTCTCGGTCATCCCCAGGCCTCGCTCGGCGCGCGCCATGGCCCAGGGCTGGCCCTTGTGAACGGCGCGACGCTGATATTCTCGCGCCACCGTTCGGGCCTGCTGCGCATGTCCCGAGCGCAACAGGGCGTCCACGGTCTCCGGACCGGGTGAGAGGTC
>NZ_JBAVCB010000170.1:0-23093 GCF_049586495.1 Aeromicrobium sp. | reverse complement strand
GACCAAGCCAGGCTACGAGGATTACGTCCGCCGCACCAGCGGTTTCATCCCGCTGCCGCCTCGGAAGGGGTAGCGGTCAGCGGGTCACGAAGATGTGGCTGGCGGCTTCGGCGTCGATCTCAGCCGTCTCGCCCTGGCGAGCGACGACGACGCCTGCAGTACCGTGGGACGCAAGCACGTCATTGCCCGGCAGCACGCCGACCCGGCGCAGCACGGACATGACCTGGGTGTCGGTCTGCAGGGGCTCACTGATGCGACGAACCACGACCCGGACTGGATCGGCAAGTCCGTCGACGGCGGCCGTCAGCGGCTCGACGCCGTGCAGGAAGTCAACTGGCTCGGGAGCGCCACCCAGCTCGGCAAGCCCGGGAATCGGATTGCCGTACGGCGACTCGGTGGGGTTGTCCAGCAGCACGACGAGACGGCGCTCGACCTGCTCGGACATCACGTGCTCCCAGCGGCAGGCTTCTTCGTGCACGAACTCGATCTCGAGGCCGATGATGTCGGTGAGCAGACGTTCGGCGAGGCGGTGCTTGCGCATGACCCGCGTGGCCAGCTGGCGTCCCTTGTCGGACAGCTCCAGATGACGGTCGCCCTCAACCCTGATGAGCCCGTCGCGTTCCATCCGGGCCACGGTCTGGCTGACCGTCGGACCGCTTTGATGCAAGCGCTCGGCGATCCGAGCGCGCAGGGGCACGATGCCCTCCTCCTCCAGCTCGTAGACCGTGCGGAGGTACATCTCGGTGGTGTCGATCAGCTCGCTCACGGGACTCAGTAAACAGCACGTCGACGACACCGGCCGACCTGCGACCCCGCCCGAGAGCCTGCACAATGACGCACATGAGCACCTCCGTCATGTGGTTCCGCACCGATTTCCGGCTGGCCGACCACCCCGCCCTCAGAGCGGCCGTCGACGCCGCCGACCAGGTCGTTCCCCTGCTGGTGCTCGACGACCACCTCTGGGGGACGGGTGCCAGCGTCCGGCGCAGCTGTCTGGCGCAGCTGATGCAGGAGTTCTCTGATCGAATCGGCGGTCTCCATGTCGTGCACGGCGATCCTGCCGCCGAGGTGGTGCGCGTCGCCCGCGCCGCAGGCGCCGACACCGTGCACGTCACGGCCGACTTCACCCCCTACGGATCCCAGCGCGACGACGACGTCCGCCAGTCGCTCGCCGATCACGGCATCGATCTGGTGCGCACCGGATCGGCCTATGCCGTGACGCCGGGGAGTGTCACGAAGGCCGACGGCACCCCGTACCGCGTCTTCACGCCGTTCTTCAGGGGCTGGGCCGACCACGGCTGGCGCGAGCCGGCCCCTGCGGTCCGCGATGTCGCGTGGACGCGGCCCGACGGACGATCCCACCAGATTCCCGACGCTGCGGTCCCGGACGGCGTCACCCTGCCCGAGATCGGCGAGGCCGCCGCCCGCCGGCGCTGGCGCGACTTCCTGGACTCCGACGTCGCCGACTACGCCGACACTCGCGACCTTCCCGGCGTCGACCGCACGTCGCGGATGTCGGTGCACCTGACGTGGGGCACGATCCATCCGCGCACGATGCTGGCCGATCTCGCCGAGCGAGCCGGCTCACCGGGACCGGACGCCTACGCCCGCGAGCTGGCCTTCCGCGAATTCTATGCCGATGTGCTCCATCACCGCCCAGACTCGGCCTTCGGCTACTACGACCCCACGTTCGAGCAGATGGAGTACGACGAACCCGGCGACGATCTCAAGGCCTGGAAGCAGGGTCGTACCGGCATCCCCATCGTCGACGCCGGCATGCGTCAGCTGCTCGCCGAGGGATGGATGCACAACCGGGTGCGCATGATCGTCGCCAGCTTCCTGGTCAAGGATCTGCATCTGGAGTGGCAGCACGGTGCCGCCCACTTCCTGGACCGCCTGGTCGACGCCGACCTCGCCTCCAACCAGCACGGCTGGCAGTGGGTCGCGGGTTCTGGCACCGACGCGTCACCGTACTTCCGAGTCTTCAACCCGATGACGCAAGGCAAGAAGTTCGATGCCGATGGCACCTACGTACGCCGCTGGGTACCTGAGCTGCGCGACGTCCCCGACCAGCACGTGCACACGCCGTGGGAGCTCGCCGATCCTCCCGCTGACTACCCGGCACCCCTGGTCGACCACGCCGAGGAACGCGTCGAGTCCCTGCGGCGGTACCAGCACCTGAAGAACTGAGCACACCCCGGTAGCGTGCGGTCATGGTCACGATCGAGGCACGGTTCAACGGCCCAGCGCATTCGGGCAATGGCGGCTACGTGTGCGGTCTGATCGCCAGCCAGATCGATCAGGCGGGTCCGGTCACCTCGACGCTGCGGCTTCCGCCGCCGCTCGACGTGGCCCTGAGCTGGGAGTCCGACCAGGAGACCGTGCGTCTGCTGACCGCCGGCGGCGCCTTGGTGGGCGAAGCCTCCCCCGGCAGCTTCGCGCGCGACGTCCCCCCGGCTCCGACGCGCGAACAGGCGGCGGCCGGCGAGGCCGCGTACCCCGGCCACGTCGGGCACCCGTTCAGCACCTGCTTCACGTGCGGACCAGATCGGTCCGAGGGGGATGGCTTGCGGGTTTTCTCCGGTCCGATCGAGTCAGGCAGCAGCACCGTCGCGGCCACGTGGTCGCCCCACTCCGGCCTGCTCAGCGCGGACGGTGGCCTGGCCACCCAGATCGTGTGGGCGGCCATCGACTGCGCCGGCGGGTGGAGCGCCGACTTCACGCTTCAGCCCATGGTGCTTGGCCGCATGACGGCCGAGATCCTCCGCATGCCTGAGATCGGCGAGCCGTGCACCGTGGTCGGCCGGCTCGACGAGCGCAGCGGGCGCAAGGTCGTGACCAGCACCGCCCTCCACGCCGGCACTGATCTGCTCGCGCACTCCGAACAGATCTGGATCGAAATCGACCCCGCCACCTTCTGATGGCCCGACCGCGCCTGCTGGCCGACACCCGGCCCCTGCGCAACCCGCACTTTCGCCGGCTGTGGACCGCCAACATCATCACGGTCGTCGGCGCTCAGCTCACGGTGGTCGCGGTACCCGCCCAGATCTACTTCGAGACCGGGTCGTCTGCCTTCGTCGGACTGACCGGCGTGTTCGGGCTGGTGCCGTTGATCGTGTTCGGTCTGTACGGCGGGGCACTGGCGGACGTCTTCGATCGACGCACCCTGCTGATCGTGACGACCGTCGGACTCATCGTGACGAGCGGTTTGTTCTGGGCGCAGGCGGCGGCCGGTGGCATCAACGTGTGGCTCCTGCTGTGCCTGTTCGCGGTGCAGCAGGCATTCTTTGCCGTCAACCAGCCCACGCGGTACGCGATCATCCCGAAGCTGGTCGAACCAGAGCTGCTGCCTGCGGCCAACTCGTTGAACATGACGGTCAGCATGGCGGGAGCCATCGCGGGGCCGATGGTGGCTGGTGTGCTGATCCCGTTCATCGGCTTCTCGTGGCTGTACCTGATCGACACCCTCACGTTGTTCGCCACGCTCGGCGCCGTGGTGCGATTGCCGCCGTTGCCGGTGCTCGAGGTGACCGCCGTGCCAGGCGTGCGCGCTGTCCTTGACGGCTTCGCGTATCTGCGCACCCAACCGGTCTTGCTGATGTCCTTCGTCGTCGATCTGATCGCCATGGTGTTCGGCATGCCGCGCGCCCTGTTCCCGGAGATGGCGAATCTGAACTTCGGCGGGCCCTCAGCCGGCGGCCTGGTGTTCGCGCTGCTGTTCGCCGCGATCCCGACCGGCGCCGTGATCGGCGGCGTCTTCAGCGGCTGGGTGTCCCGGATCGAGCGCCACGGACTCGCCGTGATCGTGTGCATCCTGGTGTGGGGGGCCTCGATGGCTGGCTTCGGCCTCGCGGTGGCCCTCGCCGAGCGCTGGACCATGACGATGCTCGTGATCGCCCTCTCGATGCTCGTGATCGGGGGCGCGGCGGACATGGCGTCGGCTGCCTTCCGCACGAGCATGTTGCAGGAAGCGGCCGATGACGCGATGCGCGGCCGGCTCCAGGGCGTCTTCATCGTGGTGGTCGCCGGAGGCCCTCGGATTGCGGACACCGCCCACGGGGTGGCAGCCGCTGGGGTCGGTGCTGCCGCCGCGGCTGCCGGGGGCGGAGTCCTCGTCGTGATCGGCGTGATCGCGGCTGCGGTCCTGGTGCCGTCATTCGTGCGCTATCGCGTCACCCGCCCGACCTGACTCCTCGACCTCTAGGGGGCCAGACGGGAGCGGTCCCACGCATCGCCTCGCCGGACGTAGTGGATGCGGTCGTGGAATCGACCGCTGCGGCCCTGCCAGAACTCCATGACGTCCAGCGCGATGCGATAACCGCCCCAGCCCTCCGGACGGACGACCTCGCGCCCCTGGAACATCCGCTCCACCTCGGCCCGGCGACCCTCCAGCGCCGCACGGTCAGCAACTGTCCGGCTCTGCGGCGAGGCTGCTGCGCTGATCTGTGCGCCCCGCGGGCGCGAGGCGAAGTAGATGTCGGATTCGGCCGGATCGACGCGGGTGACGGTCCCCTCCACGCGCACCTGCCGCTGCAGCGGATGCCACAGCATGGTGGCGGCGGCTCGCGGGTTGGCCTTGAGCTCGCGGCCCTTGCGTGAGTCGTAGCCGCTGAAGAACACCATCCCGGTGGCGTCGAAACCCTTCAGCAGCACGATGCGAGAGGACGGACGTCCGTCCTCGGACGCGGTGGCCACCGCCATCGCATTCGGCTCCGGCACGCCAGCGTCGATCGCCTGGCCGAGCCAGCGCTCGAACAACAGCACGGGGTCGTCCCCCGCCTCGTCCTCGCTGAGGCCGGCCTCTGCGTACTCGTGCCGCATGCGCCGCAGGTCGGGGAATGGCGAAGCGTCCATGTCAGCATTCTGGCAGGAGGGGAGGGACCGCAGATGCCCGCTGGACCAGAGCAAGGCAGAATGCACGACATGACTGAAGGCGTAGAGGTACACCACGGGCTCGAGGGCGTCGTTGCGTTCGAGAGCGAGATTGCCGAGCCCGACAAGGAGGGGTCAGCACTGCGGTATCGCGGCGTCGACATCGACGACCTGGTCGGCCGTGTGCCGTTCGAGAAGATCTGGGGCCTCCTGGTCGACGGCAGCTACGAGCCGGGCCTGCCGCCGGCCGAGCCGTTCCCCATCCCGGTGCACTCCGGCGACATCCGCGCCGACGTCCAGAGCGCCATCGCCCTCACGGCTCCTGCTTGGGGCCTCAAGCAGACGTACGACATCGACGACACGCAGGTCCGCGACGATCTCGCCCGCACCGCCGTCATGGTGCTGTCCTACGTCGCCCAGGCTGCCCGCGGCGTCAGCAAGCCGATGGTGCCCCAAGCCGAGATCGACAAGAACGACACGATCATCGGTCGCATGCTGACCCGCTGGCGCGGGGAGGTGAACCCCGACCACGCCAAGGCCATCGACGCCTACCTGGTCTCGGCCGCCGAGCACGGCATGAATGCCTCGACCTTCACGGCGCGAGTCATCGCCTCCACGGGAGCCGATGTGGCCGCTGCCCTCTCCGGCGCAGTGGGCGCGATGTCGGGTCCGCTGCACGGCGGTGCGCCCGCCCGCGTGTTGACCATGATCGAAGGCGTCGAGAAGTCTGGCGACGCCACGAAGTACGTCAAGGACCTGCTCGACTCCGGCGAGCGCCTGATGGGCTTCGGCCACCGCGTGTACCGCGCCGAGGACCCGCGCGCTCGTACCCTGCGCCGCACCGCCAAGGAGCTCAATGCCCCACGTGCCGAGGTGGCCATCGCGCTGGAGGAGGCCGCACTCAAGGAGCTGCGCGAGCGTCGTCCCGACCGCGTCCTGGAGACCAACGTCGAGTTCTGGGCAGCCATCGTCCTGGACTACGCCGAGGTGCCGCCCAACATGTTCACCGCGATGTTCACCTCGGCTCGTACCGCAGGGTGGAGCGCACACATCCTGGAGCAGAAGCGCACGGGTCGTCTGATCCGACCCTCCGCGGTCTACACCGGTCCGCCCACCCGGCGGGCCGACGAGGTCGATGGCTGGAACCCGGACTGGTCAGCCTGACAGTCGGCTGAGCGCCCGTCGTCCCGGGAGGACGGCGGCACAGGCCAGGCCTGCCATCAACGTCGCGAGAAAGATCGAGAGCGCCAATCGATGCTCGGTCAAGATCGCCTCGCGACCGTCGGTCAGGTCGAGCACCCGCCCCAGTATGGCGATGCCGATGACGCCGCCGAGGTATCGCACCGTCGAGCCGAGTCCCGCGGCCATCCCGCTCTGGGTTGCGCTGACCGCCGAGAGCGAAGCGGTCTGAGCGGCCGGACCAGCCATTCCGAGGCCGACGCCCAACACCGCCAACGGCACCCGGACGTCGCCGGGCGACGTGAAGTCTGATGCCAGCATCATGGCGATGGCGACGATGCTCAGCACCGAACCCGTGACAGCGAGCACTCGGGCGCCCGTGCGATCAGCGAGTCGACCTGCGAGCAGCGACGTGACCACCATCGCGAGCAGCAGGAAGAGCAGCAACTGCCCGGTCTCTCGGGCGCCTTGATCGAAACGACTCTCCAGGACGAGGGGAAGCTCGAACAGCAACGCGTACATCACCACGTTGTTCAGTCCGATCAGCACCGTTCCAGCCAAGAACGGCCTTGAGGCGAACAAGGAGAAGGCGACCACCGGATCCGGGGCCCGACGCTCCCACCACGCGAATGGCACCAGCGCGACGACTCCCGCCGTCACAAGAAGAATTGCGGTCGGGGCGTCGGATCGCTGGGCGCCGACCACCAGCACGATGAGTGCTGCTGTGAGCAGCCCTGAACCCAGCCAGTCAAATGATGCCGCCCGGGCCTTGGCGACTGGGTGTGCAACCCCAGCGGCGAGCACGGCGGAGACGGCGAGCACCGGGAGGTTCGCCAAGAACAGTGACTCCCACCCGAAGGCATCCACCAGACCTCCGCCCACGATGGGGCCGAGCGCCGCCGCGAGTGCCATCACTGCCCCGAAGGTGCCAAAGGCGCGCCCGCGACGATCGGCCGGGAGCTCCGTGCGCAGGAGCGCAACCGTGGCCGGGACGATGACCGCGCCACCCACCGCGATCAGAATGCGCGAGATGGCCAGGAGCGTCAGAGAGGGAGCGACGAATCCCACCACCGCGCCGACCGCGATCACGAGCTGTCCGGCCGTGAAGATGCGCCAGTGTCCCAACCGATCGCCCAGCTTGCCGCCTGGACTCTGCAGGGCGATCGCGGCGATGAGATAGGTCGCGACCAGCGCTTGGGTCACCGTGGCCGGATCTTGACCGACATCACGGGCGATGTCCGGGATTGCCACGGCGATCATGGTGGAGTTCAGCGGCATCAGGCTGGCGGTGAGCAAGGCCGCCACAAGCCCCCGGGTCCGGCTTCGTTCAGCCATGCGTGATCGGACGTCGTTGCAGCAGGTGGACCATGCCACCCACGAAGGCAAACTCGATGTCGTGGTCCGAGGTAGCGAAGACCCGGTCGCACGCCATCGCCAGCTCATGCAGCGAGCGGAGGTTCGCGTCGTCCAGGCAGAGCGCCTCGACCCGATCGCCGATCACGGGGACCTCCCTCGTGTGACCGTCAGCGTCCAGCACCAGGGCCATGTCCTTTTCGCCACCGGACCGCTGGAGCACCCGTCCGTCAGCACCAAGGCGGTACTGGTCAGGGGTCACCAGTCCGGCCACGACCGTCTCGCCCAGGCCCCAGCTCGCTTCGATCACTCGCTCATTCTCGCCGGTGACAGGATTCCGGGTGAACAACACACCGGCGACCTCGGCGCCCACCATGCGCTGGATCACCACGCCCATCCGAGGCGTGCCAGCCAGCCCGCGCTGCTCGCGGTAGGTCAGGGCTGACGGGTCGAACGCGGAAGCCTGCACCTGGCTGACCGCCTCGGCCACTGCGTCCGCACCGACCGCGCCGAGCACGCTGAGGTGCGCGCCGGCGAACGACGCCGCAGCCGAGTCCTCGCCGATGGCGCTCGACCGCACGGCCCAGGGTCCGGGTTCGTCGTCGAAGACGGTGAGACGCGTCGCCACGAGCGCGTCGACCCGGTTCCACGCGACGGCATGGCCGCCGGGTACCGGCAGACCGCCGACGAGAGCCGCCGCCAGCTGGGCTGCCTTGCCCCCGAAGACGGCTGGATCCTGGGCATCGACAAGTGGCGTCAGTGGGTCAGGACTCACCCCAGCAGCCGGACCTCACCGGTCGCACCGTCGACCCGGACACGAGCGCCGTCCGCGATCATCCGCGTGGCGTCCCGAGTCCCCACGATGCCAGGAATGCCGTACTCCCGAGCCACGATGGCTGCGTGACTCAGCTGGCCGCCACGATCGGTGACGATCGCACCGAGCAGCGGCAACACCACATTGAAGTACGGCGAGGTCATGCGAGTCACCAGCACATCGCCGTCCTTGATCCGGTCGAAGTCGTCGGAGCTGTCGACCACGCGCGCCCGACCCTCGTACGTTCCGGTGTTCACCGCCAGTCCAGTCAGGACCGTGTCGGTGTTGGGTGTGGTCGGGACATCGAACAGGCTGTGCAGGAAGATGCCGATGGCGGTCGCGCTGCGGCGGGCCTTCGGCGGCAGCCACTCCGTCGGCGGAGGTGGAGCTGGCAGTGCGTTCAGGAACGGCGGCGCGTCGGCGATGGTCCTGGTGGTCCGCCAGGTGAATCGCCTCTCGATCTCCTCGGCGTCGGGAGCGACTCCGTCACGAAGCGCCGCATTTACCTCGGCCTGCTCCATGTACGGCCCATGGGCTGGATCCCGCAGCAGGCCCGCAGACGTCAGTCGCCGCCCTGCCTCGAGCAGGCCCCGGCGGGCCAGACCCGTGGCCCACCCATCTGCATAGACGCCTCTCTCGTCGCGGAGGCGATACATCAGCCGCACGTCCGCGAGCCGTTCGTCGAAGTCGGCGTGATGTTGAACCGGCACTCTGGCCCGCAACGCCGCCACGCCGCGATCGTCATCGTCATCGTCCGATGCGCCGGTGTGGACCACCGAACGTCGCAACGTCTCCAGCAGGACATCGGGCAACTCTCCTGCAGCCGCGTCTCCGACGTCATAGCCGACACACCGCCACCGCACGGCGTCAAGGTAGTCGCGGACGGTTGCGCCCACGTCGGGGCGGGCCGCCAGCGCGGTCAAGACATCCGTGCTGCTGCCCGACTCCATCATGACGTGCCGAGCATCGTCACTGGTCGCCAACGACTTCACTGCCTGTTGCAGTTCCTCGGCCGCGAAGCCACGTGAGATCTCAGAGCACCCCCGCACCAGCTCCATCAACTCACCCAACGGAGCCCCGGTCCACTCGTGGGCGCCAGCCATGAAGTCCCCCACGGGAAGGCACGCCGGAATCGTGTACTTGTGATGCAGGTAGACGCTCTCGGTCAGGTGGTCGATGCAGATGTCGAGGTGATCAGCCAACTCATCATTGGACAACTGCCCGACGTCCACCTCCTGAATCGCGAGATGCCGCTCGATCGCTGCAGGCTTGTCGACCGCGTCCCAGTGCTCCAGATCTGCTCGCCAGCGCCTCTCCGCGAAAGCGGTGACAGCGGTGTCTATCCGCTTCCTCAGCGCGGGGTGGACTCGGCTGAGCGCCATCATCACCAGCCTGGGGGGAGGGCCCATGGCACCCTCCGGCGCTCCGACGGCGACCGGCTGGAGATACTGGAATTCAGCAGCCACGCCTGGCTTCAGATGCGACAGCAGCAGGCCATAGCGCTCGGTCCCCTCCTTGAAGCCACGCACGAACCCCTCGGCATAGCACTGCTGGACGATGCGGGTGCACGGTCGACTGAAGTGCGTCGCCTCCAGTTCCCACGGACCTTTCCCCGGTGGGACGAACGCCACGTCGTCGATGATCGACGCAGAAGAATCACTCATGAGGGCCTCCAAGCACTAGCACGAGCGAGAATCCTTTGATTGTGCACCCGAGTCCGCTCAGCGTGTCAATAGTCCGAGCGACTGGCCCAGCGGTTCACCTATGCTGCTCCCATGCTGACGAAGGCTGTCGCGGTCGTCGCGGGGATCGTGCTGGCCGCCGTGGGCGTGAGCATGGCGATCGGCCTCACCGCGCCCGACGGCACGGTCGGCGAGAGCGCCCGTGCAGCCCCTACCCAACGCCCATCGGCCAGTCCAGAGCCGCTCGAACCAGCTCCCACGTCGGACGTGGCCCCAGCATCGGTCTCAGGCACCTGGCCTGGGCGACCCGCGGCCGTGACCGTCGACGGATCTGCTGTCGACTGGTGCCCTGCCGTCACCACCGAGGCGTCCGCAGAAGCGGTGGAACAGTTTGGGCGAGAGCAGGTCGAGTCGGCCGCCTGCGCTGCTGTCTCGTTCGTGTTCGACCACCGCTACTCCCGGCTGTCCCTCCCCCGCAGCAGCTACGAACGAGGCGATTTCGACGAGGTTCTGTCTGCGCTGTCGCGCACCACCGTCAACGCCGTGTACCGATCCCGCATCGCCGATTTCGTGTCGTCGCCCAGCAACACCGGGGCGAAGCGGCTCGGTCTGGTGCTGCTGCGGTCCGCTGGCGAGGACCACGAGTTCTACGGCACGAAGAACTCCGCCGACGGCTACGACGACCGAGCGGTCTGGATCAACCCGCGGTGGTCAACCGTGGTCGTTGGCGTCGACCGCGCCAAGGCCACCCCGCGACTGACCGCACGACTCACCGCCCAGGCGTCGATCCCGGTCTTCGCCACCGAAGCGGGGCGCGATGACATGCTCACGATTCCCACGACGGCCACGTTCTTCCTCCGAGACGAGATGGGCCGGTGGGTGATCGGCGGCTGGACGATCGACAGCGGTCGTTCGAGCCTGGACCCACTCGCCGTTCTGTGAGTCACCAGCCGACCGCCGAAGGGTCGGTCGTCTCCCCCTGAGGCGACCGACCCTTCGATCGGACGGAACATCGCTGTCACCGAGCCACCCCCCGATGGACTCGGGTGCACGCGGTGCACCGTCTGGTCCACTATAGACCACCCGTAGTCCTTTGTGACTAGTCTTTGCTAGTTATTTGTGACAAAACCCGTGTCACCGCAGGGTGACCAGACCCGTGTGGTCGTCCACGGGAAGCTCATCCACCACGGCGCGCACCTCCATCCACCGCAGATTGACGGCAGCGCCGTGCTGTGACAAGAAGGCAGTCTCGGAGGCGTCCTGACCCGTCGCGATCCTCAGCAGTGACTGGCGCGGCGCGAGTCCGGTGGCATCCACCACGTGCCACCCACCGTCGACATAGGCCTCCGCCACGGCGTGAAAATCCATGGGAAACAAGCCCGGCGCGTAGACCGACGCCACCCGCGCTGGGGTGTCGAGCGAGCGCAGGAGCGTCACCACGAGGTGGGCGTAGTCGCGGCAGATTCCCCTCCTCGCAAGAAACGCCTTGACAGCGCCGTCGGTGTGCTGGCTGACGCCCGGCACGTAGGTGAGGTGGTCATTGACCCACGTGCCGATCGCCTCGAGCAACGGCACGCCGGACAAGCCGGCGAACTCCGACTGGGCCATGGCATAGAGAGTGTCGGACTCGCAGTACCGCGACGGCCGGCGGTACTCGATGACGTCGAGCTCCTCGACCGGCGGCTCATCGGCGCGGCCGGTGCAGGTGGCCTGGTAGTTGATCAAGATCGGGCCGACGGGCGCCGAGAACCGGTGCAGGCGGGTGCCGTGTCGGCCCACCACCACGTGAGAGTCCAGAGGTTCTCCGTTGGACTCGATCGACATCGTCTCGTCGGTGGACTGCCCCTCCGCCACGGCCAGCGACAAGATCATGTCGGCTTGTCCAAACGCGTACAGCTGCAGGTGGGCCGACACCGAGCGTTCCATGCACCGATCGTGTCACGGATCGGCGACGACGACCGACCACGGGTCAGGCGTCGTAGGCCGCGAGGATCTGGTCAGCCGCCGTGGCCGCCGGCATCTCCCCGGACAGGACCGCCTCACGGATCTCGGCACGCATCTCGGCGACGCGGGGATCGGCACGCAGACGCTGGTCCAGCTCGTCGCGCACCAGCGCCCACGTGAAGTCGAGCTGCTGCTGCGCTCGCTTGTCGCGCAGGCCCCTGGCGCCCATGAACTCCCGGTGCCGGATGATCCGGCTCCACACGGTGTCAATTCCCGTGCCCTCGAGGGCCGAGCAGGTCAACACGGGTGGCACCCACTGGTCCTTCGTGCCGGCGTAGACCAGTCGCAACGCACCAGCCAGATCCTTCGAGGTGGCCTCTGCCTCGCGCACCCGCTCGCCGTCGGCCTTGTTGACCGAGATGACGTCGGCAATCTCCAAGATGCCCTTCTTGATGCCCTGCAGCTGGTCGCCGGTGCGCGAAAGGGTCAGGAACAAGAAGGTGTCGACCATGCCGGCGACGGTGATCTCGGATTGGCCGACGCCCACCGTCTCGATCAGCACGACGTCGAATCCGGCCGCTTCGAGCACCGTGATGGCCTGACTGGTGGCGCGCGCGACGCCACCCAGGGTGCCGGCGCTCGGGGACGGTCGAATGTACGCGTCAGGACTGACCGCGAGCGTGGGCATCCGCGTCTTGTCGCCCAGGACCGAGCCGCCGGTCCGGATGCTGGACGGGTCGACCGTGAGCACGCCGACGCGGTGGCCCTCGTCGATCAGGTGATTGCCCAGCGCCTCGATGAAGGTGGACTTGCCCACGCCCGGAACGCCCGAGACGCCGACGCGGATGGCACCCCCAGCGTCAGGCGTCAGCAGCCCGAGCAGCTCACGCGCCTCGGCGCGATGATCGGCGCGACTGGACTCCACCAGCGTGATGGCCCGCGAGATCGCGGACCGCTGACCGATCCTCAGGTCGTCCGCGAGGTCATTGATGTTGAGCATGCAGCTTGCCCAGCAGATCGAGGGCTGAATCGGCGATGACGGTGCCCGGCAGGAACACGGCGGCTGCGCCCATCTGCTTGAGCGTGGGCACGTCATCGGGCGGGATGACGCCGCCGATCACGATCATGATGTCCGAACGCCCCATCTGGGCCAGCGACTCCTTCAGTGCCGGCAGAAGCGTCAGGTGACCAGCCGCCAGCGACGACACCCCGACGATGTGCACATCAGCGTCGACGGCCTGCTGCGCGACTTCTTCTGGTGTGGAGAACAGCGGGCCGACGTCGACGTCGAAGCCCATGTCGGCGAAGGCCGTGACGATGACCTTCTGACCGCGGTCGTGTCCGTCCTGGCCCATCTTCGCGACCAGGATGCGGGGGCGACGACCCTCGGCCTTCTCGAACGCCTCGGTGGCCTCCAGAACCTTGGCCACGTTGCCGGCCTGGCCAGCCTCGGTGCGGTACACACCTGAGATCGTACGGATCACGGCCTGGTGACGCCCGTAGACTTTTTCCAGCGCGTCGGAGATCTCGCCGACGGTGGCCTTGGCGCGGGCTGCGTCGACGGCCAGGGCGAGCAGGTTGCCGTCGAGCGAGCCGTCGCGGCTGGCGCCGCGCTCGGCGCTCTTGGTCAGCGCGGCCAACGCAGCGTCCACGTCGTCTGGGGAACGTTCGGCGCGCAGGCGTTTCAGCTTCTCGACCTGAGAGGCGTAGACCGCCTTGTTGTCGACCTTGAGGACATCCAGCGGGTCTTCGTCGGCCAACCGGTAGGTGTTGACGCCGATGACGGGCTGCTGACCGGAATCGATGCGCGCCTGTGTGCGGGCGGCTGCCTCCTCGATTCGCATCTTGGGGATGCCTTCTTCGATGGCCTTGGACATGCCGCCAGCCGCCTCGACCTCCTCGATGTGCGCCCAGGCGCGGTTCGCGAGGTCGTGGGTCAGCTTCTCGACGTAGTACGAGCCACCCCACGGGTCGATGATGTCAGTGGTGCCCGACTCCTGCTGCAACAGCAGCTGGGTGTTGCGGGCGATGCGAGCGCTGAAGTCGGTCGGCAGAGCGATCGCTTCGTCCAGCGCGTTGGTGTGCAGACTCTGGGTGTGGCCCTGCGTGGACGCCATGGCCTCGATCGCGGTGCGCTGCACGTTGTTGTAGACGTCCTGGGCCGTGAGCGACCACCCGGATGTCTGGCTGTGGGTGCGCAGGCTCAACGACTTTGGATTCTTCGGGTCAAAGCCCTTGACCAATCGCGCCCACAACGCGCGGGCGGCCCGCATCTTGGCGATCTCCATGTAGAAGTTCATGCCGGTGGCCCAGAAGAAGCTCAGCCGCGGGGCGAACGCGTCGATGTCGAGGCCCACGTCGAGGCCGGCCCGGATGTACTCGATGCCATCGGCCAGCGTGTAGGCGAGCTCGAGATCGTTCGTGGCTCCCGCCTCCTGGATGTGATATCCCGAGATCGAGATGGAGTTGAAGCGAGGCATCTTGGCGGCGGTGTACGCAAAGATGTCCGAGATGATCCGCATCGACGGTGCCGGCGGGTAGATGTAGGTGTTGCGGACCATGAACTCCTTGAGGATGTCGTTCTGGATGGTCCCCGAGAGCTGCTCAGGCGCCACACCCTGCTCCTCGGCCGCGACGATGAACAGCGCCAGAATCGGCAGGACGGCGCCGTTCATGGTCATCGACACGCTCATCTCGTCCAGCGGGATTCCCTCGAAGAGCTTGCGGGTGTCATAGATCGAGTCGATCGCGACACCGGCCATGCCGACATCCCCGACCACGCGTGGATTGTCCGAGTCGTAGCCCCGGTGGGTGGCCAGATCGAAGGCCACCGACAACCCCTTCTGCCCCGCCGCCAGGTTGCGACGGTAGAACGCATTGGACTCCTCGGCGGTGGAGAACCCCGCGTACTGGCGCACGGTCCACGGCTGGGTCGTGTACATCGCCGGATACGGACCCCGCAGGAACGGCGCCTGCCCGGGATAGGTGTCCAGCGCGTCGAGACCGTTGAGGTCCTCTGCGGTGTAGAGCCTCTGGACGTCGATGCCCTCGGGCGAGGCCCAGGGCTCGCCGCGTTCGTGGGGCGCGGCCGCGGCGGCGGGCTGCTCGGGATCGAGCGGCAGGCCAGCGAAGCTGTCGGGAATGCTCATGCCGTCAACTCCTGTTTGATCTGACGAAGAAAGGCCAAGGCATCGAGCCCCGCAGCGGCCGTGGCGTCGGCACCGACGTCGGTGCTGCCGGCCAGCACCACGTACCGGGCGCCAGCCTCACGCAGGGCAACCACCAGGTCAGCTCCCCACAGGTCGTACAACGGGTCGGGCCCACACAGACACACCACCGGCGAGTTGTCATAGGCCGCCAGCACGGCAGCGACGTCGTCGGCGGGCCCGGCCGCGACGGTGTCGACGCCGCCAGCGGCCAGCAGGTTGACGGCGAACGAGGCGCGGGCCGTGTACTGCGCGACGCTGCCCATCGTGGCGAGGAACACCGGCGTGGCGGAGCGCGCGTCCCGCATCTGTTCGAACTCGTGGCCGTATCGGAAGATCTCGGGACGGCCCTCGGCGTACGGACGCCGCTCAGGCATCTCCTCGTGCAGGTTCGGGAACTCGGACACCCCCGTCAGAGGCATCTTTCGGCGGGCGATCAGCAGTCCGCGCGCAGCCACCGACTCCGCGATGCCGGCGCGGACCAGGTCCATGGCGGACGCCGCATCGTCGGCGGCGTCGATCTCGCCGAACAGGGCCCACGCAACGCGCGCGAGGTCGTCAGTCAGCCTCTCGACCGCGTGCGCGCCGCCGGCGGCGTCCGTGACGGTGCCGATGTGCGACTCACCGATCAACAGGCTGGAGGTGTTGCGCGCGATCCGACGACCGAAGGCCTCCGGGAGGCCGAGCGGCTCGTCGAAGGGCAGCACCGTGACGGCTGAGGCGCCACCGACTCCGGCCGCGAACGCTGCCACCGTGGTGCGCAGCATGTTCACGTACGGGTCGTACCGAGACATCATCGGACGAGACGTGACGGCGTGTTGCAGCTGGCCCGTCGGAGACGGCACGCCACTCAGATCGAGCACGCGGTTCCACAGGCGGCGAGCCGCCCGAAGCTTGGCGATGGTGGGAAATTGCTGGTCGGTGGCGGCATAGCGGAAGTCGATCAGCTCCGCGGCGGTGTCGACCGCGATCCCAGCGTCGACCAGCAGCCGCAGATAGGTGACGCCTGCGGCCAGCGAGTACGCCAGCTCCTGTGCGTCGGAGGCGCCCGCGTCATGGGCTGCGGTGGCATCGACGGTGACGGCACGGGTGCCCACGTCCTGGGCGATCGAGGCAGCCTGCGCGACGATGTCGAGGTCGGTGCTCCCCACACCCCGCAGCGACGCACCGATCGGATCGATGCCGAGCGTGGTACCTGGTGCGGGCTTGACGTTCTTGGCGCGGAGCACGGCGGCCAATGCCTCGGCAGCCGCGATCGGCTGGTGCGGAGCGTCGAGGCACACCGCAGCAAGATCGACGAGGACCGGTTCCAGGATCGTGGCCAGAGCGTCAATCGGCGTGCCGCCGGTGCCGAGCGAGAGCCACAGCGAGTTGATGCCGTTCTCCAGGTCGGTGCTGACGTCAGCAGCCGTGCGCTCACCATCTGGGTCGGCGAACCACGCGCGGTTGTCCCAACCGTCGAAATCGTGGGTCGCAGCCGATCCACGGGTGAAGGGAGCCTGGCCCGGCAGGCCCGGCTCAGGGCTCTCCAGCGCGGCGGTGCCGAGCGGGGTGATGCTGATGCCGTCGAGCGTGGTGGTCGACAGCACCGACCACACGTCGCTGTCCGGCGCGTCCTCGGCCAGTCGGCGCGACGTGCGCAGCACGCCGGCGGCGGCCTTCTCCCACTCCTCGAGCGAGGGGTCGAGACCGTGGGCGAGCGGGACGGCGACGAAGCCCGGGTCGGACACCGGTTCAGAAGGCATAAGGGGCATCGTACGAAACCCCGTGCGATGGCCGCCACCGGATGTGAGCAATGCGACGGAACCTGTGACAATGGGTCGCGTGAAGATCCCCGCCCGGTTGCTGCCCTCCGACGGCCGATTCGGGTCGGGACCGTCCAAGGTGCGCGTTGATGCTCTGACCGCGCTCGCCGGATCTGACGTCATGGGCACCTCGCACCGCCAGCGTCCCGTCAAGAGTCTGGTCGGGTCCTTGCGGTCCGGCTTGGCGGACCTGTTCACGCTGCCTGACGGCCATGAGGTCGTGCTCGGCGTGGGTGGCTCGCACGCCTTCTTCGACGCGGCCGCCTTCGGCCTGGTGCGCGAACGCAGCCAACACCTGGTGCACGGCGAGTTCAGCCGCAAGTTCGCCACCGCTGTGGCGCGCGCGCCATGGTTGGCCGACCCGGAGACGATCGAGACCGACCCGTCGACCCATCCGATCCCCCACGCCACACCGGACGTCGACGTGTACAGCTGGGCGCACAACGAGACATCCACCGGAGTCATGGTGCCGGTTGCCCGGGTCGATCACGCCGACCACGACGCGTTGATGATCGTCGACGCCACGTCTGCGGCCGGCGGCCTGTTGGTCGACATCAGCCAGACCGACACGTACTTCTTCGCCCCGCAGAAGAGCTTCGCCTCCGACGGGGGCCTGTGGATCGCGTTGATGTCCTCCGCCGCGATCGAGCGAGCCGACCAGATCAAGGCAAGCGGGCGCCACATCCCCGCATTCCTCGATCTGCCCACCGCGATCGCCAACTCGCGCCAGGACCAGACCTACAACACACCTGCCATCGCCACGCTGTTCCTGATGGAGCAGCAGATCCGCTGGATGCTGGACCAGGGCGGCCTGAACTGGGCCGCCGCCCGCACCGCCGACTCCGCGTCGCGGCTGTACGCGTGGGCCGAGCAGTCAACGTTTGCCAACCCGTTCGTCACCGCGCCGTCGGAGCGTTCCCACGTGGTCGGCACCATCGACCTCGTCGCCGACGTCGATCAGGACGCCGTCACCGGCGCACTGCGTGAGAACGGCATCGTCGATGTCGACAGCTACCGGGGCCTTGGCCGCAATCAGCTGCGCGTCGGCATGTTCCCCGCCGTCGATCCCGACGACGTCACCGCGCTGACGGACTGCATCGACTACGTGGTCGACCGGCTCTAGCCGATCTGGTCGCCAGCGGCGTGCAGATCGCGGTGGCTCTCGTAGATCTCGGCGTTGTGGTGCAGCTTGGCGATCTCGTCGTCGGTCAGCTCGCGACGGATCTTGCCGGGCACACCGGCGATGAGAGACCGGGGCGGCACGACAGTGCCCTCGGTGACCAAGCACCCGGCGGCCACCATGGACTCCGCGCCGATGTCGGCCCCGTTCATGATCACCGCGCCCATGCCGACCAGCACGTGGTCGCCGATCGTGGCGCCGTGCACGACAGCGTTGTGGCCGACCGAGACACCCTCGCCGAGCGTGACCGGCCTGCCCTGGTCGACGTGAAAGGAGCAGTTGTCCTGCACGTTGGATCGCGCCCCGATCGTGATCGGCTCGTTGTCGGCCCGCAGCACCGCGCCGTACCAGACGCTGACACCTGCGCCGAGGTGAACAGAGCCGACCACGGTGGCGTTCGGTGCGACCCACGCGGTCTCGTCGACGCTCGGGATCTTGTCACCCAGGGAAATCAGCATGGCACCCACCTTAGGAGGACTCAGGTCACCCAGCGTGAGATCGGATCGATGGCGAAGTACACGACGAACAGGGCCGCCACGATCCACATCAAGGGATGCAGACCAGCGGACTTGCCCTTGACCACCTTCAGCACCACGTACGTCACGAACCCTGCCCCGATGCCCGCCGTGATCGAGTAGGTGAACGGCATGAGCACGATCGTCAGAAAAGCCGGAATGGCGATCTCGTCGTCACTCCACGTGATGTGCGAGACCTGGCTCATCATCAAGAAGCCGACCAGCACCAGCGCCGGAACCGCAGCCTCACTCGGGATGTGCTGCACCAGCGGCGCGGCCAGCGTCGCGAGCAGGAACAACAGGCCGGTCACGACCGATGCGAGACCAGTGCGTGCGCCGTCACCGACGCCCGACGCGGACTCGATGTACGACGTGTTGCTGGAGACGCCTGCGGCACCGCCGGCCGCCGCGGCGATGGAGTCGACCACCAAGATGCGCTGCGCGTTCTGCGGGGTGCCGTCCTCGTCGTTCAGACCGGCCTCGGCGCCGATCGCGGTCATGGTGCCCATCGTGTCGAAGAAGTCAGCCAGCAGGAGCGTGAAGACCAGCAAGGCGGCCGTCACGAATCCGACACGCTCAAAGGAGCCGAACAGCGAGAACTCGCCGATCAGGGAGAAGTCCGGCTTCTGGAACAGCGAGTCCGGCCAGGACGGGACGTTGAGGTTCCAACCCTTCGAGTTCGGATCACCGGCGCCTGCCGGCACGTCGATGATGGCGTTGACGATGCCGGCGATGACCGTGGCGCTCAGGATGCCGATCAAGATGGCTCCCGGGACATGTCGGGCGTGCAGGACGATCATGATCAGCAGACCCACGATGAACACCAGCACGGGCCAGCCGGACAACTGGTTGCCAATGCCCATCTGGACTGGGGGCGCCGGAATCCCGGTCGTGCGCACGAAGCCAGCGTCGACCAACGCGATCAACGTGATGAACAAGCCGATACCGACGGCGATGGCGGTCTTGAGCTCGCGGGGCACAGCATCGAACACTGCCTTGCGGAATCCGGTCAGCACGAGGACCAGGATGATCAGTCCCTCGAGGACGACCAGGCCCATGGCGTCCGCCCATGTCATCTGCGTGGCGACCGAGTACGCGACGAAGGCATTGAGGCCCAGACCGGTGGCGAGGGCGAGCGGGAAATTGGCGACCAGGCCCATCGCCAGGGTCAAGATTCCGGCGACCAGCGCCGTGACGGCGGCGATGGTGGCGAAGCCCGAGCCGGGCTCGGTGCCGCCACCCAGGTAGCGGCCGTCGGCGTCGGCGACGCCGGCCAGGATGATCGGATTGAGCACGATGATGTACGCCATCGTGAGGAAGGTGACGATGCCACCGCGGACCTCTCGAGCCATCGTCGAGTTGCGCTCGCTGATCCGGAAGTACTCGTCCAGCCTGGTGTTCATGTGTCCTCCTGCGTCGACATCGCTGGAGAAACCCTCCCAGACCCGTCTCAGCGCCCGCGGGCGACCCACCAACTGATGGCCAGCAGCACCAGCAGCCCGAAGCCGGCGCCGAACCAAGCGCGCCCCGCGAAGCCCTGCGAAGCGCGCGGATCGCCGTTGGCGTCGACCGGCACCGGTGAGGCGGTCGGGCCCGCCGTGGCCGTCGGACTGGGGTCGGTTCCAGCAGGTATCGCGACCCGGATCAACGGCGATGACGCGCCCTCGCTGCCGATCAAGAAGGTGCGGCCGCCGCTCTCGGCAGCGAGCGTCTCGCCCTGCTGCACCGGCGGCGACGCGATCGATCGCCGCTCGTCCCAGTCGGAGGGGTCGAGCTCGCGGACGTCGGCGTAGGTGCGCAGCAGAACGCGCGATCCATCGAGGGTGAAGGCACCATCCGTGACGCCCGCCGGAGCATCGGTCACCCGCTTGGCCACGTTGCTCCCGGGGCTCAGCGGGTCGGGCACGGCGAAGACGCTGGCGCCGGCGAAGCCCTTGCTGATGAGGTACTTGCCCCCGGTCTTCGGCTCGATCAAGAGCGCCTCGACGTTCTGGGGGCCGCCTTCATAGGTCAACGGATATCGCTTCGCCGTGACCGTCTGATCGCCCTCACCGGGTTCGGCGAACGAGTACAGGGCGGCATCCTGACGTTGCTCCAGATTGTCGCCGGTGTCGGCCACCCACAGGGTGCCGTCATCGTCGATCGAGAGCGCCTCGCTGTCCTTCCACCGTCCGTTCGTCACGGTCGTCGCCCCCACCACGGCGCCGGTCGAGATCCGCACGGCGTAGATCATCTGCGACTCACCCGAGTCGTTCACGAGGTAGACGAGGTCGTCGAACTGCACGCTGAGTGCCATCCCGCTGGCCTCGACGATCCGCGGGTCATCGATGACGCTGATCTGCATCGGATCGTCGTCGGCGGCGGCGTCCGAGCGGCCTGCCAGCGATGCGATCACGACCACGACCAGCAGTGCGACGAGCAGTCCCGGGATCAGGAGGCGTCGGTGGCGCGGATTCATGGCCTCTCCAGCATGACAGGTACGCTGACAGCGTGACCGACGACTGGATCATCCACGAGGGCGACGGCCCCGAGACGGTCGAGCGCAAGATGGGTTCGCGCGAGATTGCTCGTCTTGACCGCGCTGCACGTCGTCACGAATTTGGGCGCCCGGAGATCACCGAGCTCGAGATCGGCAACACGACGCACCGCGTGGCCGAGGTCGAGCCCATGGATGTCGACGGCGTCCGGACCATGACCGTCGGCACCATCGTGTGGGGAGTCGTGGCGGTGGCCATGCTGCCGTTCCTCGGGACGCTGGAGCAGGACGGTCGCACGTGGTGGTTGTGGACCGCGCTGGCCGGATTCGGCCTGGGCCTGATCGGCATCGAGTACTGCCGTCGGCGACGCAATGCGCTGCATCTGCAGCCGGGTCGCCGCATCGGGCGCACCTGACCACTGGCTACTCGTCCCGCTTGTCGATCGTGGTGCGTAGCGGTACCTCGCGGATCAGCAGCGCCGCCACGAGACTGAACACCGCGACGAAGGCGCCGACCAGGAAGATCGTGCCGGTCGCGTCACCGTAGGCCGATCGCACGATCTCGGCGACCGGAGCCGGCAGGTTCTCGACGTCCAGCAGCGACCCACCCCCGGTGCGGCCCTGGGTACCGAGTGCGGCGAGCCCGGTCGACACATCGGCCCTGACCTCCGCGGCCAGGATCGCGCCAAGGACCGAGACGCCCACGGCACCCCCCAACGAGCGGAAGAACGCCACCGTGGCGCTGGCCGAGCCGACCTCGCTGACGCCGACGGTGTTCTGGACGGCCAGGACGTAGTTCTGCAGGAGCATGCCCATGCCGACACCGACGAAGGCGAGAAACACCATGGCGTGCCACTCAGGTGTGTGGTGGTCGAGGGTGCCCAGCAGGCCCATTCCCCCGATCAGCGAGACCGAGCCGATGACGAGGAAGCGCCGCCACCGCCCAAAACGGGTGATCAGCAGGCCCGAGGTGATGGTGCCCACGAGCGAGCCGATCATCAGCGGGATGGTCAGCAGGCCCGCCTCGGTCGGGCTGTGTCCGCCCGCGATCTGGAAGTACTGGCCGATGAAGACCGAGCCACCGAACATCGCGATGCCCACCGAGATGCTGCCGATGATGGCCAGCGCGGTGGTGCGCTCGAGCACGACGCTGATCGAGACCAGAGGTTCGGGATGCCTCAGCTCGACACGCACGGCCAGGACGGCCGCCAGGACCGCCCCTCCGAGGAGTGCCGCCGTCTGCCACGACAGCCAGGCAAAGGAGTCGCCGGCGAACGTGACCCACAGCAGCGGGAGGCTCGCGGCGAGCGCGATCAGCACGGCGCCGGCATAGTCGAAGGAGACCTTCCGGCGCACCGTGGCGAGGTGCAGGTACTTCTGCAGGACGAACAGGCTGATGACGGCCAACGGCACGCAGACGAAGAACGTCCAGCGCCAGCCGAGTCCTGGCGTGTCGACGATGATGCCGCCGAGCAGCGGCCCGCTCACCGTCGCGGCGGCCATCGTGGCGCCCATGTAGCCGCTGTATCGGCCGCGCTCACGCGGTGGAATGACCGAGCCGATGATCGACTGCGCGTTGGCGGTCAGCCCACCCATCGCGACGCCCTGCACGACCCGCATCGCGATCAGCTGCGGCACCGACTGCGAGAGGCCTGCCGCCATGGAGGCGACCACGAACATGACGATCGAGATCTGCACCAACGTCTTCTTGTTGACCAGATCCGACAGCTTGCCCCAGATCGGGGTCGAGACCGTCATGGCCAGCAGGGACGACGTGACGACCCACGTGTACTGCATCTGCGAGCCATCGAGGTCGGCGATGATGGTGGGCAACGCATTCGACACGATCGTCGAGCTCAAGATGGCTGTGAACAGCGCCGCCAGCAGGCCGAACAGGATCTCGAGGATCTCGCGGTGCGTCAGCTCCGGTGTAGGAACCCAGCGCTCCTCGAGATCAGTCTGTTGCACTACGCAACTATAAGCCGCAGAGCGGCACATCGCGCCACCAGCGCAGGGTGAGTCAGGTCACGACAGGTCGACGGCGTCGTCGGTGACGGTGTCGTGCAC
>NZ_JBAVCB010000169.1:0-12000 GCF_049586495.1 Aeromicrobium sp. | reverse complement strand
GACGCCGTGGACATGCACGGCGACCTGTCCCAGCGCAATCGCGAGCGCAACCTGGCCCGCTTCAGCAAGGGCGAGGCCAGCGTCATCGTGGCCACCGACGTCGCCGCACGCGGCATCCACGTCGACGGCATCGGCCTGGTCGTCCACTACGACGCCCCCGCCGAGCACAAGGCGTACATGCACCGCTCAGGCCGCACGGCGCGTGCCGGCGAGTCCGGTTCGGTCGTCACCATGACCACGCCCGAGGCGCTGCGCGACGTGATGATGCTGCAGAACAAGGCCGGCGTCACAGCGCGCCACCACCGTGCAGCCACCGCCCCGTCGCCCATGACGGCCGCTTCGCTGACCACGTCGGGCACCGAGGCACCGGCACTGGCTGCCGGTCGCAGCGGTGGCGGCGGCAATAGCGGGGGCCGCTCCGGCGGTCATCGTGGCGGGCGTCCGCAAGGCAATCGCAGTGGCGGCAATGGTCGCGGCGGCGCGAGCAACCCCAACCGCAATCGCAATCGGAGCCGCAACAGCCGCTGACGCCGTCCCTGCAGCACCGCAGACCGCCGCCCCACCGACTTTTCGGTGCGGCGGCGGTCTTTTGGTTGGATCGGCCGAGAACACAAGATGTAGGGGTTACATCGGTGTGATTCGTCATATACAGTGGCTCACGCAGCTGGTTCGCCTTCTCATCCAGGGGAGTCGTGGCAACAGGGAACCCGGTGAGATTCCGGGACTGCCCCGCAGCGGTAAGTGGGAACGACCGATGTCATCAGCACTGGACGAGAGTCTGGGAAGCGACATCCAGTAGGCGACGCACCTGCGTCTGGCTCATGAGTCCGAAGACCTGCCAGTGCCTTGTCGCTCCAATGGCGACGAGGGTCCGCGACCGCGTGGGACGGTCAGGGGATCAGGTCGTCGCGCGTTCCGTGAGGGCCACCGTCTCCTCCACCCTTCGTGCTCGTGGATCTGCTTCAGACCGAGCTCACGAGGGGTGAGTTGCATGTCCATCTTCGTCATCAAGCGCGACGGCAGTCGAGCACCGTACGACGGCTACGAGATCGCCCGTTCGATCGAGGAGGCCAGTGCCGGACTCGACGACACGGTCGCCCGGGTCACCCAGCTGCAGTCAGAGCTGGAGATCACCCTGTTCGACGGCATCACCAGCGAGCAGCTGGACGAGGCCGTGGTCGGTGTCGCGCTGCAGAACGTCAAGGACGATCCGGCCTTCGACACCATTGCCTCGCGACTGCTGGTCAAGACGCTGTACAAGAAGATCTTCGGCGAGGGCGTCACGCGCGACGAGGTGTACGCCTTCCACGGACCAGCGTTCGTGCAGTCGATCCTGCGCGGCGTGGAGCTCGGTCTGCTGGACGCCCGACTGGCTGAGCTGTTCGACCTCGAGGTGCTGGGTGCTGCTCTGGACCCTGACCGCGACGACCTGATCCGATACATCGGCGCCCAGACGATGCGGACCCGCTACATGATCTGCGAGCCCGACGGCACCCCGCTGGAGGTGCCGCAGTTCTTCTGGATGCGCGTCGCGATGGGGCTCTGCCTCAACGAGGCCGATCCGACCGCTGCGGCGATCGGTTTCTACGACAAGATGTCGCGGCTGGAGTACCTCGCGGCCGGGTCCACCCTGGTCAACGCCGGAACCTCGTACAGCCAGCTCTCCAACTGCTTCGTGATGCAGATGGAGGACGACATCGAGCACATCGCGAAGAGCGTGCGTGACGTGATGTGGCTGACGAAGGGCACGGGCGGCATCGGACTGTCGGTGACGAAGCTGCGATCGGAGGGTTCACCGATCAGGTCCAACAACACCACGTCGACCGGCCCCATCCCGTTCATGCACACGATCGACTCGACGCTGCGCGCGATCAGCCGCGGCGGCAAGAAGTTCGGCGCTCTGTGCTTCTACATGGAGAACTGGCACCTCGACTTCGCGCAGTTTCTCGACCTGCGGCAGAACTCCGGCGATCCCTACCGGCGCACGCGCACCGCCAACACCGCGGTCTGGATCTCTGATGAGTTCATGAAGCGGGTGCAGAACGACGAGCCCTGGTACCTGTTCGACCCGCTCGACACCCCCGATCTGGTCGAGCTGTACGGGCAGGACTTCTCTCGCCGCTACGCCGAGTACGCGGCTCTGGCCGACGCCGGCGGGCTGCGGCACAAGAAGATGCGCGCGCGCGAGCAGTTCCGCGCGATCTTGGTGTCGCTCCAGTCGACGTCGCACCCGTGGCTGACCTGGAAGGACACCATCAACACGCGTGCGCTGAACCACAACACCGGGACGATCCACCTGTCCAACCTGTGCACCGAGATCACCCTGCCGCAGGATCGTGAGAACGTCTCGGTCTGCAACCTCGCCTCGATCAATCTCTCGCGCCACGTCAGCGGGCGACGCCAGACGGCGCGCATGGAGTGGGACCGGCTGGCCGAGTCCACCCGACTCGCGGTCCGACAGCTGGACAACCTGATCGACATCACGATCAGCTCGGTGCCGGAGTCGGAGCACTCCAACGACCAGAATCGGGCGCTGGGCCTGGGGGTCATGGGATTCACCGACATCGTCGAGCGCTTCGGCTACTCCTACGAGTCCGAGGAGTCCTACGACCTGATGGACCAGATCATGGAGTTCGTGAGCTGGCACGCCATCGACGCCAGCTGCGACCTGGCTCGTGAGCGGGGTGCCTACCCCAACTTCGCGGGATCGCGCTGGAGCGAGGGCATGGTCCCGCTGGACTCGTTGGACCTGCTGGAAGCCGATCGTGGCGTGCCGGTCGAGGTCGACCGCTCCAGCCAGATGGACTGGGACGTGCTGCGGGGCAGAGTGCAGGTCGGCATCCGCAACTCGACGTTGATGGCCATCGCACCGACCGCGTCGATCGGCTTGGTCGCGGGGACGACACCGGGTCTGGACCCCCAGTTCAGCCAGATCTTCAGCCGCGCCACCAGCTCCGGCAAGTTCCTCGAGGTCAACCGCAACCTGGTCGAAGACCTGCGTGCTCTGGGTCTGTGGGAGACGGTGCGCGAGGACCTGCTGCGCCAGCAAGGTGATCTGTCCAAGGTCGAGGGGGTTCCGACCGAGCTGACCGAGATCTACCGGACCAGCTTTCAGCTGTCTCCCTACGCCTTCCTGCACGTGGCAGCCCGAGCGCAGAAGTGGATCGATCAGGCCATCAGTCGCAACATCTACCTGCAGAGCCGCGACGTGGGCGAGATGGTCGAGCTGTACGCAGCCGCGTGGCGGATGGGCGTCAAGACGACGTACTACCTGCACATGATGCCGCGCCACACCGCCGAGCAGAGCACCGTCAAGGTCAACAAGTCCGCCAGCACAGCACCGGCGGGTGGTGGTGGCGCGCGTCGCGGCTTCGGCGCTGCGCGCTCGACCCCGGCTGCGACCGCGGTCGTCCCCGAGGACGTGGCCGAGCTCGAGATCGTCGATGGAGCCGCATGCCCCGTCGACCCCCAAGAGCGCCTCGAGTGCGACTCCTGCCAGTGACCCACGACCCTGCCCGTCTGAGAAAGTGATCACCTGCATGACTGAGACACCCACCCGCACACGAGGCATCCTCGGCACCGGCATCGAGCAGGGGCTCCTGCTCAAGCCCGTCACGTATCCGTGGGCCATGGACCTGTACGACCAGGCTGTGGCGAACACATGGTTCCCCAACGAGATCCCGTTGGGAGAGGACCTGGGCGACTTCGAGCGCATGAGCGACGAGGAGCGGCACGCCCTGACCTTCTTGATGAGCTACTTCAACCCGAACGAGCTGTTGGTCAACAAGGCGCTCGCCTTCGGCGTGTACCCGTACGTCAACGCAGCCGAGTGCCACCTGTACCTGGCCAAGCAGATGTGGGAGGAAGCCAATCACTGCATGAGTTTCGAGTACGTGCTCGAGACCTTCCCGATCGATCGGGAGGCCGCGTACGAGTCGCACGTGACGGTGCCGTCGATGGCGGCCAAGGAAGAGTTCGAGGTGCGCTACATCAAGCGCATGACCGAGCAGACGTTGGACATCACGACCACGGAGGGCAAGCAGGACTTCGTGCGCAACCTCGTGGCCTACAACGTGATCCTCGAGGGCATCTGGTTCTACTCAGGGTTCATGGTGGCGCTGAGCTTCCGACAGCGAAATCTGTTGCGCAACTTCGGCTCCCTGATCGACTGGATCGTGCGCGACGAGAGCCTGCACCTGAAGTTCGGAATCAACTTGATTCTGACGGTGCTCGAGGAGAACCCCGACGTCGCGACGCCGGAGTTCGCTGACGAGATCCAGCAGATGGTCATCGATGCCGTCGAGATGGAGGAGGCCTACAACCGCGACCTGCTGCCGGGCGGAATTCTGGGGCTGAACGCCGACTACATCAACCAGTACGTGCGCTATCTGGCTGACCGCCGTCTCGAGGAGCTGGGCTTCGGGCCGCACTACGACGCGGCCAACCCCGCCAAGTGGATGGCGACCGCGAACGACACCCTTCAGCTGGTGAACTTCTTCGAGTCGACGAACACGTCCTACGAGGTGAACGCGAAGTCCTCGTGATCTCTGCAGGCTGGCCGGAGCACCGGCTGGCGGGTCGACGGGACGATGGGAGATGCTGGTGGGCGTGACCGTGAAGCCCCGCGCGCCGCGCATCGGCCTGCTGGGTCCCGCGTTCATCGCCGCGGTCGCCTACGTCGACCCTGGCAACGTCGCCACGAACGTCACGGCGGGCTCGCAGTTTGGCTACACCTTGGTGTGGGTCGTGGTGCTGGCCAACGTCATGGCCGTGCTGGTGCAGTACCTGTCGGCCAAGCTCGGCATGGTCACGGGGACGTCGCTGTCAGAGCATCTGGGCCAACGGCTGCCGAGACGGTCTCGCCTCGCCTACTGGGCGCAGGCCGAGACCATCGCCATCGCGACTGATCTGGCCGAAGTCGTGGGCGGAGCGATCGCGCTGTACCTGTTGTTCGATCTGCCGCTTCCGCTCGGCGCAGTCATCACCGCAGCGGTGGCCATGCTGATCCTGCAGATCGGTGATCGGCGGGGTCAGCCAGCGCTCGAACGAGTCATCATCGGTTTTCTCGCCCTCATCGCCCTGGGATTCCTCGCCGGTCTGGTGGTCGACCCACCGGCGGTCGGGCCGCTCGCCGGCGGTCTGGTGCCGAGCTTCGAGGGCAGCGAGAGCCTTCTGCTCGCCTCGGGCATCATCGGGGCGACGGTGATGCCCCACGTCATCTACCTGCACTCGAGCCTGACCACGACACGACTCGGACAGCGCGGGGACGGCTTGAGCGTGCGTGAGCTGCTTTCGGCGACGCGAACCGATGTGGTTCTGGCGCTGGTGCTGGCCGGGGTGCTGAACCTGTCGCTGCTCGTCGTGGCCGCGACCAGCCTGGATGGACTACCCGGCACCGACACGCTCGAGGGCGTGCACGCCGTCGTCACGTCCGAGCTGGGTGCAGGCGTCGCGCTGCTGTTCGCCGTCGCGCTGCTGGGATCTGGCCTGGCCTCCACCTCGGTGGGCAGTGCCGCCGGCGCCGAGGTGATGAGCGGTCTGCTGAGTTTGCGGGTACCGGTGCTCCTGCGCCGCACGGTCACCCTCATCCCGGCTCTGGTGGTGCTGCTGGCGGGCGCGGACCCGACTCGGGCCCTCGTGATATCCCAGGTGGTCTTGTCGATCGGCATCCCCTTCGCGCTGGTGCCGTTGGTCGTGCTGACTGCCCGCCGCGACGTCATGGGCGAGCACGTGAACCGGGCAGCCACCACGATCGCGGCCGCGGGAGTCGCCGGCGTGGTCATCGCACTGAATGCGGTGCTGCTGTGGCTGACCTTCATCGGCTGAGATCGCCCGGCGGTTGCTGATCTGGGAGGATCGCCGCATGGCACTGCTCGGTCTGCGCGTACCCCGTGATCTCGGTGCGGTGGCTGAGAACGTGGGCGACAAAGTACGGCGACGACCGATTGCGGACCTGACTCGCACGCCTCGCGACATCGTGGAGAAACGACACAACTTCACGTTGTATCGGTACACCTCGGTGCCGGGGGTCACGACCCGCGGCAAGCCGGTGCTGTTCGTTCCGCCGTTGGCTGCCCCCGCGCTGGCCTTCGACCTCCGCCGCTCGTGCAGTGTCGTGGAGTACTTCGTCAACCAGGGTCGGCCGGTCTATCTCGCTGACTACGGCGCCGTCGAGTTCAAGCATCGCACCCAGGGGATCGAGCACTGGGTGGATTCAGTGGTGCCGGCTGCCATCGAGGCGACCTCGACACACGCTGACGGGGTTGACGTGCACGTCGCCGGATGGAGCCTCGGCGGAATCTTCACGATGTTCTCCGCCGCTGCGCACCCCGAGCTGCCGATCGCCTCGGTCACCGCTGTGGCCAGCCCGTTCGACCTCCGTGAGGTACCTCTGCTCGCACTGGCGCGTCCCGTGGACCGGGTGATCGGACGGTTCGTGGGTCCGGCCTACCGTGCCATGGGCGGGGTGCCGGCGTGGTTGACTCGCGCAGGCTTTCAGCTGTCCGCCCTGGACAAGTTCCTGACCAAGCCGTTCGCGATGCTGATGCATGCCGACGACCGTGACTTCCTGGCTCAGCTCGAGGCGGTCGACCGCTTCATGGACTCGATGTACGCCTATCCCGGACGGACGTTCGGGCAGCTCTACCACGTGGTGATGCGCTCGAACGAGTTCGCGACCGGTGCCATGGAGATGGCCGGCCGTCGAGTGCATCTGGGCGCGATCAAGGTGCCTGTTCTGGTCGTGGCCGGCACGGACGACACGCTGGCACCCGAGCCCGCCGTCGTGCATCTGCTCGACCTCGTGACGGGTGCTGCGCGCACTCAGATCGTGCGGGCACCCGGTGGTCACCTCGGCGTGCTGACCGGCCGCGGTGCGCGCACCGCCTCCTGGCCCGGCATGCAGACCTTCTTCACCGAGGCCGACTGACCCTCTCGCACGGCGCACGCTGTCCCGCGAGTGGCGAGGTGGGCAGAATGGGGGCATGCCTGAGTTGCCCGAGGTCAATGCGCTGGTGGAGTTCCTCGACCGCGAGATGGCGGGTGCGGTCGTGGCGGGTGTCGAGCTCGGGTCGTTCTCGGTGCTCAAGACGTTCGATCCGCCGGTCGAGTCACTGGCGGGACTGACCGTCACGGGAGTGGCCCGGCACGGCAAGTTCATCGACATCGAGGTCGACGGGATCCACGTCGTGGTGCACTTGGCCAAGGCGGGGTGGCTGCGGTGGTCGACGTCGTTCTCCGAGGCTCGCATCAAGATGGGCAACGGCCCACTGGCCGCCCGCCTGCGGATCGATCGTGGGGATGGCCCGCATGAAGGTTTCGACGTCACGGAAGCAGGCACTCGAAAGGGTCTGGCGATGTACATCGTGCGCGACCCCAGAGACGTGCCGGGCATCGCTGCGCTGGGGCCCGACCCGCTGGTCGACGGCTTCGAGCTGCGACCGCTGCTGGGACGCCACATGCAGATCAAGCGGCTGATCCGCGACCAGAAGATCATCGCCGGCGTCGGCAACGCCTACAGCGACGAGATCCTGCACGTCGCCAAGCTCTCGCCGTTTGCCCTGGCTGACACGTTGAGCGATGAGGAGATCGATCGGCTCGAGCACGCCCTGCAGCAGGTGCTGCGCGATGCTGTCGATCAGGCGCGGGGCAAACCAGCGGCTGAGCTCAAGGACAGCAAACGCACCCGGATGCGGGTGCACGGCCGGGCTGGTCAGCCGTGCCCAGAGTGTGGCGACCTGGTCCGGGAGGTCGTCTACTCCGGTTCGTCCCTGCAGTACTGCGCCACCTGCCAGACCGGGGGCAAGGTGCTCAAGGACCGCAGCACCTCCAAATTTCTCAAGTAGGTCATGCCAAGGCGACGAAGGTGACGGCGAGAGCGGCCAGCAGCAGACCGACGCCCTGCCACCGCAGGATCCGCTCGCGCAGCAGCACCGCCGCCAGCAGCACGGTCGTTGCTGGATAGAGAGAGGAGATGACCGATACCACCGACAGCAGTCCCTGCTGGCTGGCGAACAGGAACGCCCCCTGCGCGGTGGCGCCCAGCGGTCCCATGACCACCGCGCGCCACGCCACGGCGTCGCGCGGCACCCAGGCCGCGCGCAGCACTGTCGCAGTGGCGATCACCGCGAGGACCGAGGTCACCTGCGAGATGGCGAGCGCCGAGAATCCCGAGCCATCGCTGACCTGTCCGAGGAACACGAACAGCACACCGAAGCCGAGACCCGCCAAGGCTCCGTCGACGACCCCCCCACGATGCGCGGTGTCGGCATCGGGAACCCGTGAGATGAGCGCGATGGCGGGGAAGGCGAATGCGATGCCCAGCACCGCGATCGCCGCCGGGCGCTCACCCGAGGCCAGGCCGACCCCCACCGGCAGCAGCGCGGCCCCGATCGCCGAGATCGGGGCGACTACGCTCATCCGTGCGGTCGACAGCCCGCGATACAAGAACACCACCCCGAATCCGCCGCCCAGTCCAGCGATCGCGCCATGACCGAGGTCAGCGGCGGTCGGATCACCCGGGAAGAGGGCCACCGCGGTGAGCGCGCACACGGCAGAGGACGACTGCCCCACCACCGCGATCTGCCACGGCGTGGCCCGCTTGGCGAAGATGCCGCCCAGAAAGTCCGCGATGCCATACGCGAGGGCCGAGACAAGAGACAGAGCGATGGCCACGGCCGCAGCCTAGTGGCCGATCTTTCTAGGACCGATCAGCGAGGCGGTGTTGCAGTGCGAGCGCCATCAGCAGGACGACCGAGGCGGTGAGCAGGCCCCACTTGACCGACCCAGCCGTACCCATGACATCGATGGTCGACACGCTGACAGAACTCCCGTCGCGGGCGGCCATCAGCACCATGACGTTCTCGACCTCATCGGCAGCGGCTGCGCTGATGATCAGGCCTGTGCCGATGCCCCGGGCCACGCCGTACGCAACCTGACCGAACGCCATGACGCCCAGGAGGGCGTAGCTGAGGGCGAACACCATGTCGGCGATTGCCGCCGCCATGGCTCGACGCTGCCCGCCACCGAGGACGCCGAGGAACTCATCGGGCGTCGCGGACGTCTGGAGATCGAGGTAGTTCGGCTCGAGCAGCCAGATCGCCGCACCCGAGACGACCGCGAGAGCAATAACGGGTCTCCACCTGGGCATGCTGCATGGTAGCCGGACCGGTTCCGGGCGGCTGCCTACCATGGAGACATGGACACCCCGAGCAAAGATCCCGGGCGGTGGTCGTCGCAGGTCAACCGCGCCGCGCACGAGGCAGCGCAGCGCATCGACGACACGACGGGCGAATCGGCCCAACGAGCGGCAGTCGTGATCACGTCGGCCGTGCGGCTGATGCGCTGGCCCACCGCTGCGCTCCTGTGGTTGTCGGGCCCGTTCATCATCGCCACGATCATGATCGGATGGGCCGCTGACGGATCGATGGGCTGGGTCATCCTTGGCCTCGGCCTGCTGATGGCCGCCGTGGCAGGCGCCTTCGCGGTGCGGCGCAACAGGGTGCTGCACGCAGTCGCCGACCCCGAAGTGCTGGCCGCCGAGCTGCGGGTCATGGTCAACCTGACCGGCCGAACCCAGCAGGCCGGGGCCGTGTTCCGCGACATCACCGGCGGTGACGGGTGGCGAGTCCTCGGCCGCCTGCGAGGCCTGTGGCGCGGTGCCACCTTGCCGGCCACGTGGGTCCAGCAGGTGGGCGAGCTGCCCCGAGCGCGCTACTTCGCTCCGCCGAAGATTGGCACCACGGTGACCTTGTCGGTGGCTGCCGCCTGGCTCGTGCCGATCTCGATCGTTGTCGCAGCACTGTCGGCCATTGGCGCCCTCGCGGGCTCGATCTGACGATCAGGCCGACGACCTGACGGCGCCGGAGTCGAGCAGGAAGGCGATTCCGCAGTGGCGGCAGACCCCGTGGTCAGCCGATCCGTCAAGCAGATCAATCTCTGACTCACAGGTCTCGCAGACAACGGCCAGGCCGAGGCTCACGACGCTGTCAGGGTTCATGCGTTCCACGGTAGGCCCGACCTCGGACACCATCTCGGCGACACGCGTCACGTGCACCGACTCACCCGCCGTTCTCGCGTGACAGATTCTCGGATGGTTCTCCCCTGGATGGCGCCGGGCCGTCGCGCCATGCGGTGCTCTCGCCGGTGGTGGCGGATGAACCCAGCGAATCCTGACCCCGAGGGCCATGGGCCTCGACGATAGGCTCTCCGTGTGACTGCAGGCCGCCCGCTCGACACCGTCCATCTCGCCGCCGCCACTCCTGACCAGATGCAGCCGTGGGCTGAGCTGGGGATGAAGCAGGACGAGTACGCGAGCATCCGCGAGATCCTCGGCCGCCGCCCCACCGGAGCGGAACTGGCGATGTACTCGGTGATGTGGAGCGAGCACTGCTCGTACAAGTCCAGCAAGGTGCACCTGAAGAAGTTCGGCGACCTGCCGCAGGAGACTCCGCTCGGCAAGACGCTGGCCGGCATCGGCGAAAACGCTGGGGTCATCGACATCGGCCAGGGCTACGCCGTGACGTTCAAGGTGGAGTCGCACAACCACCCGTCGTACGTCGAGCCGTACCAGGGGGCCGCCACTGGTGTGGGCGGCATCGTCCGCGACATCCTTGCCATGGGTGCCCGTCCCGTCGCGATCATGGACCCGCTGCGATTCGGTCCACTGGATGCTCCTGACACACGCCGCGTCATGCCCGGCATCGTGGCTGGCGTCGGCGGGTACGGCAACTGCCTGGGCCTGCCCAACATCGGCGGCGAGGTCGTGTTCGATCCGACCTACGTGGGCAATCCGCTGGTCAACGCCTTGTGCGTCGGCGTGCTGCGGCACGAGGACCTTCACCTGGCGTTCGCGTCGGGGGTGGGCAACAAGGTTGTCCTCTTCGGTGCGCGAACCGGCGGCGATGGCATCGGGGGCGTCTCGGTGCTGGCATCGGAGACCTTCGACGAGACCGGACCGGCCAAGCGGCCGAGCGTGCAGGTCGGCGATCCGTTCATGGAGAAGCTGCTGATCGAGTGCACCCTGGAGCTGTTCAGCGCCGGTGTCGTCAACGGCATCCAGGACCTCGGCGGCGCGGGGCTGTCGTGCGCCACCAGCGAGCTCGCGTCGGCCGGCGACGGTGGCATGCACGTCGAGCTCGACACCGTGCCGCTGCGCGACTCCTCGCTCTCGCCCGAGGAGATCTTGATGAGCGAGAGCCAGGAACGCATGATGGCGGTCGTCGAACCGGCCGACCTCGAGGCGTTCATGGCGATCTGTGCGACGTGGGAGGTCGAGGCGGTCGTGGTCGGCGAGGTCACCGACGGCGATCACCTCGTCATCGACTGGCATGGCGAGACCGTGGTCGACGTGCCGCCGCGGTCGGTGGCGCACGACGGTCCCACCTACAACCGCCCCTACGCGCGTCCGGCCGGCCAGGATGCTCTGCAGGCCGATGCAGCCGAGGCGTTGCCCCGACCGAGCACTGGCGATGAGCTGCGCGACCAGCTGCTGGCGATCGTGACGTCGCCGAACATGGCGGACAAGTCCTGGGTCACCGACCAGTACGACCGCTACGTCCAGGGCAACACCGTGCTGGCGCAGCCCGAGGACGCCGGTGTCGTGCGCATCGACGCCGAGACCCACCTCGGGGTAGCGGTCTCGACCGACTGCAACGGTCGTTTCGCCCAGCTCGACCCGTACGCCGGCGCGCAGCTGGCGCTGGCCGAGTCCTATCGCAACGTGGCCGTCACCGGCGCGCAGCCGCTGGCCGTCACCGATTGTCTGAATTTTGGGTCTCCGGAGAATCCGGACGTCATGTGGCAGTTCGAGCAGGCCACGCACGGACTGAAGGACGCCTGTGCCGTGTTGGGCATCCCGGTCACTGGCGGCAACGTCTCGTTCTACAACCAGACTGGCGAGACCCCCATCTTGCCGACCCCGGTGGTGGGAGTGCTCGGCGTGATGACGGACGTGCGGCGTCGCATCGTTCACGGATTCCCCACCGGCGGCGCGCACATCGT
>NZ_JBAVCB010000168.1:0-5582 GCF_049586495.1 Aeromicrobium sp. | reverse complement strand
GGTGCTGGGCGTCACGGGTGGCAAGCCGGTGTTCTGAGGCATGCCGTCTGATCACACCAGGCTGAAGGCTCGCTCGGCCATGGGCAGCGCGAGGGCACGATCAGAGGGCACCAGACCCACCCGGGTGCGCCGGTCCAGCAGGTCGTCGACGTCGGCAGCGCCTTCGTGCGTGATCCCAAAGATCATCTCGGCGAGCGTCACGCCGAGCGGGCCCGGTGTCAGCAGCTCGTCCTCGCTCAGCCCGCTGACCTCGACGGCATTGGTCAGCACGAGCGAGGCTTCGGTGCCGAAGCGGCGGACCAGTCGCGCAGGCTCTTCAAGGCGAGCCAGCTCCTCCCGCGGGGCCGCACCCAGCAGAGCAAGCGAGTGGGTCCGACACGGCGCTTGCGTCAGGCCCGCAGCGTCGACAGCGTCCTCGGCCATCTGCCGGTAGGTCGTGAGCTTCCCGCCGACCACCGTGACGAGGCCCGTGGCCGAGCGCAGCACAGCGTGCTTGCGCGACAGATCGGCGGTGGAGCCGTCCGAGTCGAGCAGCGGGCGAAGCCCGGCAAAGGTGCCGATCACGTCAGTGCGTCGCAATGGATTCTCCAACGCGGCGCCGACCACGTCCAGCAAGAATCCGATCTCGCCCTCGCTGGCCTCGGGGACGTCCGGGATCTCGCCGTCGGTCTCCTCGTCAGTCAGGCCCACGTAGATGGTCCCATCGGGTTGGGGGAGTGCAAACACGAATCGGCTGGTGGTGCCCGGAACGGGAATCGTCAGGGCGGCGGCCAAGCCCGGCAGGGTCGTCTCTCGCAGCACCAGGTGCGTCCCGCGCGACGGCTTCAGGCTGACGGAGTCGTCCAGGTCGCCAGCCCACACGCCGGTGGCGTTGATGACGGCGCGTGTTGTCACGTCGTGCGTCGTGCCGGTCAGCTCGTCACGCAGGACGGCGCTGGACCCGGTGGCGGACAGGACGCGCGCGCGGGTCCGCACGACGGCTCCGTGCGCTGCGGCGGTCCGCGCCAGGCACGTGACGAAGCGGGCGTCGTCCTCGAGCTGACCGTCCCAGCTCAGCAGTCCACCCCGCAGCCCGGAGCGGCGCAACGACGGTGCGAGCCGCAGCGTCTCATTGCGAGAGATCCGACGTGGGCGGGGGAGGGTCTCGACGCTCGTTCCGGCGCTGAGCCGCAGCGCATCGCCGGCGCGGAACCCCGTCGCCGCGAGGGCAGCCTGAGGACCTGAGACGCTCGACATCAGGGGCAGCAGCATCGGCATCGGGTGCGAGAGGTGCGGAGCGGTCGACTCCATCAGGATCCCGCGCTCGACGGCGCTCTCGCGGGCGACTCCCACCTGTCCGTTGGCCAGATAACGCAGCCCGCCGTGCACGAGCTTGCTGGACCACCGGGACGTGCCGAACGCGACGTCGTGGGCATCGACCGCCAGCACCGACAGGCCGCGCGAGGCAGCATCGAGCGCCACACCGGAACCTGTGACGCCGAGTCCGATCACGAGGAGATCGGTGGAGCGTGGGGCTCCCGCAAGTCCTGCCTGCATGTGGCTCATGGGGTCAGATACCTCCGGATGAGATCAGTCAGCTGGGCATCGAACTCGTCGACTGTCAGCTCGTCGTCCGTCATCGTCTCGACGGAGATCGCGAACCCGTGCGCGATGAGGATGAGTGTGCGTGCCAGCAGCTCGGGACGGTCTGCGCGAATGCCGCCGGTAGCCTGCGCCGTCGCGATCTGTTCAGCGAGCACTGACACCAAGACATCCTGAGACCGGCCCCGCCGGTCGATCAGGTACGGCAACAGCTGTTCGGGGTCATCGCGGACGATCCGGCGGAACAGCTCGTGGTGGCGCAGCGCTGCGACCGCAGCACCGAAGCGTCGGGCGATCACGTCGGCCGAGTCGTTGCCGCGGTCATCGATCTGAGACAGGACGCGGTCGATCTCGCCGACCCACTCACGCGTCATCAGGTCAGCCAGGATCGACTGCATGTCCGGGTAGGTGCGGTAGACCGTCATGCGGGAGACGTCAGCGCGCCGCGCAACGTCGGTCACGGTCGCGCGCCGCCAGCCTGAGGACAGGATCGTTTCCCGAGCCGCATCGAGGATGCGGTCCTTGTTACGAGTGGACGCCATGTGTAACACTGTAACGCATGACCCATGACATGCACCCCCAGCGCTGGGGCGACGCGGCTCACGCCGAGCCTCTGCCCGCATCCACCCGCGAGCTGGTCGAACTGGCCTTCGGGGCGGTGGACACCCCGGCGGTCGACAGCGTCACGATGCCGTCATCAGAGCTCGCTGCCCATCTTCTGGGCACGCTGGCCGACATCGTCGGACCCGAGCACGTGCATGTCGACGACCACACCCGACGCCTCCGCACGCGCGGCAAGTCCACCCCGGATCTGCTGAAGGCCCGCGCCGGTGACGTGTCCGACGCTCCGGACGCCGTGGTGCGACCGGCATCTGCCGACGAGGTCGACGCACTCCTCGGGTGGGCCGCCGAGCACCATGTCGCCGTGGTGCCGTTCGGTGGGGGCACCTCCGTCACCGGCGGGCTGGTGGCCGCCCGGGAGGGATTCGCCGGTCTCGTCAGCATCGACCTGGTGCGCATGGATCAGCTGCTCGAGGTCGATCCGGTCTCGATGACGGCGCGCCTGCAGCCGGGCATGCGCGGTCCGCAGGCCGAGGCGGCCCTGGCCGAGCACGGCCTGCGTCTGGGGCACTTTCCGCAGTCGTTCGAGTACGCCACGATTGGTGGTTTCGCAGCCACCCGCAGCAGCGGGCAGAACAGCGCCGGATTCGGCCGCTTCGACCAGATGGTGGTCGGACTGCGGCTCGCGACTCCGGCTGGCGAGCTGGTCGCGGGTTCGTCGCCTGCCAACGCGGCTGGACCTGACCTCCGCCAGCTGGTGCTGGGTTCGGAGGGAACCTTCGGCATCATCACGGAAGTCACGGTGCGGGTTCGCCCGGCTGCGAACGAGACCGCGTACGAAGCCTGGCGTTTCGAGTCGTTCACCGCCGGTCGGGACGCGATGCGGCACCTGGCGCAGAACCAGATCCTGCCCACCATCATCCGGCTCTCCGACGAGACGGAGACGGCGTTGAATCTGGCCAGCCAGTCCGACGTCGGTGGCGAGGGCGTGACCGGTTGCCTGATGATCGTCGGCCACGAAGGCGCGTCGATCGACGGACGTCGCGAGCTCATCGCCTCGACCCTGACCGACCTGGGCGGCTCGTCCCTCGGCGAGGATCGGGGTCAGTCGTGGCTGGAGGGACGCTTCCATGCCCCCTATCTGCGCGACTCGATGCTTGACGTCGGTGTCTTGGTGGAGACGATGGAGACCGCCACGTTCTGGTCCAACGCTGACCGGTTGTACACCGACGTGAAAGCCGCGCTGGAAGCCAGCCTGGGCGAGGGGTCGATCGTCTTGTGCCACGTCTCGCACGTGTACGAGACCGGATGCTCGCTGTACTTCACCATCGCGACGTCATCGGGCGACGATCCGCTGGGGAGATGGATCGCGGCCAAGTCGGCTGCATCCGACGCCATGATCGATGCTGGCGCCACGATCACCCACCACCACGCCGTCGGCACCGACCACAAGCCGTGGCTCGCCCGCGAGATCGGTCCGGTCGGCGTGGCGATGCTGCGGGGAGTCAAGGACGCCGTCGACCCGACTGGGATCCTCAACCCGGGGATACTGATCCCGTGAGGTCCTTCTCGTTCTTGGTCAACCCGTTGTCTGGGGGCGGAGCCGCTCCAGCGGCCGTCGTCCCGGTGGCGCGTCTGTTGCGCGACGCCGGTGCCGAGGTCGAGGTCACGTACTCGCCCGGGCCCAAGGCGTCGGTCGACCTGATCGAGGCCGGTGTCGCGCGCGGTGACGTGATCGTCGCGGTGGGCGGCGACGGGATGCTGTCGTCGATGGCCGGGCACGTGGCTCAGCTCGATGGTGTGCTGGGGATGATCCCGGCTGGCCGAGGCAACGACTTCGCCCGGATGCTGCAGCTGTCCGAAGAGCCGGATGAGATCGCTGCCACGCTGCTGAACGGGTCGGAGACCCCCACGGACTTGATCTCGATCGACCTGCCCGGCAGCGAGACCCGACTCGTGGCAGGTTCGGTGTACTCCGGCATCGATGCGCGCGCAGGAGAGATCGTCGACAAGATCCGGTGGATGCCGGCCAAGCTGCAGTACCCCTACGCCAGCCTTCACGCCATGGCCACCTACGTGCCATGCCAGTTCGAGGTCGTCGTCGACGGGATGCGCCACTCCCATCTGGCTGCCACCGTCGTCATTGCCAACTCCGGCTACTACGGCAAGGGCATGCACATCGCGCCGGAAGCCTCAGTGACCGATGGCCAGCTCGACGTCATCGTGATCGAGGCATCCTCACGGCGACAGATGATGAGGGCGCTGCCCAAGGTGTACGACGGCGGGCACGTGCTGCTCGATCAGGTCAAGGTGCTGCGGGGCGCAACCGTGGAGATCAGCGGCACGCCCTCGGTGCCCATGGGCGGAGATGGCGAGCCGCTCGGCATGCTGCCCTCGTCAACGGCGGCCCCGGCCGTCGTGAAGGTCCTGCCCGGCGTCCTCACAGTTCTGACCTGAGCGAGGCTTGTCGTCGCGCGACGATCACGGCGACGGCCGCCGTCACAGCTCCCAGCCAACCGAGGGAGAGATCCATCAACGTGTCTGCGTAGGCCGTCGGCATCTCGCTCGAGGTCGTGATGAACGCGGCATACTCGCCGATCTCCCAGAGCAGGGACACCGACAGGCCAAAGGCCACTGACCGCGCGAGAATCGCGCCGGGAGTCTCACTGCTCCGGCGCGTCAGGAGAAGGAAGGCCGCGCTGAGCAGGCCGGTGTTCATGAAGTGAACCCAGTCGTCGAACCACACGATCTGGTCATAGAGATCGAGCCGGTTGCCCAGCACGTCGCTGAAACAGGGAACTGTGACCAACAGATCGGCGACCCACGGATAGGGCTGGAGCCGGCCGCGCGCCAGCCACCACACGGGCAGGATGAATGCCAGCATCGGGTAGGTGAGAGCCCGCGGTCCGGGTGCCTTGCCCTCGAGATTGCCCCATGACGGGTCGACGAGCACGAGCACGAGCATGATGAGCAGCGCCGTCTTGGCTGCGATGTTGGCCTGGGCCACCAGCCACGTCGTGGTCGGCTCCCGCCGCTGGTCGACGTCGAGGTCGGTGACGGCAGGTGCAGGGGAAACCATGGGTCCAGTGTGCGGGACCCGGGGGTCGCGTTCGGGCATTGCCCCCCATTTCGGGTCATGTCCGGCGCTGGCACGCGTGACGAGGCCCTGACCGAATTCATGCCGGTCAGGGCCTCTGTCATCAGAGTGGACTGATCAGTCCTGTGTGCGCTCTGCCTTCTTGGCGTCGGTCAGGTCAGTGAGCACCTCGGCGTCGGCCTGCGCCTCGGCCGCAGCCTTCTTCGACTCCTTGGCCTCGGCCAACTCGGCTGACGCCTTGTCCCGTGCCGCCTTCTTCTTGGCCTCGGCTGCCTCGGCGACGCGCTTCTTGCGCTGCTCCACGGTTTCGGTTCGCTCGGTGGCCAGCTTGTCGGCTGCTGCC
>NZ_JBAVCB010000167.1:0-10024 GCF_049586495.1 Aeromicrobium sp. | reverse complement strand
ACCCCGTCGGAGCTGATGCGTCCGGAGATCCTCGACGAGATGGAAGGCGGCCGGGGGGCGCTCGTGCGCGAGGCCCTGGCCCACCTGGGCTGCCTACCGGCATGAGTCTCGAGGTCCGGGATGCTGGGCCAGAGGATCTAGCCCACGTCGGGATGAAGAAGCGGCTGTGACGTCGGCGCACCCGACCCGCACACCCGATCGGTGGGTCATGCTCGCGGTGTCAATGTGGGCGCAGGTGGCTGGCACGGTCTTCGTCAGTGCGGGTCCGTTCCTCATTCCCTACCTGCACCTCCAGCGCGGGCTGAGCCTGTTCGAGGCGGGACTGGTGTCCTCCGCGCCGCTGGTCGGCATGATGTTCACGCTGATCGCGTGGGGTCTGGTCGTCGACCGGATCGGCGAGCGCACCTCCATGACGCTCGGGCAGGCGCTGGTGACGATGGCTGCAGCAGCCGCCGCATCGACCAACTCGATCCCGGTGCTGGCCGTGTTCCTGTTCCTCGGCGGCGCCGCCGGTGGCAGCACCAGCTCAGCCAGTGGTCGCGTCGTCATCGGATGGTTCCCGCCGGCACGACGCGGCTTCGCCATGGGCATCCGGCAGACCGCCCAGCCCATCGGCGTCGGCCTCGCGGCCCTGCTGATCCCGAATCTGGTCGAGGGTCGCGGCCTGGCCCCGGCCTTCGTCGCCGTCGCCGTTCTCTGCGGGACCTCGGCGGCCCTGGTGTGGTGGCTGGTCGTTGATCCGCCGCGCCCCGATCGCGCGGCGGCGGAGTCGGTCGTGCACCTGGCGAACCCATATCGCAACGACGACCGCCTGTGGCGTATCCATGTCGCCTCGATGCTGCTGGTGATCCCGCAGTTCACGGTCTGGACCTACATGCTCGTGTGGCTGATCGACGAGCGCGGGTGGTCGACGTTCTCGGCCAGCGCGCTGGTGGGCGGCACCCAGGTGCTGGGGTCGGCCGGTCGCATTGCTGCGGGCGCGTGGTCAGACCACGTCGGCAGTCGACTTGGGCCGATGCGGCTCGTCGCCGTGGCCGCCGCCGCCACCATGCTGGCGCTCGGCGTTCTGGAGGGCACCGTGCTGGCGGTGACCTTGATGGTCGTGGCCACCGTCGTGACGGTGGCCGACAACGGACTGGCCTTCACCTCGGTGGCCGAGATCAGCGGGCCATTCTGGTCCGGCCGGGCGCTCGGCACCCAGAACACCGGTCAATTCCTGACCTCCGCAGCGGTCCCACCCGCCGTCGGCGCCGTCGTGACTGAAGCCGGGTATGGCTGGGCCTTCGCCGCGGTCGCGGTGTTCCCGCTGGCAGCGATCGGACTCGTCCCGGTGCGCGGCGAGACCACGCACCCGCGAAACTGATGCCGGTTTGGGTCCCCTAACCGCTCCTGCGTCGTCCCGAACGATTAGTGTCAGGCCTACTGTCAGGGTCCGTCTGCACCGGAAAAGAGGCCTCCATGCAGGTCGTCGCGATTGTCCTTTCCCTCCTCGTCACCGTCGTGGCACTGCCGCTGCTCGTCGTGGCGGTGCGCACCATGGTCAAGGTCATGCGGATGGGCCAGCCCATCGTGGGTCGCCGCGACAACCCGGCCCGACGCACCGTCAACATGTTCATCGAGACGTTCGGGCACACCCGGATGTTCCAGCGTCGCTGGGTCGGCCTCATGCACTGGTTCGTCTACCTGGCGTTCATCATCCTCAGCACCGCCGTGCTGCAGGCGTACTTCCAGCTCTTCGATGCCGAGTTCGTGTGGCCGCTGATTGGCCACTTCTACCCATACGAGTGGACCGCGGAGGCCCTCGGCCTGCTCAGCACGATAGGCATCGTCTACCTGATCGCCGTGCGCCAACGCAATCACCCACGACGCCTTGGTCGTGACAGCCGCTTCTTTGGATCCACGTTCTGGCAGGCCTACTTCGTCGAGGCCATGGCGATGCTCGAGGGAGCGGCAATCCTGTTCGTCCGCGGCGCCGAGTACCGGTTCATCGAGGCGACCGGCGGCGAGAACGGCGGCCGCAGTCACTTCCCTATCTCCTCGTACCTCGGCGACGCCCTGTACGGCTCGGCCGGCGAGGAAGGCCTGACGAACATCATCTACTTCGTCGCCCTGTTCAAGATCGTGCTCGCGATGGTGTGGCTGGCGGTCATCTCCCGCAACCTGACCATGGGCATCGCCTGGCACCGCTTCATCGCGTGGCCGAACATCTGGTTCAAGCGCCGCAGCGACGGCGGCACCGCTCTGGGCGGGCTCCTGCCGATCCACATCGACGGCAAACCGCTGACCGTGGAGTCGATGGAGGACCTTGAGGAAGAGGACTTCGAGAAGCTTGGGGTCGGCAAGGTCGAGGACTTCACCTGGAAGGGCATCCTCGATTTTTCCACCTGCACCGAGTGCGGCCGCTGCCAGAGCCAGTGCCCCGCGTGGAACACCGAGAAGCCCCTGTCGCCCAAGCTGCTGGTGATGGGTCTGCGCGATCACGCCTACGAGAAGGCGGCACTGCTGGAGATCCCCGAGGATCAACGCACCGAGGAGCAGGTCAAGGAGCTGGAGCGTCCGCTGATCGGTGACGAGGCCGCCTACGGCGTGATCGATCCCGAGGTCCTGTGGTCGTGCACGAACTGTGGCGCCTGCGTGCAGCAGTGCCCCGTCGACATCGAGCACGTCGACCACATCGAAGACATGCGCCGGTTCCAGGTGCTGGTCGAGTCGAACTTCCCGTCCGAGCTGAACAACATCTTCAAAGGACTCGAGCGCAAGGGAAACCCGTGGGGCATGGACCCCAAGACCCGCATGGACTGGGCCAAGGACCTGGACTTCGAGGTCAAGCAGGTCGGTGTCGACGTCGAGTCGCTCGACGAGGTCGACTGGCTGTTCTGGGTCGGCTGCGCGGGCGCGTTCGAGGATCGCGCCAAGAAGACCACCCAGGCGGTAGCCGAGCTCCTGGACACCGCAGGCGTCTCCTTCGCCGTGCTGGGCGATGGGGAGACCTGCACCGGCGACCCCGCCCGACGGGCTGGCAATGAGATCGTCTTCATGCAGCTGGCGATGGAGAACGCCGAGGTCTTCAAGGAGACCAAGGTCAAGAAGGTCGTGTCCACCTGCGCCCACTGCTTCAACACGCTCAAGAACGAGTACGCCGAGTTCGGCGTCGAGCTCGAGGTCGTGCACCACACGCAGCTGCTGAACCGCTTGGTGCGCGAGGGCAAGCTCAAGCCTGTGGCTCCGGCCGAGGGTGCCGCCAGCAAGAAGATCACCTACCACGACCCGTGCTTCCTGGGCCGTCACAACCAGGTCTACGAGCCCCCTCGCGAGCTGCTGCAGGTCATCCCCGGAGCAGAATTCACCGAGATGCCGCGCAACTCCGAGACCTCGTTCTGCTGCGGCGCCGGCGGGGCGCGCATGTGGATGGAGGAGAACCTCGGTTCACGCATCAACGTCAACCGGACCGAGGAGGCGATCGCGACCGGCGCCGACCAGATCGCGGTCGGCTGTCCGTTCTGCCGCGTCATGCTGTCGGACGGTCTGGCCCTCAAGCAGAGCGAGGGCGAGGCCCGCGAGGAGGTCGAGGTGCTCGACGTGGCCCAGATGCTGCTGGCCTCGATCAAGCGCACGGATGCTCCAGCTCAGGACGACACGGCGACCACGGACGCTGCCCTTGCCGGTGCTGCGACGGCGAAGGCGACCGAGGCGGAGCCAGATGCCGAGGACAAGGCAGACCCCGACTCGATCTCTGCGACCGAAGATGTCGGCGAAGCCGCCGAGGCCCACACCGAGGGTGAGGAGACCTCCGGCGACACACCGGACGACGCCGAGGCCGCGGCCGCGCACGACGTCGAGGTGGACGCCAAAGGTGCAGCGGATCCGGTGACGACCGAGCCGGAGGCGACCACAAACACCGAGCCGGAGGCAACCCCAGAGGACACCGAGGAGCCAGCCGACGATCGCGACGCCAGCGACAAGGAAGAGGCTGCCTGGGCCAATGTCGGTCCGGTGGCCACCGATGCCGCATCGGCCGATGACGAGGTCACCGACGTCCCCGACGAGTCCGAGCCTGAGCGGGTCGAGGCAGGCGCCGATGAGGACGCCGTGGAAGCCACGGCTGAGGCGTCAGCCGAGGGCGACGTCGACGATCGTGATGCCAGCGACAAGGAGGAGGCTGCCTGGGCCAATGTCGGTCCGGTGGCCACCGATGCCGCCGAACCCTCCAGCGGACCCGAGCCCGGCGACACCGACGACCCCGAGACCGAGTCGGTGCCTGAGGAGTTCGATGACCAGCCGGAGGTTCCGGCGACCAAGGATCCCGACGGCGCACCAGCCGAAGAGGTCACCGACGTCCCGGACGAGTCCGAGCCCGTCGAGCAGGATGCGCGCGAGGAGGAGGCCGGTGCTGCCGGAGCCACGGCGAAGATCGTGGCGGTCGAGGACGCGCCCACCGTGGAGCCGGCGGAGGACATTGCCGCACTGAGCGACGCGAACCCGAGCGGCGGAGACCTGAGCGACACGGCCACCGACATCGTGCCGGACGACGACACGTCACCGGACGACTCCAAGGTCTGATCACCGTGACCCGCTTCGACACGATCGTGGTGGGTGGTGGCGTCTCAGGCTTGACCGCAGCTCGGCTGCTGGCGATCGCAGGGCAGCGGGTGGTCGTTCTCGAGGCCCGTGATCGGGTCGGCGGGCGGGTCTGGACAGATCGCGAGTCCGGCCGCGCGATCGACCGCGGCGCCTCGTGGATCCACGGCATCAGCGAGAACCCGCTTGCCGACGCCGTGCGGGCGTTCTGCATGCCCGCTGTCGAGTTCACAATGGGGAGCTACCAGCCGGACGGCCGGCCGATCGCGTACTACGACGCTGACGGGATGCGGCTCGACGCCGACGCAGCGGCCACGTTCAGCACAGACATCCGGACGGCCGACGTCGCACTTGCCAGCACGGTGGAGCGATCACGCCCGGGCACCTCTTTCGGCGAGGCGATCGAGGAAACGCTCGGCACCCTGGGCTGGTCCGATGACCGGGCCGAGCGAGTGCGCGAGTTCCTGCGCCATCGGTCCGAGGAGCAGTACGGGGTCATTGCCGACCTGCTCGACGCCCATGGTCTCGACGACGACTCCGTCGACGGTGACGAGGTCGTCTTCCCGGAAGGCTTTGACGCACTGCCCACCCACCTGGCCCACGGCCTCGACATCCGTCTCAGCCACGTCGTGCGGCAGGTGCGATGGAACACTGGCGGAGTCGAGATCGTCACGGACCATGGTGAATTCCACGCCGATCAAGCTGTCGTGACCGTTCCGGTCGGAGTGCTGAAATCCGGTGAGCTGGGCTTCGACCCACCCCTTCCGGCGACGCACGCGCAGGCGCTCGCCGGATTGCGGATGAACGCATTCGAGAAGATCTTCCTCAGCTTCTCGAGCGCCTTCTGGGACGAGGACGTCTACGCCATTCGCCAGCAGGGGCCGGCTGGCCTGTGGTGGCACTCCTGGTACGACCTCACCCGTGTGCACGGGGTGCCCACGTTGCTCACCTTTGCTGCCGGACCCAGCGCCGAGGCGACGCGGGGGTGGACCGATGAGCAGATCGTCGCGTCGGTGCTCGACGCCCTGCGGGGTATCTACGGTCAGCGGGTCGAGGAACCCGTCCAGACGCTGGTCACCCGCTGGCAGGACGACCCGTTCAGCCTCGGTTCGTACGCCTACATGGCGGTCGGATCCTCGCCCGACGATCACGATCTGCTCGCCAGGCCTGTCGGTGGTGTGCTGCATCTGGCGGGTGAGACGACCTGGACCGACGACCCGGCGACGGTGACCGCGGCGTTCCGCTCCGGACACCGCGCGGCCGAGAACGTCCTGCGGCAGCCGGTGCCGATCAGCGGAGCCTGGTGACCCAGAGCCCGCGGTGTCCCTGCCTGACGGGGCTGACGTACGACGCCTGCTGCGGTTTACTGCACTCTGGCGAGGCGCGGGCGTCGACCGCCGAGCAGCTGATGCGGTCGAGGTACAGCGCTTTCGCCCTCAGCGACACCGCCTATCTGCTCAGAACGTGGCACCACAGCACGCGCCCAGTCCAGCTCGAGCTGGACCAGAGCGTCAGGTGGTACCGACTCGATGTGCTGGCCACCGACGCCGGCACACCGTTCGACACCACCGGCACGGTTGAGTTCGAGGCGTTCCGCAAGGGGCCCCGTGGCAGCGGCACCCAGCACGAGGTCAGCAGGTTCGTCCGCGAGGACCGAAACTGGTTCTATCTCGACGGTCATCGCTGATCAGGATCAAATCTCGCGTGACCTGAGCCACGTAACGGCGTTGTTACTTCTGGGTAGGGCGATCGCCGCCCCATACATCAGGAGCACCATGCGCGTTCGTCGTCTTGCATCCACTGTCGCCGCCTCGGCCCTGGCCGCCACCGGGCTGGCTGGTTTGACCGCGACCAGCGCGTTCGCTGACGAGTCGTTCACCGTGACCCCGCTGCACTTCAAGGTGGCCGTTGGACCGAACGACGACACCGAGTGCGACATCGTGGGCGACCTGTACCTCCCGAAGTCCGCAACCACCAAGAAGACCGTGCCGGCGATCCTGACCACCAATGGCTTCGGCGGCTCCAAGAACGACCAGGCTGGCGTCGGCCGAGCTTTCTCCGAGCGCGGCTACGCCGTGCTGAGCTACTCGGGCCTGGGCTTTGGCGGGTCAGACTGCAAGATCACGCTCGACGACCCCGACTTCGACGGCAAGGCGGCCAGCCAGCTGGTCTCCTACCTGGGTGGAAGCAACGGAATCGCGTTCCTGGACGATGCGCACACCCAGCCGGCACCGCCCCTGACCGTGGTGACCCGTGATCGCAAGGACAACGCCGGGCGAAAGACGGCACACGACCCTCGCGTGGGCATGATCGGCGGCTCCTACGGCGGCCAGGTGCAGTACGCGGCAGCGTCGGTCGACAAGCGGATCGACACCATCATCCCGCTGATCACCTGGACCGATCTCTCGTACTCGTTGGTGCCCAACAACACCTCGCAGACCACCGGCGTGTCCACCTCGACTCCCGGTGCGTCGAAGTCCACCTGGGCGCTGGGATTCTCCGGCCTCGGCTTGCTCAACGGCGTGCAGAACGCTCCGACCGACCCGACGCGCGTGATCGGTTGCCCCAACTTCGCGACATTCGTGTGCCCGTCGTTGGCGTACTCCGGAGCGACCGGAACCGCTGATGCAGCAACGACCGCCGCCCTGCGCCACGCCTCGCTCAGCAGCTACATGAAGAAGGTCACCATTCCAACCCTGATCATGCAGGGTCAGTCCGACACGCTGTTCAACCTCAACGAGGGCATCGCGGCGTACCAGGGCCTCAAGAAGCAGAAGACCCCCGTCAAGATGGTGTGGTTCAACGGCGGACACTCCGGCCCGAACGCACCCGGTGAGATCGACTTCTCCAACCTGAACACCACGACCCAGCATCTGGCCAAGCGCGTGTCGGACTGGTTCGACCACTATCTGATGAAGTCGACCACGGCGAGCACCGGACCGGAGTTCACCTACTTCCGCAACTGGGTGGCGTACACCGGCAACGCCAAGCCTGCGTACGCGGAGTCGACGTCGTTCCCGGTCGGCACCAAGGACACGTTCACGCTCTCCGGGAACGGCGCCCTGACCCCGGATGCAGGTCCCGTGACGCCCGGATCGGTCCAGTTCACCACCCCCCCGGCAGGCGCTCCCACGTCCTCCGACCGGTTCGACGTCGTGGGCAATCCCGCGTCGCTGCCGGAGAAGGATGCACCCGGCACCTTCGCCGAGTGGAGCACCCCGACGTTGAGCAAGCCCATCGACGTGGTCGGCCAGCCTGTCCTGGACCTGAAGGTCTCGGCACCCACGGCCGCGATCACCCAGCTCGCCGATCCCGGGAAGCTGGTGCTGTTCGTCAAGATCGCCGACGTCGCACCTGATGGATCGATCAAGATCATCCGCAATCTGGTCGCCCCGGTACGTGTGCCAGATGCTTCGCAGCCGTTCAAGGTCACGATGCCGGCGTTCGCTCACCGCTTCGCCACGGGCCACCAGATCAAGCTGATCGTGGCCGGCGGATCGACCAACTACCGCGGCGGCCTGACCCCGACGCCGGTGACGATCGAGCTGGGGAGCCTCAACCAGAAGCTGACCCTGCCGACCCTGTGACGACCGGGTGAGCATGACTCAGTAGTCGCGGCAGGCTCCACCGCCGAGCGCGGCGAGACCTGCGCGATCGCCAGGACCCCAGTCCGTGACGTCTGGCTGGGCCTCGGGCTGCATCAGCTCACCCTCGGCGTCGACGTGATCGAGACCGACGAGGTGACCCAGCTCGTGCAGCACGACGGCCCGCGCTGCTGCATACCCGGACCGTTGCCGCACCAACCGCCCCAGCTGAGGCCCGTCCAACGTCACCGCACCAGTGTCGAACCACTGGCTGCCCCGGGTGGACACACTTCCGGCGACGCCCGCCACGGCACCCTCGAGCGCATCGGACTCCTCGGGATCGCTCCATGCGACCAGCACGGGGCCCCGCGATCCCGGCGAGCTTCCGCGCCGAGGCGACGGAGCATCGTCGGTGTATCCGTCGTTCACGAAGGTCAGTCCCGTGGCAGCCGCCACCGAGTCGAGGGCCTCGGACAGCATGCGGTCCGCACCCTCGACGGCGGTTCGCTCATTGACCACCACGTGAATGGGCGCACACGGGTCGTATCGGACGGGACGACCCTTCACGGTGCTCACGAATTCGTGAGGCCCGGAGACCGTGACGACCGGCGGCGCAGAGAGCGGTTGGGAACGCGCATCCACCGGCCGACCCGTGACCCCCTCGATCCGCGCCTCGATCGCCGGTGCCGCCGAGAGACCCACCATCAGCAGCACGATGGCCGCGATCGAGAGCTTGGCGCGTCGACCCAGCGAGGACATGGAGCCATTGTCGGGCACCGTGCCAACTGACCGGCCGGACGGACTCGCTAGTTTGAAGGCGTGCCTGCGCTCGATGCGACGCCCGGATCAGCGGCATGGCGGCATGACCGGCGGCGACAGCTGTTCAAGGTCGCTAGCCGTGCTCGGCGAGACGTCGGTTTCGGCTGGCTCGACGACACAGGTCACGACGACCCGAGCCGCGGTCTCACGCTGTGGATCAACGCCCGCATGACATATGTGTTCTCCATCGCGGCACTTCTGGACACCCCGGGCGCCGCCGACCTCGCGGCGCACGGAGTCACGGCACTGCGCACGGTGCTGCACGACGACGAGCACGGCGGCTGGTTCGACGCGATCCAGCCCGACGGCACCATCGCCGACGACGGCAAGCGGTGCTACGGACACGCCTTCGTGCTGCTCACAGGGGCGACGGCCACGTCCGCAGGAATTCTCCGAGCGCCCGACCTGCTCGCCGAGGCCCAGGAGGTGCACGCCGCACGCTTCTGGGACGCCAAGGCCGGGCGGTGCGTCGAGGAGCGGTCGCGCGACTGGTCGTCCGTCGACGACTACCGGGGCGCCAACTCCAACATGCACACCGTGGAGGCCTACCTGTTCACGGCAGATGTCACCGGCGAAACCATCTGGCGGGAACGAGCCGAGGCCATCTGCGAGCGGATCATCGGAACCACGGCCCGTGAGCAGGGCTGGCGCATCCCCGAGCACTTCGACTCGGACTGGAACCCGGTGCTCGACCTCAACGGAGACCGGCCAAACGACCCCTTTCGACCATTCGGCGCGACGCCGGGCCATGCCTTCGAGTGGGCTCGGCTGATGGTCCAGCTCGATGCCGCTCTGGACGACACCGGTTCCTGGCGTCTTGATGCCGCCGAGCACCTGTTCGCTCGGGCCACCGCCGATGCGGTCGACGACGACATGCCGTTGCTCCCCTACACGACCGACTGGGAGGGCGGACCCGTCGTGCGCGAGCGATTCCACTGGGTGATGGCCGAGGCGGTGCAGTCGGCCGAGGTGTTGGCTGCCGCCACGGGTGGCGCTGTCTACGCCGGGCTCGTCGAGCGTTGGTGGTCCGAGATCGCCGAGCA
>NZ_JBAVCB010000166.1:0-9002 GCF_049586495.1 Aeromicrobium sp. | reverse complement strand
TGCCGACGAGCTACTTGCGCTGGCGGTTGGCAGCCACGCGGGTGAGGACTTTCATGTGGCTGGGGTTCGCGCGATCCTCGCTCAGGCAGGCCTGGACGAAGCCGCGCTGCAGACCCCTGCGGCGTATCCCATCGATCCGCACGAGCACGCCGATCTGCTGAGGGCCGGGGGCACGCGTGCGCCGATCTTGATGGACTGCTCGGGAAAGCACGCCGCCATGCTGCTCACGTGCGCTGTCAACGGCTGGCCCGTGGACACCTACCTGCGCGCTGACCACCCTCTGCAGATCTTGATCACCGAAACCTTCACCGAGCTGACAGGATCCTCGCCCGCCGCCGTGGGTACTGATGGATGCGGTGCGCCGTTGCTGGGGTGCAGCCTGGCGAGCTTGGCCGGTGCGATCGGCGCGATGCGGCGCGGTGAGGCGGGAGCAGAAGGAGACCGACTCATCGACGCGTGGCTTGCGCACCCCGAGTACGTGAGCGGAACGCGTCGACCCGAGCGCGCGTTGATGGGGGCAGTCCCCGGGCTGGTCGCCAAGTGGGGGGCCGAGAGCGTCTATGTCGTGGGTCTGCCGGACGGGACGGCGATCACGGTGAAGATCGAGGACGGTGCGGAGCGGCCGGTCTACGCAGTGATGAATCGGATCGTCGAGCTGGCTGGCGTCCAGTCGGACTTTCTCGCGGAGCGCCCGGTCGTGTTGGGTGGCGGGCTGCCGATCGGTGAGATTCGCACGGCGTTCTGAGCGCTTGACAGCGCGACGCATCTCCGGCTGTGACGCACGTCGCAAACAGTTCGGCTTGCATCTGCTAACTTTTGCAAGCACAATGAAGACATGGCCAAGTTGAGCATGCAGCGCACCGTCGAAGGACTCGGCGAGTACCTGCGTGAGCAGCGCGGCCAGGCCCAGATGTCCTTGCGACAATTGGCCGAGCTCACGGATGTTTCCAATCCGTATCTCAGCCAGATCGAGCGAGGGCTGCGCCGTCCATCGGCAGAGGTGCTGCAGCAGATTGCCAAGGCGCTGCGCATCTCAGCAGAATCGCTCTACGTCCGCGCCGGCATCCTCGATGCCGACGAGTCGGGAGCGCGGATGGTGGACGACGCGATCGCACTGGACCCGCGTCTGACCGAGCGACAGAAGACCGCTCTGCTTGACATCTACCGCTCGTTCGTCGGTTTCGACAACGCCTCCGACAGCGAGCTGGCCGCCACAGTCACCGAAGCCAACATCGCGCCACAGGGCGCGGACAACCAGGAGGATGCATGACCATCACCACCACGATCAACGCCCAGTTCAAGTCCATCGTCGAGGACGTCAAGGGCCTGCCCGAGACCTTCAAGAAGATCGATGTCGCCGATCTGCAGAAGCAGGCCGAGGGCCTCGTGCAGACCGCCGTCGGCACCGCCACCGCGACCTACACGGATCTGCAGAAGCAGGCCGAGGGCGTCTTCGCCAAGGCCAAGGGCCTCACGGTCGAGGACATCCGCAAGACGGTCGACAACAGCGTCGACGACGCGACCAAGACCGCCAAGAGCTTCGCCGATGACGCGCAGAAGCGCGCTGAGCAGCTCGTGACGGACGCCAAGAACCAGGTCACCAAGGTGACCTCGAAGGCGCCCACCACGGCCCGCAAGGCTGCCGAGAAGGTCGACACGACCGTCAAGAAGACGCCGGAGCCGGCCAAGAAGGCCCCGGCCGCCAAGAAGGCCCCGGCCAAGAAGGCCACCGCCACGAAGCCGGCCGCCAAGAAGGCTCCGGCCAAGAAGGCTCCGGCCAAGAAGGCTCCGGCCAAGAAGGCCTGATCTTCACCAGCACCATCACCAGAGGCGGGTCCCCCCGGGGGCCCGCCTCTGGTGCTGTCTGGCTCGCTAGGCTGAGCGAATGCTCGATTTCGCCGGTGTGCAAGGTGGCATCTCCCTCGTCCTGACCGTGGTGCTGCTGGTCGTCAAGGGGTTCGCGCTGGTCGACTGCCTGGGCCGTTCGCCGTCGTCCTTTTTGTCGCACGACACGCTGCCCAAGCGCAGCTGGACCATCATCTTGGTGTTGGCGCTCCTGGCGCACATCGTCTTTCCGGCACCGTTGGGCGTGTTCAACTTGATCGGTACCGTGGCCGCGCTGGTGTACTTGGCGCAGCTGCGCGGCTCGCAGACCTGAGGCTCAGGCGTCGCGACGGGCCGGGTGCAGCCAGCGAGTGATGAGCACCCGCATCAGGGCGATCTCCTCATCGCCGTCGACCTCGGGGTGACTCACGCGGACGGCGCGATGCCCGTGCACCAGGGCGACGAGCCATCGCACGACATCGCGCAGGTGCAGCTCGCGGTCGATGCTGTGATCGGCCAGCGCCTCGATGGTGATCTGCTCGAGCGTGCGCTCGGTGTCGGCGTTGATCGGTAGATCGGGGTCGGAGGCGAGCCGATCGACGAGGTCGAGGAGGCGTTCATAGGGCGACTCGGCGGGCGCGGGGGCGGACATGGCACCAGCCTATGGGGCAGGTGGCGGGTAGAACATGCGTTCGATTCGGCGTAGGGTGTCGCCGTGTACTTCCAGAGCTCGCTGCTCGACACCGCCGATACCGCCGCAGTGGCACCGTTGGACGGCTCGGTGCAACGACACGAGCTGGCGCACGGCGCTTGGGTCGACGTGCTGCCGGGGTGGATGAGCGGTGCCGATGCCCTGTTCGCCCGGCTGCAGACCGAGGTGGACTGGCGAGCCGAGCAGCGCCAAATGTATGACTCGGTGGTCGAGGTGCCGCGTCTGCTGCGGGCGTACGGCGTCGGGGACACGCTCCCCGACCCAGCGTTGCTGCAGGCTCGCGACGCGCTCAGTGCCTACTACGCCCCGGAGCTCGGAGAGCCGTTCGTCACCGCCGGATTGTGCTACTACCGCGACGGGCGCGACAGCGTGGCCTGGCACGGCGACCGCATCGGTCGCGGACGCAGCCACGACACCGTGGTCGCCATCCTCTCGCTCGGGGCACCGCGGCGGTTGTCGCTGCGGCCTCGGTCCGGCGGACCCTCCACCGGTTTCGCGGTGGGTCATGGCGACCTGCTGGTCATGGGCGGCTCCTGCCAGCGCACCTGGGATCACGCGGTGCTCAAGACCGCCCGACCCGTCGGCCCACGCATCAGCGTCCAGTTCCGCCCCGCGAACGTTCTCTGACCGCGCTCAGTCGGGGTCGGGGCGGCTGGACAGTCCGGCGGCTTCGGCGGCGCCGTCGGCCAGCGAGGTGCCAGCGCCGTCATAGAGCCCGAACACCGAGTGCGCGCGCTGGTGCATGTCGTCCACCTCGTGATCGCGCTGGGCCACAGCGGCGATTGTTCCGGAGAAGTCCTGCGCCTCCAGCAGCCGCATCGCGGCCACGTTGGCGCCATGGAACGGCATGGCGAGGATCGCGAGGTCGAGCTCGCCGGTGCGGGTCAGCTGGTGCCACAGGTCGGGGTCCAGGGCGTCGCCTTCGATCACCTCGAAACCATCGGTCTGCAGCTGGGCAGCGCGGTCCTCCCGGGCCTCGATCCCGATCACGTGCAGCCCGTACTCGGTCTCCAGCTGTCGGTAGGCCGCCTGGCCGATACGTCCCATGCCCAGCACGACCGCATCGGCGTGGGCAAGGTCGATCGTGCGTTCGCCCGGGTGCAGCTGTTCGGGACTTTGGCGGGGGAACCGTCGCTCGGCGGCCGCCACCAGTCGGTCCATCTGCCGATCGACCAGAGACGAAACCAAGAATCCAGCCGCGACGACCGTGGCCAGCACGATGAGCCAATCCTCGGACAGCAGCCCGGACTCCGCGCCGACCACGGCCACGATGAGTCCGAACTCGGAGTAGTTGCCCAGCACCGTGCCGGCCTGAACCGAGGTTCGGTGCCGCATGCCCTGCCACCACAGCAGAGCCACGAATCCGAGGGACTTGATCGGGATCACGAGCAGGAGCAGGGCAGCGATGACGAGGTCGTCTCCTGACGGGAGTCCGGTGAACCCGATGGACAGGAAGAAGCCCACCAAGAGCAGCTCCTTGACTGAGAACAGCCGTTTGGACAGCTCGGCCGAGCGCGGTGAGGACGCAATCAGCAGGCCGATCACCAGGGCGCCGAGATCGCCCTTGAGTCCGACATTCTCGAACAGGGCGTACCCGGGGCCGAGGGCCAGCGCGACGCCGAACAGAGGCACCAGCTCGTCGTGCCGAAGCCGGCGCAAGATCTGACGGGCCACCCAGGCCGCCGGCAGCAGCAGCACCAGCAGGGCAGCCCACGGCGAAGGAGCCTCACCCCGGGCGGCGGTGAGGAAGGCTACTGCGACAAGATCTTGGATGATCAGAATGCCGATCGCCGTGCGGCCGTAGCGGCTGCTGGCGGTGTTGCGGTCGTCGAGCACCTTGATGACCAGCACGGTGCTGGAGAACGACAGGGCGAATCCGACGACCAGCAGCGACTGCCAGTCGGTCTCGATCATGAGGCCGGCGGCCACGAGCGCGATCGCGCTCAGGTACGCCCAGCCGAGGGCCGACGTGACCCCGAGGTGGATCAGGCTGGTCGACCAGACCTCGCGCCGAGTGAGCACCCGGACGTCGAGCTTGAGCCCCACCCCGAACAACAGGAGGGCCACCCCCAGGTCGGCGGCCAGGTCGAGGCCGTCGAGCTCAGGGACTCCGGCGGCGTTCAGGGCGAACCCCGCCACCAGGAAGCCGACGAGCGGCGGCAGCCGCACCAGCGACGCCGCCAGCCCGGCCACGAGGGCCGTGAGCAGGACGACGGACAGATCAGTCATGCCTGCCATTGTCCGCCAGCCCCGGCTCGCCGGCTGCTACTTCTTGGAACGAGCCGCTCGGTTGCGTGCCGATGCGTCCAGAATCACCTTACGAATGCGGACGTGACCGGGCGTGACCTCGACGCACTCGTCCTCGCGGCAGAACTCCAGGCACTGCTCGAGCGAGAGCTTCTTCGGAGGGATGACCTTCTCGAAGTTGTCCGACGTCGCCGACCGGATGTTGGTCTGCTTCTTCTCCTTGGTGATGTTGACGTCCATGTCGTCATCGCGGGAGTTCTCGCCGATGATCATGCCCTCGTAGACCTCGGTGGCGGGATCGACGAACAGCACGCCGCGCTCCTGAAGGTTGGTCATCGCGAACGACGTGACGGCACCGGCACGGTCGGCCACCAGCGAACCGGACGGGCGCGTCGAGATCTCGCCGAACCAGGGCTCGTAGCCTTCGGAGATGTGGTGGGCGATGCCCGTGCCGCGGGTGTCGGTCAGGAACTCGGTGCGGAAGCCGATCAGGCCACGCGCGGGAACGAGGAACTCCATGCGGACCCAGCCGGTGCCGTGGTTGATCATCTGCTCCATGCGGCCCTTGCGGACGGCCAGCAGCTGCGTGATGGTGCCCAGGTACTCCTCGGGCGCGTCGATGGTGAGACGCTCGATCGGCTCGTGCAGCTTGCCATCGATGTGGCGGGTGACGACCTGCGGCTTGCCGACGGTCAGCTCAAAGCCTTCGCGGCGCATCTGCTCCACGAGGATGGCTAGCGCCAGCTCGCCGCGGCCCTGCACCTCCCACGCATCGGGACGGTCGGTGGGCAGGACCTTGATGGACACGTTGCCGATCAGCTCGGAATCGAGCCGATCCTTGACCAGGCGCGCCGTGACCTTGGTCTTCTTCTCGCGTCCGGCCAGCGGCGACGTGTTGGTGCCGATCGTCATGGAGATGGCTGGCTCGTCGACGTGGATCAGCGGCAGCGGGACCGGGTTGTCCGGATCGGCCAACGTCTCGCCGATGTTGATGGTGGAGAATCCTGCCACGGCCACGATGTCGCCGGGGCCGGCCTTCTCGCCGGGCTTGCGCTCCAGCTCCTCGGTGACCAGCAGCTCGGTGATCTTGACGCGTTCGATGGAGCCGTCGCGCTTGCACCACGCCACCTGCTGGCCCTTGCGCAGCTCGCCCTCCTTGACGCGCACCAGGGCCAGTCGGCCGAGGAACGGGGACGAGTCGAGGTTGGTGACGTGCGCCTGCAAGGGTGCACCCTCGGTGTACTCGGGCGCGGGGACCGAGTTCATGATCGTCTGGAAGAGCGGGATCAACGTCTCGCTGTCGGGCATACCGCCGTCGGCAGGCTGCTCGAGCGACGCACGACCAGCGCGGGCCGAGGCGTAGACCACCGGGAAGTCCAGGGCGTCGTCGCCGGCATCGTCAGGCAGCAGATCGAGGAAGAGCTCGTAGGTCTCGTCCACGACCTCGGAGATGCGGGAGTCGGGACGGTCGACCTTGTTGACGACCAGAATGACCGGCATCTTCGCGGCCAACGCCTTGCGCAGCACGAAGCGGGTCTGGGGCAACGGGCCCTCGGACGCGTCAACCAGCAGCACGACCGCGTCGACCATCGACAGTCCGCGCTCGACCTCACCACCGAAGTCGGCGTGGCCGGGGGTGTCGATGATGTTGATCGTGACGCCGCCCTCGGGCGAACCGGGTCCGTTGTACCGGACGGCCGTGTTCTTCGCGAGGATCGTGATGCCCTTCTCGCGCTCGAGGTCGCCAGAGTCCATCGCCCGTTCGGTCAGCTGGTGGTGTTCGTCGAAGTGTCCCTGCTGCTGCAGCATGGCGTCGACCAGAGTTGTCTTGCCGTGGTCGACGTGGGCGACGATGGCGACATTGCGCAGATCGGAGCGAATGGGCATGAGGGATGGGCCTACCAAAGGTGTCGGGGCGTGAAACGGCTCGCGAGTGCGAGGGCCTCAACGATTCTAGGGGTTGAGGCCCCAAACACCCGCATCGGTCGCCGCAGCCATCAGGCTGGCGGCGACTGCTCCTCGTTGTCCCGCAGCGCGGTCTCGATACGATCGTCGACCGGGTCGGCGAAGTGGTGGTCGAAGTTGTCGACCAGACCGTCCGTGATGTTCTCGGTCATCTCCTGCTCGAGCTCACGCATGCGGGCCCGGCGGGCGAGACGCGTGATCTCCAGATGCTCAGCCTTGAGCGCCTTGTAGGTGGCGAACGCCATGGCGATCATGACGACGCTGAAGGGTGCTGCGGTGAGGATCGCTCCGGTCTGCAGCGCCCCCAGGCCCCCGGCCAGCAGCAGGCTGATCGCAACTCCACCCTCGAGCACGGCCCACATCACGCGGCTCCAGACCGGCGGGTTCTGGTCGCCGCCAGAGGCCAGCATGTCGACCACCAGGGAGCCGGAGTCCGACGACGTGATGAAGAAGATCGTGACCAGCACGATCGCGATGCCGGACAGCAGCCCGGTGGCTGGCAGCGTCTCGAGCAGGTTGAACAGCACGCCCTCGCTGCTGGTGACGCCGTCCTCACCGACCAGGTCGCCGTCGGTGATCTGGCGCATGATTGCGGTGCCGCCGAGGGCGGTGAACCACAGGGCCGACACCAGGGTCGGCACGAGCAGGACACCGGCCACGAACTCACGGATGGTGCGGCCGCGGGAGATGCGGGCGATGAACACACCGACGAACGGTGCCCAGCTCATCCACCAACCCCAGTAGAACGTGGTCCACGCGCCCTGCCAGGCGAGGCCCTCCTCGCCGGTCAGCGCGCTCGTGTTGAAGCTCATCGGCACGATGCCGGCCAGGTAGTTGCCCAGGTTCTGCACCGTGTCGCGGAAGATGAACAGCGTCGGGCCCAAGATGATGATGAGGACGAGGAAGACGCCGGCCAGCACCAGGTTGGCATTGGACAGCCACTTGATTCCCCGGCCGACGCCACTGACCACCGAGACGATGGCCACGGCTGTGATGGCCACGATCACGATGACGCGAATGGTGTCGGTCGGTTCGTCGATGATGCCCAGGCTGGCGATGCCGGCGGTGATCTGCTGGACACCGAGGCCCAGCGAGGTGGCGACGCCGGCCACGGTGCCCACGACGGCGATGACGTCGACGACGTCGCCGAGACGGCCCTTGACCCGGTCGCCGAAGATCGGCTCGAGGGTCCAGCGCAGCGAGACCGAGCGGCCCTTGCGGTGGATCGCGTAGGCCATGGCGAGGCCGACGACCACGTAGATCGCCCAGGCGTGGAATCCCCAGTGCAGGAAGACCTGCGACATGGCGGCGTTGGCCAGATCGGCTTGATCGCCCTCGGTCCCGGGCTTGGGACTGGTGAAGAACGTCAGTGGCTCCGCAGCGCCCCAGAAGACCAGGCCGATGCCCATGCCCGCGGCAAACAGCATGGCGAACCAGGCTTTCAGGCTGAACTCAGGCTCGTCGTCATCCTGACCGAGCGTGATGTCGCCGAAGCGGCTCACGCCCATCAACACAGCGAAGATGACGAATCCGCTCACGACCAGTGTGTAGTACCAGCCGATGCCGCTGATGACATTGGTCTGCAACGAGCCGAGCGCGTCACCGGTCCGGGTGGGGAAGATGATGGCGAGCAGCACGACCGTCGTGAGGATCGCGACGGACGGGTAGAAGACGCCGGGGTGGACCGACGAGAGGAACGACAGCCGGCGACGACCTGATGGGGCGGGCGGCTTGACCTCGGTGGTGGCCATGGGGGTCCCTTCCGATGAATGGGGGGCGGAACTTTTCGACCATTCCAGTCGGCGCAGAATCCGTCAACTCGTGCGATCGACCTTGTGCTGGGCGGCCTGCGCGATCGGCTTGACCACCATCAGGTCCACGTTCACGTGCTGCGGTCGGGAGACCACCCAGGCGACCGTGTCGGCGATGTCCTCGGCGGTCAGCGGCTCACGCACCCCCGCGTAGACCGCATCGGCCTTGGCCTGGTCGCCGTCGAACCGGTTGAGCGCGAACTCGTCGGTGCGCACCATGCCGGGAGCGATCTCGGTCACCCGCACCGGCTGACCCACGAGCTCAAGCCGCAGCGTCTCAGTCATGACGGCCACGCCGTGCTTGGCGGCGGTGTACCCGCCGCCACCCTCATAGGCGATCCGCCCCGCGGTGGAGCCGAGGTTGATCAAGGTCCCAGCGCCGCTGGCCACCAGGGCGGGGAGCAGCGCCCGAGTGACGTTGAGCGTGCCGATGACATTGACCT
>NZ_JBAVCB010000165.1:0-2294 GCF_049586495.1 Aeromicrobium sp. | reverse complement strand
AGCCTCGTGTGCCCGACATCGGCTGGAGCCGGACTCGTGAGTGACGCAGATTGTTCCTCGGGTGGCGCAACGCGGCGCAGTTTGGCCGCCGAATTCGACCGAAACGCGCCACTCGCCGGGTTCCGCCCCTGGGCGGCGGATTAGCGACGGGCGCGCTTCTCGCGGGGACGCTGCTGCAGGTGGATCGGGGTGCCGACGAAGCCGAAGGTCTCGCGCAGGCGGCGCTCGATGTAGCGCATGTAGGACGCCTCGAGCTTGCCGGACGTGAACAGCACGAAGGTCGGCGGTGAGGTGCTGACCTGGGTGCCGAACAAGATCTTGGGCTGCTTGCCGCCACGAACCGGGTGTGGGTGCTCGGCGACCAGACGGCCCAGGAAGGAGTTCAGCGCCCCCGTCGGCACGCGGGTCTCCCAGCCCTCGAGGGCCGAATCCAACGCACGGACCAGACGATCCACGTGCCAGCCCGTACGTGCCGTGATGTTGATGCGCGGCGCCCACTGCACCTGCACCAGCTCGCGCTCGATCTCGCGATCGAGGTAGAACCGGCGTTCTTCGTCGACGAGATCCCATTTGTTGAACGCGATGACCAAGGCACGGCCGGTGTCGGCCACCTGGCTGACGATCCGCAGGTCCTGCTCGGTCAACGACACGCTGGCATCGATGATCAGCACACCTACCTCGGCACGTTCGATGGCCGACGAGGTCCGCAAGCTGGCGTAGTACTCGTGCCCGGAGGCGTCGCGCACGCGGCGACGGATGCCGGCCGTGTCGATGAAGGTCCACGTGCGCCCACCCAGCTCGACGATCTCGTCGACCGGGTCGACGGTGGTGCCGGAGGCGTCGTCGACGACCACACGCTCCTCGCCAGCCAAGCGGTTGAGCAGGCTGGACTTGCCGACGTTGGGTTTTCCGACGATGGCCACGCGTCGTGGACCGATCTCGGGTTCCCAGTCCTCCGGCGGCGCATCCGGCAAGGCCTCGAGGATGGCGTCCAGCATGTCGCCGCTCCCCCGGCCGTGCAGGGCCGAAACCGGAATGGGCTCGCCCAGGCCCAGGTTCCACAACGTGGCCGCCTCGGCCTCGGTGCGCTGATCGTCGACCTTGTTGGCCGCCAGCACCACCGGCTTGTTGGCGGCGCGGAGGATGCGCACCACCTTCTCGTCGATGTCTGTGATGCCCACGGTGGCGTCGACCACAAACAGCACGGCGTCCGCGACCTGGATGGCGATCTCGGCCTGCGCAGCGATGCGCTCAGCCATGCCGCGGGCGTTGGGGTCCCATCCGCCGGTGTCGACGACGGTGAAGGCGCGGCCGTTCCAGATCGCGTCATAGGCCACGCGGTCCCGGGTCACTCCCGGGACATCCTCCACGACTGCCTCGCGACGGCCGATGATGCGGTTGACCAGCGTCGACTTGCCGACGTTGGGGCGGCCGATGACAGCCAATACCGGTTGATGCTCAGTCATTGCGGGCTCCCGCCGGCATGGGCCCGGGCAAGTCGCGACGTGTCGCTGACTTGGCCCAAGCGAGGTGGTCCCTGAGATGGGAGTGGATCTGTTCGGTGGCCTGGTCGATGGCGAGGCGGTCGCGTGGCCACGGTTGCCGATCGATCACGAGTGGCTTGCCGTACACGAGGTCGATGCGCGCACCCTCGGCTGGCCGGTAGCTGGGACCGTGGCCACGCTCCCGGGTCCCGAAGATCACCAGCGGAACGATGGGTGCACCGCTGACCAGCGCAAGCCACGCGATCCCACTCTTGATCTGGTGAAACTCGCCGTCCCCACGAATGCCCTCCGGGAAGATCCCGACGGCCTGGCCGGCCTCGAGCGCTCCCGCAGCACGCCGCATCGCACCTGAGTCGACGCGGTTGCGAGCCACCTTGATCTGACCGATGGATCGCAGCAGGTGTCGGTGCTTGCCGGTGAACTCCTCTTCCTTGGTGAGCATGTGCAGCTTGCGCGGGCATCGCGCCACCAGGGCCGGACCGTCCGCCCAGCCGGTGTGATTGCCAGCGACGATGACCGGACCCGACTCCGGCACGTGCGCTTGGCCGCGCTCGCGCACGTCCCACTTGCGCAGGAAGTGGTGGCCCACCATGGCGCGCATGACCGTGAGACCAGCCTCAGGCATGGCCCCGTACCCCGACGTGCTCATCGGCTCTCGACGATCCCCACGATGACGTCGATCACCTCCTCGAGGCCCAGATGGGTGCTGTCGACGACCACGGCACCATCGGCCTGCAGCAGCGGCGAGACCGTACGGGTGGAATCGATCTGGTCGCGCCGGGCCAGGGC
>NZ_JBAVCB010000164.1:0-4267 GCF_049586495.1 Aeromicrobium sp. | reverse complement strand
TGCTCGCCGCCGATGAGGAACGTGGCCTCGCGGTCTTCCCAGCACTCGAAGATGTTCGGACAACCAGCTTCCTGACACACGGTGTGCAGGCCTTCGCCCTTCACCAGATTCATGAGCTCGTTGTACTCGGGACCCATCTTGGCGCGAGTCTTGATCCACTCGGGCTTCTTCTCGATCGGGGTCTCCGCGTTGCGGACTTCAAGCCGCAACATCTTCCGGCCTTCAGGTGCAATGGTCACGCTGGCAAGCCTACGCCTCCGCGCAACCGCGGCCGTGAGGCGTCAGGGGGAGACGGTTCCCACCGGGATGCTCAATCCCGCCGCGACAGCGAGATCCGGCGACGGCGTGTACGGCTCCCACTCGAGCATCTCCCGAAGCCGCGGGGTGAAGGCCGCCGCGACATCGTGGACCGAGACGTCGCGTCCGGTCTCAGCGGTCAGTGAGGTGACCCCAGCATCCGCGATGCCGCAGGCGACGAACTGGTCGTAGACCGACAGGTCGACGTCGGCGTTGATCGAGATGCCATGCATGGTGACACCCCGTGAGACCCGGATGCCGATGGCAGCGATCTTGCGATCGGGCTTGCCGGGACTCGGGGCCAGCCAGACACCGGAGCGGCCCGGAACTCGGCCGGTGGTGACGCCCAGGTCTCCGATCGCGCGGATCATCGCCTCCTCGAGGCGGCGCACGTAGTCGACCACGAGCACGTGGCCGGGCAGCTTGGTGATCGGGTAGGCCACCAGCTGGCCGGGCCCGTGCCACGTGATCTTGCCGCCGCGGTCCACATCGACGACGGGGGAGCCGTCACGGGGACGCTCGTGCGGCTCGGTGCGGCGCCCTGCCGTGAACACGGCTGGGTGCTCCAGCATCATCACGGTGTCGCCGATCTCATCGGCCACCCGCCGAGCGTGCAGGTTGCGCTGCAGGTCCCACGCCGCGGAGTAGTCCAGGGCGTCCCCGCCATACCAGTCCTCGAGAATCGTCAGCGCATTCACGTCACCAACATAGCCGCGGGTGTGGACGAACCGGAGCGACCGGGCGCCCCAGCAGCAACAGTGAGCCGATGACGTGGTGGTGGCTGTTGGTCGTGGCGCTTCGCGCCGCGGTGCCAGCCGACTCGCACGCCGGCTGCGCCAGGGAGCTGGCTGCACTCGACCGCGTCCGCGCCACGGCCTTCGCATCCGCCGACCCTGCCCTGCTCGCCGACGTCTATGTGGCGGGAAGCCCGCTGCAGGACGTCGATGCCCGAACGATCGCCCACTACCGATCGCGTGGCGGACGCGTGGTCGGGGCGGTGTTGCAGGTCTCGCAGTGCCGCGAGCTGGAAAGAACCGCCGCCACCATCGGACTCGAAGTGGTTGAGGCGCTCGGCCCGTCCCTCGTCCGCTGGGACGACGGCGGCGCGACTGCGCTGCCGCGCGACCGCCCGACGCGTCGTCAGATCACGCTTCGACACACTGCCGACGGGTGGCGGATCAGTGGATCGCAGCCGCCAGCGCCGACCTCAGGTCAGGCGCCTGGAAGGTGAAACCAGACTCGATGAGCGTCTGCGGGGCGACGCGCAGGGATCCCAGCAGGTCGTCGGAGAGACTGCCGAGCCCGGCGCGTATGGCGAATTTCGGTGCCCGCAGGAACGTGGGCCGGTTCAACGCCTCGCCGAGCGCGTCGGTGAACTCGGCATTGGTCACGCTGTTGTCCGGCATCACCAGGTTGACCGGGCCGGAGACGTCGGATTCGAGCAGGTGAGTGACCGCGCGCACCCAGTCAGTGCGGGCGATCAAGGACATGTGCTGGCGGCCCGGACCGAGCTGGGCCCCGCCGCCAAGCTTCCAGACCGGGACCATCAGGCCGAGCATGCCGCCTGAGCTGTCCAGCACCAGCGAGGTCCGTAGGAAGCAGGTGCGAGCCCCGGCCTCGACCGCGGGGGCCGCAGCGGCTTCCCACTGCCGGGAGACGTCGGCCAGGAAGCCCGTGCCAGGGCTGCTGTCCTCGGTGAGCACCGTGTCGCCGCGATCGACTCCGTACCACGACATTCCCGAACCGGACAGGAACACCGTGGGGGAGTCCGACGTCGCAACCGCTTTCGCCAGGGTGGCGGTGGCGGTGAGTCGAGAATTGAGAATCTCGCGCTTGCGCTTGGGCGTGCGGGGCCACTGGGAGATGGGAGAACCCGACAGATTCACGACGGCATCGGCGCGGTCGATCAATATCTGATCGACACGTCCGGCCTTGGGATCCCACACCGAGGAGTCCGCGCGCGGCGGACCGCCGCGGATCAGCCGGGTCACCTGGTGGCCCTGCTCACGAAGGTGCGCCACCAGCGGCGTGCCCAGAAATCCGGACGCGCCGCCGATCACGACATGCACTGGCTAGGACCCCAGCTCGGCTTCGAACGCCCCACCTTGCAGGCGCTCCTTGACAGCGGTCAGGAAGCGTCCAGCGTCCGCGCCGTCGACCAGTCGGTGGTCGTAGGTGAGGGCGAAGTAGACCATCGATCGCACGGCGATCGACTCGCCCACCTGCGGGTCGGTGATGACGACAGGACGCTTCACCACGGCACCGGTGCCGAGGATCGCGACCTGTGGCTGGTTGATGATCGGCGTGTCGAACAGCGCTCCGGTGCTGCCCAGGTTCGTGATGGTGAACGTGGCGCCGGAGAGCTCGTCAGGCGAGATCTTGTTGGTCCGGGTGCGTTCGGCCGCATCGGCGATCTTGCGTGCCAGACCGGCGATCGACAGATCGCCCGCATCGCGGATCGTGGGCACGATGAGGCCACGCTCGGTGTCGACCGCGATGCCCAGGTGCTCACCGTCGGGGTACGTGACCGTGCCAGCCTCGATGTCGAGGGCGGCGTTGACCTGCGGGTACAGCTTGAGCGCCTCGATGGCCGCCTTCGCGAAGAACGGCAGGTACGTCAGCTTGACGCCCTCGCGCTCGAGGAACTTGTCCTTGTGCTTGGTGCGGAGGCGGGCCACCTCGGTGACGTCGATCTCGTGCACCTGGGTCAGCTGGGCCGACTCCTGCAGGGACTGGTTCATCCGCGTCGCAATCACCTTGCGCAGGCGCGAGATCTTTTCAGTCTTGCCGCGCAGCGGGGACGGCTCGGACGCGGCCGCCGGAGCCGAGGAGGCCGCGGCGGCGGGAGCCGTCTTCTCCTCCGTGGGTTCGGGCTTGGCCGGAGCAGCCGCAGCCGCGTCGAGCACGTCCTGCTTGCGGATGCGTCCACCGACTCCGGTGCCAGCGATGGCCGCCAGATCGACGCCGTGCTGCTTGGCCAGCTTGCGCACGATCGGCGTGACGTAGGTGTCGCCGCTGGAGGACTGGTCTGAGGAGGAGTCCTTCGCGGCCGGAGCGGGCGCGGGAGCCAGCCCCGGGGCGGGTGCCTCGGACGCGGGCTCGTCCTTGGTCTCCGGCTTGGGCTCGGGTTCGGAGGCGGGCTCGTCCTTGGCCTCCGGCTTGGGCTCGGGTTCGGCGGCGGGCTCGTCCTTGGCCTCCGGCTTGGGCTCAGGTTCGGCGGCGGGCTCGTCCTTGGCATCGGGCTCGGCGTCGGATCCGGCGGCGCTGCCGCTGCCACCGATGATGGCCAGCTCAGCGCCAACCTCGACGGTCTCGTCCTCGGCGACCAGGATCTTGGTCAGGATGCCCGCGACGGGCGAGGGGATCTCGGTGTCGACCTTGTCGGTGGAGATTTCCAGCAGCGGCTCGTCGACGGCGACCTCATCGCCCTCGGCCTTCAGCCACTGCGTGACGGTTCCCTCGGTGACGCTTTCGCCCAGCTCGGGGAGCTTGACGGCGGTGCCCTCGTCGGTCGAAGCAGAGTCGGCCTGCGGCGCTGGAGCGGTCTCGGCCGCATCAGCCTTCTCCTGGGCGCTGTCCGCGGGAGCCGCGGAGCGCTCTTCGGCTTCTTCCGGGGAGTCACCGTTGTCGCCAGCATCCTTCGCGTCGTCAGCGGGCTCGTTGACCGACTCGGTCTCTTGCGACTCTGGCGTCTCCTCAGGCTCGGCAGGTGCCTCGTCGGCGGGCTCGGCGTCGCCGCCAGCGGACTCGCCTTCGTCGCCGATCAAAGCCAGCACGGCGCCGACCTCAACGGTCTCGTCCTCGTCGGCCTTGATCTCCAGCAGGGTGCCGGCAACCGGTGAGGGGATCTCGGTGTCGACCTTGTCGGTGGAGATCTCCAGCAGCGGCTCGTCGACCTCGACGGTGTCGCCGACGGACTTGAGCCATTGGGTGACGGTGCCTTCGGTGACGCTCTCACCAAGGGCCGGAA
>NZ_JBAVCB010000163.1:0-34437 GCF_049586495.1 Aeromicrobium sp. | reverse complement strand
CCATGACGACGGTCCGCCTGCTGGCCGACCGGGTCGTGGCGCGGATCGGACCTGCGGCCTACGTGCAACGCGCTGCGCTGGTCGGTGCCGCCGGGCTGACGGGCGCCGCGCTGGCACCAACGCCATGGGTGGCGATCGTGGCCTGGGCAGTCTTCGGCGTTGGGCTGGCCGGATGCATCCCGCAGTTCTTCAGCGCCGCAGGTCGCATCGATCCAGACAACGCCGGGTTGTACATGGCCCGGGTCACCAGCCTGGGCTATCTCGGCTTGTTGGCCGGACCCGCGATCATCGGCATCCTGACCCGCTGGGTGTCGTTGCCGTCCACCTTCATCGTCCCGATCGTCGGATGTGTCCTCGCCGGAGCACTGGCCCGCCGCGCGCTGGATCCCGCCTGATGGCGCCGGACTGGGCCGACGCACTCGAGCCGGTCCGCGACCGACTCGCGGCGATGGCCGAGTTCCTGAGCGCCGAGGTCGCCGCGGGGCGCGATTTCCTGCCAGCGCGTGAGGACGTGCTGCGCGCGTTCGACGAGCCGTTGTCGGACGTTCGGGTTCTGATCGTGGGACAAGACCCGTATCCGACCCCCGGGCACGCCATGGGCCTGTCGTTCTCCGTGCGACCCGAGCTCCGGCCACTGCCCCGCAGCCTGATCAACATCTATCGCGAGCTCGAGAGCGATCTCGGGATTCCGCCAGCCGCCACGGGCGATCTCTCGCCGTGGTCGAGGCAGGGGGTCATGCTGCTCAACCGCGTGCTGACGGTCCGCCCCGGCGAGGCGGCCAGCCACCGCGGCCGGGGATGGGAAGAAATCACCCGGCGAGCCATCGAGGCGTTGGTTGATCGCGGTGGACCGTGCGTGGCGATCCTGTGGGGACGCGACGCGCACAGCTTGACGCCCCTGCTCGGCGACGTGCCCGTCATCGCCTCGGCGCACCCCAGCCCACTCTCGGCGTCCCGCGGGTTCTTTGGGTCGCGTCCGTTCAGCCGGGCCAACGCGTTGTTGCAGGAGCAGGGCGCCGATCCGGTCAACTTCTCACTCAGCTCCGGGGTGGCCGATCTTTGACCGGACGGCCACCACGGCTGTTGCGACCACGTCGGCCAGCGGCGCGTCGACGTCGATCATGAACCCGGCTTCGTCGGGTCCGAGTGGCTCGAGGGTGTCGAACTGCGACTGCAGCAGCGACGCTGGCATGAAGTGCTCACGGCTCTCCATCCGCGCACGCAGCACGTCGAACGGCGCGGCGAGGTGCACGAACATGACCTGCGGCTCCGGGCCACGGCCGCGCAGGATCTCGCGGTAATCCCGGCGCAGCGCGGAACATGCCAGCACGCTTGAGACCCCCGCAGCGTGCTGGTCCTGCAGCTTCTGCGCCAGCGTCCTCAACCAGGGCCGGCGGTCCTCGTCAGTCAGCGGGGTTCCGGTCGACATCTTGTCGATGTTGGCGGCGGGGTGAAACGTGTCTCCCTCGATGTAGGCCATGCCGAGGCGATCGGCCAGCCGGGTGCCGACCTCGCTCTTGCCAGTGCCGGACACCCCCATCACCACGATCTGGGGTGGGTCATTCACGTCGAGCACCGCACCACGGCTGCACCTGAGGACTACGCTGACGGGCATGTCGCACGTGTACGCCGGGGTCCTGGAGCAGCTGGGGCCCCGGATTCTCGACGGACGGCTGGCTCCTGAGACGAGCCTGACCTTGGAGTGGCTGCAGACGGAGTTCGGCGTCTCGCGCACCATCGCCCGCGAGGTCGTGCAGGTGCTGGCCTCGATGGGTCTGGTCGAGAGTCGGCGACGCACCGGGGTTCGCATTCGACCGCCCGCCGATTGGGACCACTTCGATCCTGCTGTCATCCGCTGGCGCCTCGATGGCGACGACCGGGCGGCGCACCTGCACGACCTCTCGCAGCTGCGCGCCGCCGTAGAGCCGCCGTCCGCCGCACTCGCGGCCGCGCACGCCGATCCCACGGTGCGCGTCGAGATCGTGCGGTTGGCCGAAGCCATGGAGGTCGCCGGCGCTGCCGCCGACCTGGCCAGCTTCCTCGACCTGGACATCGCCTTTCACCGGATGTTGCTGGAGGCCTCTGGCAACATCATGTTCGGTGCCTTGGGAGATGTCGTCGAGGAGGTGTTGCGCGGGCGGACCGACCACGACCTGATGCCGCGCGAGCCCAAGCCCGAGGCCCGTCGCCTGCACCTGATGGTGGCCCACGGCGTCGCCGACGGCGACGCCGACGTTGCGCGGTCGGCCATGCACGCCATCTGCGTCGAGGTGGTCTCGCAGATGCAAGGACGCCTGCCCCGCCCGTAGCCCGAGCACCGTCAGACCGCGCCGGCGAGGGGCCACAGGGCGACCGCGATGGCGAAGGCCGACAGACCAAGGGTGGTCTCCATGACCGTCCAGGTCTTCAGGGTGGTCTTCTCGTCCATGCCGAAGAAGCGACTCACCAGCCAGAACCCCGAGTCGTTGACGTGAGACAGAACGGTGGCTCCGGCCGCGATGGCGGTCACGAGCAGGGCGATCCGCAGGTCGCTCAGTCCACCGGCTTGACTGGCGATGAGGCCCGCCGCCGTGGTCAGGGCGACGGTGGCCGATCCCTGAGCGACGCGCAGGGCCGTCGCGATCAAGAACGCCTGGAGCAGCAAGGGGATGCCCAGGTCGGACAACGACGACGTCAGCGCACCGCCGATGCCGCTGGCGCGCAGCACCCCGCCAAACATGCCGCCGGCGCCGGTGATCAGGATGATCGAGCAGATCGGTCCCAGCGACGTGTCGAGCAGGTCCGTGGTCTCGCTCAGCGTCCGGTCTCGGGTCCCGAGCAGACCGATGGCCGCCAACAGGGTGACCAGCAGAGCCACCGGTGTGTTGCCCAGCAGGATGAGTCCGTCGACGACAGGATGCGAGTCGATCGAGCCGCTGGACAGCAGCGTCGACAGGACCGTGTTGAAGCCGATGAGCACCAACGGGATGGCGAGCAGACCGAGTACGGTCGCGAAGGCTGGCGGCGCAGGCTGGGTGGTGGTCACGGTGCCGTCGTCGCCCGTGCGACCGTCGTTGATCTCGCCGAACAGCAACGTCGGCAGCGCCACGTCGATGCGCGCGCCGAGCTGGCGGGAGACCAGGTAGACACCGACGTACCAGGCGACCACGGCGATGGGCAGATTCACGAGCAGGACCACACCGATGTCACCACCCAGGACGGTGCCTGCCGCAACGGGTCCGGGGTGCGGCGGGACCAGTGCGTGCATCGCGGCGAAACCACCGGCAGCGGGCAGGGCGTAGTACAGGACCGATCCGCCGAAGCGGCGGGCCACGGTCAGGATGATCGGCAGGAAGACCACCAGTCCGGCGTCGAAGAAGATCGGGAAGCCGAAGATCAGGGCCGCGATGCCTAGTGCAAGCGGTGCCCGCCGCTCACCGAAGCGGCCAATCAGCGTGTCGGCCAGCACCTGCGCACCCCCGCTGACCTCCAGCAGTCGGCCGAGCATGACACCGAAGCCAACCAGCAGGGCGACCGAGGCCAGTGTGCTGCCGAATCCAGAGGTGAGCGCGGTCGGCACGTCCGCGAGTGGGATGCCTGCTGCCACCGCGGTCAGCAGGCTGACCAGCACGAGGGCGATGAAGGCGTGCAGCCGAACCTTGATGATGAGAAACAGCAGCACGGCGACGGCAGCGGCAGCGATCAGCAGCAGCGTTGTCGTTCCGTAGACGGGTTCCATGGGATCCACGATGATGTCCTGACGTGAGATGGGTCACTGTGGACCGAGTGTGCCGCAAAGGTACTACGTTTGCAACAATACTAGGCTGGCCGCGTGAGCGAGAAAAAAGTGCGCGATCGCGCCGTGGTGATCGACGACGGCTTCGCAGGAATGCAGCGCTGGGGGCTACGCATCATCGTCATCGCGGCGGCTGCCGTCGTCATCGGCTGGATCATCGGTCAGATGTGGGTCATTCTCTTCCCGGTCACGATGGCGCTCATCGTCACCAGCCTGCTGCAGCCTCCGGTCGCGTGGTTGCGAAGCAAGGGCTGGCCTTCGGCGGTCGCCGCAGCCACGGTCATGCTCACGTTCATCATTGCGGTGATCGGCCTCGTCGCGATCCTCACGCCTCAGGTGGCTGGCCAGGCCGATGAGATTGCCAGAGGCGCGACCGGTGGCCTTCAAAAAGTGCGCGACTGGCTGACCGGCGAACCGCTGAACCTGTCTGACGGACAGATCACCCGAGCCATCCAGGCCGTCCAGGACAAGGTGCAGGAGAGTGCCGCAGCGATCAGCTCGGGCGTGTTCTCCACGATCGGCGCCGCCACGTCGGCCGTCATCAACTTCGTGGTCATCTTGCTGCTGACCTTCTACTTCATCAAGGATGGCCATCGATTCCTTCCGTGGGCTCGCACGGTGGGTGGCCAGCGCGCCGGTGAGCACGCCGGCGAGGCGCTGGAACGCTCGTGGGGAACCCTCGGCGGCTTCATCCGCACGCAGACGCTGGTCGCCTTCATCGACGCCGTCATCATCGGCATCGGTCTGGCCATCCTCGGCGTGGAGCTCGCCATTCCGTTGGCTGTCCTGACGTTCTTCGGTGGTTACATCCCGATCGTGGGTGCGTTCATCAGCGGGGCTGTCGCGGTGCTGGTCACGCTGGTCACCAACGATCCGAAGGACGCTCTGATCGCCCTGATCATCGTGGTGGCGGTGCAGCAGTTCGAGGGCAATGTGCTCTCGCCGCTGCTGCAGGGCAAGAACCTGAACCTGCACCCCGCCATCGTGCTGCTGGGCGTGACCGCCGGAGGCACCCTGTTCGGCATCACGGGTGCTTTCTTGGCCGTTCCCGTCGTCGCGACCGCGGCCGAGGTGCTGCGCTACATCAACGAACGCATCGACCACGCCGTGAGTTCTGACGCCCCATCGGAGGACTCCCACGCCGCCGATCGACTCGAATCGTCATGACCGCCGACCTTGCCGCACTTCTGCTTCGTCTCGCGCTCGGTGTCATCTTCGTGATGCACGGCTACAAGCACGGCTTCGGGCCGAAGGGCCTGACCGGCACCACGACGTGGTTCGCGGACCTCGGCCTGCGACCCGCGCGGTTCCACGCAGCCGCGTCGACCTATCTGGAGATCGCCGCCGGGGTCGCGTTGCTCGTGGGTTTGTTCACCCCCGCGGCGGCAGCGGTCGGCATCGGCATCATGGCCACCGCGTTCATGACGGTCCACCGCGCCAACGGCTTCTTCATCACCAAGGAGGGCTATGAGTACGTGGTGCTCGTGGCCACCGCCCTGACGGTGCTGTCCATGATGGGACCCGGATCGTGGTCGCTGGACCACGCGTTCGGCCTGGATCGTTCCGGCTGGCAGTGGGGGGTCGGCGCCTTCGTTCTCGGCGCCCTCAGCACGGCCGGCCTGCTGATCACCTCGTGGCGGCCGCATCCGCCGACCGACTGACGAAGGACCTGCCCATGCCTGCGCATCGCCTGATGCCGTCGCCAGAAACCGACGACCTGATCGATCTGACGCGCCAGATCCTCAGCAAGGAGCTCGCACCGCGGGTCGATGAAGCCGAGGCGACGTCGACCTTCCCGCGGGCAGCGTTTCGCACGCTGGGCGCCGCTGGTCTGTTGTCGCTGCCCTATCCGGAGGAGTTCGGTGGCGGCGGACAGCCCTATGAGGTGTACCTGCAGGTGCTGGAGGAGATCGGCACCGCATGGGCCTCGGTCGGCGTCGGCACCAGCGTCCACGCTCTGTCGTGCTTCGGGCTCTTCACCGCCGGCAGCGACGAGCAGAAGCGCCGCTGGCTTCCGGACATGCTGGCCGGTGACCTGCTCGGCGCCTACTGCCTGTCGGAGGCACACGCCGGCTCCGACCCGGCCGCCATGCGGACCCGCGCGGTGCGCGAGGGCGACGAGTACGTCATCAACGGCGCCAAGGCCTGGACCACGCATGGCGGCGAGGCGGACTTCTACAAGGTCATGGCCAGGACCTCCGACACCGAGATCTCATGCTTCTTGGTGCCGTCGGACACTGCCGGCCTCACCGCCGACACACCCGAGCGCAAGATGGGTCTGACCGGATCCACGACGGCCACCATGCTGTTCGACGACGTCCGCATCCCGGCCGACCGGCTGCTCGGCACCGAGGGCCAGGGGCTGGCCATCGCCCTGGCTGGTCTCGATGCGGGCCGGCTCGGCATCGCGGCGGTCGCCACCGGTGTTGCTCAGGCGTCGCTGGACATCGCGGTCGCCTATGCGCGCGAGCGCGAGACGTTCGGTCGCCCGATCATCGAGCACCAAGGACTCGGCTTCCTGCTCGCCGACATGGCCGCCGCGGTCGAGTCAGCCCGCGCCACCTACCTGTCAGCCGCACGCCTGAAGGACGCCGGGCGACCGTTCGGGCGCGAGGCCTCCATCGCCAAGCTGGTGTGCACCGACAACGCCATGCGCGTCGCTACGGACGCGGTGCAGGTGCTCGGCGGCGCCGGCTACACCAAGGACTTCCCCGTCGAGCGATTCATGCGCGAGGTCAAGGTGATGCAGATCTTCGAGGGCACCAACCAGATCCAGCGTCTGGTCATCGCTCGCCACCTCGCCCGGAGCTGAGCAGCTCAGGCCCTCACGCCACCGCCCGGCGTGACGTCTCCAACGCCCTGAACTGCTGCGCGGAAGCTGGGCGTTGCCTGCAACGCGATGATGTCGGCCGGCATCTCGATGCCCGCGTCGTCCAGAGCCAGCTTGGTGGCGATGATCGCGGCCGACAGCGCCACCCTCGAATCGTGCTGATCAGGGCCCGCCCAGAACCGCACCTCGATGTCGACGGTCGACACGCCGAGCGCCGCCACCAAGGCCTCGGGCTGGGGATCGCCGACCAGGCGCGGGAGTCCGGCCAGCGCCTGCTCGACGATCCGACATGCTTCCTCGACATCGTTCTCGTAGGCGACACCGACCACGAAGTCGAGCCGTCTGCTCGGGTAGGCCGTGCGCACCACGATCACGCTCTTGTAGACATCGCGGTTGGGGATGAGCACGAGCTGGCCGTCGAAGGTCGTGAGCCGGGTCTCGCGGATCGTGATCGCCTCGACCGTTCCGGACTGACCACTGACGGTGATCTGATCACCGGACTGGAAGGGCTGGCGCAGCAGCAGGAGCACTCCTGCGAGCAAGTTCTCCAAGATGTCGCGGAAGGCGAAGGCCGCAGCCACTGAGAAAAAGCCCAGGCCCGCCAGCGCATCGACGGGGCGCACCGACGGGAACACGGCGACCACCGCTGCGAAGATGAAGATCGTGGCGATCAGCCAGCCAGCAAGTCGGCTCATCACTCGCGCGAAGCTGGGTGTCCGGCGACCGGTGAACACGCGGTGCAACACCCACCGGACGATGCGGGACAGGGCCACGCCCACGACCACCAACAGCAGCCCGATGAGCACGCGGACCACGACGACGGGCAACCCGACGTTCGCGGCGATCTCCTCGAAGACGGTCACGGGCGCACCCGAGTCGACGCGGACGCTTCGTGCACGGCCGCGGCGACCTTGTGGTGCACCTCGGCGTGAAAGACGCTCGGGATGATGTAGTTCGGGCCCAGCTCATCGGCACTGACCGAGTCGGCGATGGCATCGGCCGCGGCCGTCAGCACATCCATGCCGATGCCCCGGCTGCGTGCATCGAGCAGCCCGCGAAAGATGCCGGGGAAGGCAAGCACGTTGTTGATCTGATTGGGGTGGTCCGATCGTCCGGTCGCGACGACAGCAGCATGGCGGCGGGCGACCGACGGCTCGATCTCCGGATCGGGGTTGGCCAGCGCGAACACGATGGCGTCGTCGGCCATCGCCTGCACGTCGTCGGCGTCGATCAAGCCCGGAGCCGAGACGCCGATGAACACGTCAGCCCCGGGCAACGCCGCTCGCAACGAGCCGGTGACACCTGCGCGGTTGGTGTTCTCGGCGGTCCAGACCAGTGACTCATGCAGTCCGGGGCGACCCACGTGAACGACCCCCTCGACATCACACACCAGCACCTCACGGGCACCGGCGTGCAGCAGCACCTTGAGCACGGCGGTTCCGGCGGCTCCGGCACCGACCAGCACGATGCGCGCCGTCGGCAGCGTCTTGCCCACGACCCGCAGCGCATTGCGCAAGGCGGCGAGAACCACCACGGCAGTGCCGTGCTGGTCGTCGTGAAAGACCGGGATGTCAAGACGATCGCGCAGTCGTTGCTCGATCTCGAAGCAGCGCGGCGCCGAGATGTCCTCCAGGTTGATGCCGGCGAAGCCAGGGGCAACGGCAGCCACGGTCTCGATGATCTGCTCCACGTCCTGCGTGTCCAGACACAACGGCCACGCGTCGATGTCCGCGAACGCCTTGAACAGGGCCGCCTTGCCCTCCATGACCGGCAGCGCCGCCTTCGGCCCGATGTTGCCCAGACCGAGCACCGCCGAGCCGTCGGTGACCACCGCGACGCTGTTGCGTTTGATGGTGAGTCGCCGGGCGTCTTCGGGATCGTCGACGATTGCTTGACAGATGCGGGCCACGCCGGGCGTGTAGACCATCGAAAGATCGTCGCGGTTGCGCAACGGGTGCTTGGACCTGGTCTCGATGACGCCGCCGAGGTGCATCAAGAAGGTGCGGTCCGAGACCTTGACGACCTCGACATGCTCGATCTCCCGCAGGGAGGCGACGAGCCGGTCGGCGTGCTCAGGGCCCGAGGAGGAGACCGTCAGGTCGACCTGCAGCGTCTCCGGCGTGGATGACGAGACGTCCAGCGCGGTGACCTGGCCGCCGGCGCGCTCGACCGCCGCGGTCAGGTCGCTCACGGCCATGCCGCCGGCCGGCAGCGTGAGTCGAACGACGATCGAGTTCGAGATGCTGACGCTGCCCACGCCGCGACCCTACTCGCGCGTCCTCGACCTCACGCCATCCCGGACGGATCGCTGAAGATCTCCGTGTCCTCGTCCAGGGTCTCCCCCGCGAAGAACGAGGGTTGCGTGACACGCATGTAGATCATCAGGGCCACACCCAGACCGATGATCCCCACGCCGATGACGAAGACGGTGCCGACCCCGAACACCGATGACCCGCTGCCGTAGGCGGGATCGGAGGAGTCGAACAGCGTCTGAACCAGCACCGCGACGAGTGCGATGCCGCCGACGAGCGGCGACAGGAAGCGCAGCAGGAAGTTGCGAGCGTTGCTGAAGGCGCTGTCTCGGAAGTACCAGACGCAGGCGAACGCGGTGATCCCGTAGTAGAAGCAGATCATCAGACCGAGCGTCAAGATGGTGTCCTGCAGGACACTGGTGCTGATGACCCGCATGACGGCGTAGAACACCGTCGCCACGACACCGGCCACGATGGTGGCGTGCACAGGCGACTTGTAGGTGGGATGCACTGTGCCGTACGCATCGGGCAGCGCCTTGTAGTGACCCATCGCCAGCATGGTGCGCGTCGGCGACAGGAACGTCGACTGCAGCGACGACGCCGAGCTGACCAGCACCGCCAGCGACATCAGCACCGCCAGCGGGCCCAGCACGGGCGAGCCGAGCGCCACGAACACGTTGTCAGCGATGTCGCCGTTGTTGAGGCCCAGACCGGTGTCACCGAGTCCGGCGAACAACAGCACTGCCACGGCGATGAACAGGTACAGCAGCACGACGCCGACGATGGTCAGCACGGCGGCCTTGCCCGGGGTGCTGTCCGATCCAGCGGTCTCTTCGTTGAGCGTCAGGCAGGTGTCCCAGCCCCAGTACACGAAGATCGACAGCGAGACGCCGGCGGCGAAGGCGGTGAAAGAGCCGATCTCGAACGGGTTGAACCACGACCAGCTGAACGACAGGCCACCGCTGGCCTCAGCGCCGCCGGACTGCACGAAAGCCGCGATGATGAAGACCACCAGCACCCCCAGCTGGAAGGTCACGAGGAAGTACTGGATCGGCCGACTCGCTTCGATGCCGCGGTAGCAGATGTACATCGCCATCGCGACGAAGACAGTGCAGGTGACGATGTTGATCACCACGTTGTCAGCCAGTTCGGCGATGCCGTCGTTGCCACTGAGCTGAGCGATGGCGAGATAGAAGAAGTCCACCGCGATCGCCGCCAGATTGGACAGCACGATGACGGTCGCGGCGATCAGGCCCCAGCCACCCATGAACCCCACGTAGGGGCCGAAGGCCTTGGTGGCCCACGTGAACGAGGTGCCGCTGTCAGGTGTCTTCGCGTTGAGCTCGCGATAGCCCAAAGCCACCAGGAGCATCGGTACGAAGCCGACCAGGAAGATGGCCGGCATCTGCGGTCCCACTTCTTGTGCCACGTAGGCCACCGAGGCGGTGAGCGTGTACGCCGGGGCGATGACCGACACCCCGAGCGCGACGCTGGCTAGCAGACCGAGCGAACCGGTGCTCAATCCCTTGTTGGACTGCGCTGTGGACGACATTGGCGTGCCTTTCGTGAGGTGGAGATCGGACGATCAGTGTTGGCAGGTGCAGCTGTCGGTGCCGCAGCACGAGGTGGAGGTGGCAGTGGGTTGCACGTCGAGGGACGGGTTGCGGTCGAAGAATGACACCGGCTTGAGCCAGAACGACACGATGTCGGCGGGCATGACCGGCCAGTCCTCGGGTCGGGTGATGTGGTGGATGCCGAAGACGTACCAGAGCACCAGATCGGTGTCGACGGTTGAGCGCTCCTGGCGAATCCACTCCGGCAGCCCGTGATCGTCCTTGCTCTGGGTGACGAATTCGCCCGAGGGCCACCGCTCCTCGGCGTCGTGCGGCGTGACCCACACCGTGTGACCGATGACCTGGGCCCGCTGAAGGACGGGTGCGGCCGGATCGAAGAACGACGGAATGGCCCCCGTGGGCACCAGCTTGTAGCCGACCGGAGTGCCCAGGCCGTTCAACGAGCCGTCGTTCACGACCTTCCAGGCGCGCTGGCTCTCCCAGCGGAAGTCGTCGTGACCTTCGGTCTCGATCGGCGTGTTGACCTGCCGCAGACCAAGACCGTGCGGGTTCTCGGCACTGATCGGGTCGACCGCCGTCTCGCTGCGGTAGACCGTGTTGCTGCGTCCGTCGGGCTCCAGGTCGAGCCGAGCGACCATGAAGTGCTGATGGTGCGGGGCGTAGGTGCGGTGGTCGACCAACGTGCCGTGCGGGTGGGCCTGACCCTCCTCGATGTGGGTGACGACCATGATGCCGGTCGCGCGCACCTCGCACTCGATGTTGCCGTCCTCGTAGAACCGCCAGTAGACGATGTATTCGTAGTTCGCCACCGTGACGTGGAACGACACCACGAACCGGCGCTGCCGGCGCACCTCGGCACCCACTTCGTTTCCGGTCCCGTCGTCACCGTGATCCACATGTTTCCACCCGATCGCGCTGTCTTCCTCGTGCAGACAGATCGCGTTCGTGATCGTGTACGGCTCGCCTGCACTGTCGTGCATGACCGCATCGAGGTAGCGGATCTCGCCCAGGCAGTCGCACCCCAGCTCCAACGACTGCGTCATGAAACCCAGTCCCCACTCGCCGATGTCGAAGGCGGTGCGCCGGAAGTGATCGACACTCGGATCACGGTAGGGAACGATCATCTCGGCGAAGCTGAGCTTGTGCGCGATGGGGCGCACCCGGCCGGCATCGGTGTAGGTGACCGCCTGGATGGTCATGCCCTCGCGATGGTTGAAGCCGATCCGCATGGTCCAGTTCTGCCAGGAGATCTGGTGGCCGTCGACCACGAAGCCGATGCCCTCGGGCTGGGTGATCTGCAAGGGCTTGCGCTCCGGTCGGTGTCCTTTCAGCCGGTCTGGAACGTGACGAGGCACGTACTCACCCATCACCTCCGGACGCGAGATCGTGTGGGTGTCCTCGATGTCCAGCAGCTCCATCGTGTTCACGTCGATGACGCAGTGCAGCCCGTTGACCGGACCGGCGTAGGGATTGGCACCGGCAGCGGCGCGCACCCAGGTGTCGGACCACCCGATGCGCCGGTCCTTCCACTGCTCCGGCATCACCGCGTCGCCGTACGTCCAGGTGTCCATGAACACCAGCGACATGTCCGTGATACCTCGCCGCTCGAGCGCTGCGATGACGTCCGGATGAGCCCGCAGGGCCGCGTCCGCCTCCTCCCACTCATCGACGGTGAAGTTGGCCTGCACGCCGGGCACGTGCTCGAACAGCGCAACGGCCTCGGCCGACAGATTCACTCGGGCGCGGAACGTGCGGTTGGTCTTCTGCTCCAGGCACAGGGCTTCGACGATTCGGTCCGGCACCTCTCCGGAGGCCGCATAGGCGTCGAGCTCTGACTTCGCCGGCTCCAGCCCCTCGATCGAGCAGTATCGCCACCCCGCGCCGACGCCGTGTTCGCGATGCAGCAGGGCGGTGGTGGTCCGGAACTCGTCGCTGGTGAGGGGATCAAGCGGGTGCGCCATGGACAGATCATGGCACCTCGCCCACTCATCGCACAGGGTGAACCTCGGCAATTCTCCAGATCTTCAGTACGGTATTTGCACCACCTGAGGAGATCCGATGACCAACCCCACGTACCGCGTCACCGACCCGTCGACCGGAGAGGTCCTCGAGACGTTCGAGCACGCCACCGACGCCGAGATCGAGGCGACACTCAGCGCCTCGCAGGAGGCATACGTCTCGTGGAGTGAGCTGTCCATCGGCGAGCGTGCCGACATCGTCAAGCAGGTCGGCGTGCTGTTCGGCGAACGGGCCGACCAGCTGGCCGAGACCGCTCAGGTGGAGATGGGCAAGACCGTCGCTGAGGGCGTCGAGGAGGCCGAGTTCTGCCAGGCGATCTTCGACTACTTCGCCACCGAGGGTCCCGATCTTGCCGCCGACCAGCCGATCAAGGGCGTCACGGGCGGCAAGGCGATGGTGCAGAGGCTGCCGGTGGGACCACTGCTGGGCATCATGCCGTGGAATTTTCCCTTCTACCAGATCGCCCGCTTCGCGGCACCCAACCTGGTGCTCGGCAACACCATCATCCTCAAGCACGCTGAGTCCGTTCCGCGCTCTGCGTTGGCGATCGAGCAGCTGCTGCACGACGCCGGGGTGCCTGAGGGTGCCTACCGCAACGTGTTCGCGACCTTCGACCAGATCTCGACGATCATCGCGGACCCTCGAATTCAGGGGGTCTCCCTGACCGGATCCGAGCGGGCCGGCTCCACGGTGGCCGCGCAGGCCGGACAGCACCTGAAGAAGTGCGTGCTGGAGCTCGGCGGCTCTGATCCGATGGTGGTGCTCGACAGCACCGACGTGGCTGACGTGGCCACCCAGGCCTGGGACTTCAGAATCGCCAACGCAGGCCAGGCCTGCAACTCCAACAAGCGAATGATCGTGATGGACGACCTGTTCGACGACTTCGTGGCCGAGCTGACCCAGAAGGCGACGTCGCTGTCCACCTTCGCGCCGATGTCGTCACGGGCGGCCGCCGAGCTGGTGGCCGAGCAGGTGCAGGATGCCGTCGACAAGGGCGCCACCCTGCACGCCGGCGGCGTGCTGTCTGATGGTCCGGACGCGCACTACTCACCGGCCGTGCTCACCGGCGTCACGCCCGAGATGCGCGCGTACGCAGAGGAGCTGTTTGGGCCCGTGGCGGTGGTGTACCGCGTCACCAGCGACGAGGAGGCTCTTGCTCTGGCCAACGACACGACCTTTGGGCTTGGCGGATCCGTCTTCAGCGAAGACCTCGAGAAGGCGAAGACGCTGGCACAGCGGCTCGAGGCCGGCATGTCCAACGTCAACTCCGTGGCTGGCGAGGCGGCCGAGCTGCCCTTCGGCGGAGTCAAGCGATCCGGCTTCGGCCGCGAGCTCGGTCCGCTGGGCATGGAGGAGTTCGTCAACAAGCGGATGTTCTACATCGCCGACTGAGCGAGGGCTTGCTTGAGGTTCAGGAGTCGAAGCCGAGCCCCAACCGGTCGAGGGTGCGCAGCAGCAGGTTGCGGTGGCCCTCCTGGTGGTCGGCCCGATCCAGCGACCAGGTGGTGGCCTTGATCCCCACGGTCGCGATCGGCTCGGGCGGAAACGGCAGCGGCTTCTTGCGCACCATCGCCAGCCGGGTGCGCTCGGTGTCAGCGCCCTCGAGTCGATCGAGCATGACCTCGGCCGCGAACCGGGTGGCGGCCACGCCCAGTCCGGTGAAGCCAGCCGCGTAGGCCACCCGCCCTCGGCGCGCCAGCCCGTGGAAGGCGCAGAACTGGGTCGACGTGTCGATGGGGCCGGCCCAGCGGTGGCTGAACCGGAGCCCCTCCAGCTGGGGGAAGGTGGTCAGGAAGTGTGCCGCGAGCCGGCGGTAGGAAGAATCACGATCCTCGTACTCCGGCAGCACCTTGCGCCCCGGGTGGTAGATGGCGTCGTAGCCGCCGTACAGGATGCGCTGGTCCTGGGTCGGCCGCGAGTAGTGGAACTGGTTGGCGAGATCGGCGACCCCTTGCCGGTTCTTCCACCCGACGGCAGCGCGCTGGGTCGCATCGAGCGGCTCGGTCATCAGCACGTAGTCGTACACCGGAATGGTGGAGAGCCTGGTGCGCCGCAGCAGCGGCCGGTAGACGTTGGTGGCCAGCGCGACCGTCGCACTGCGCACCGAGCCACGCGCCGTGCGCACCACCACGGGCCCGGCCCGACCAGAGTCCAGTGCCGTCACGGCGGAGTGCTCATGGATCTGCACGCCGAGGTCGACCGCGACTCGAGCGAGCTCGTGCACGAGCCTGGCCGGGTGCACCAGTGCGCAATCGTCCTTCGACCAGCGACCCGCCCGGTAGATCGGGCTGTCGATCTCAGCGCGGACTGCCGCTTCGTCGAGGTACACGCCGTGTGTCTCGTCCTGCAACCACCGCACCTGGTGCGGGTCGTAGGCCACCGACAGCGTGCCGTTGCGCTCGAACTGACAGTCCATCCCCAGATCGACAACATCGCGCTCGATGGCGTCCAAGTTCTCGGCGCCGAGCCGCTCGAGGGTCTCGTACTCGTCCGGCCAACGGCTGAGTCCGTTCTCGGCGCCGTGGGTCAGACTGGCTTCGGCGAAACCGCCATTGCGGCCCGAGGCGGCCCACCCCAGCGTCTCGGCCTCCACCAGGACGACGCGGGCCGACGGGTCACGCCGCTTGGCGAGCACCGCCGTCCACAATCCGCAGTACCCGCCACCCACGACCGTGAGGTCAGCCTCGAGCTGGCCGTCGAGTGCTGCATGGCTGAGGCCACGTGCATCATCGAGCCAGAACACCCGATGCTCGGTCTCGGCCAGCGCCGCGGCCACCAGGGCGTCAGGCGGCGGTTGCCGCTCGAAGACGGTTGGGTGGCTGGCCACAGATCGGACACTAGCGCAGCGAGACGATCTCTCGTCCGTCGAAGAGGGGCGCGCTCAGTGCCGCGTCGTACTCGGTGCGTAGCTGCTGGACCAGCTCGGTCACGCTCTGGCGTTTGCTCACCGTTCCGATGCCCTGGCCCGACCCCCAGATGTCGCGCCAGGCCTTGGCGTCGCTGCCGCCCCCGGAACCGAAATTCATGGCCGACGGATCGGACATCGGGAGGTTCGCTGGGTCCAGACCCGCGGCTTCGATGCTGCCCCGGAGATAGTTGCCATGGATACCGGTGAACAGATTGCTGTAGACGATGTCGTCGGCCTTGCTGTCGACGACCATCTGCTTGTAGTCATCGTCGTTGTTGGCCTCGTGGGTCGACATGAAGGCCGATCCCACATAGGCCAGGTCCGCTCCAGCGACCTGCGCCGCAAGGATCGAGGCGCCGTGGGCGATCGATCCCGAGAGCAGCAGCGGCCCGTCGAACCACTGTCGAATCTCCCGCAGGAGCGCGAACGGCGACGTGGTGCCGGCATGACCGCCAGCACCTGCCGCCACGGCGATGAGACCGTCGGCCCCCTTCTCGATCGCCTTGTGCGCGAATCGGTCGTTGATCACGTCGTGCAGCACGATGCCGCCGTAGGAGTGGATCGCCTCGTTGATGTCGGGGCGGGCGCCCAGCGAGGTGATGACGATCGGCACCTGGTGGTCGACGCACATCTGCACATCGGCCTCGAGGCGGTCGTTCGACTTGTGCACGATCTGATTGACCGCGAACGGCGCGACCGGCTGCTCGGGGTTCTGCGCGGCGAATGTCGCGGTGTCCTCGACGATGCGGTGCAGCCAGTCATCCAGCAGCGCGGCGGGCCGCGCGTTGAGCGCTGGGAACGAACCGATCACGCCAGCGGTGCATTGCGCGATCACCAGCTCCGGCCCGGACAGAATGAACATGGGCGACGCGACGACGGGCAGCGCCAAGGGGCGGCGCAGGATCTCGGGCAAGCTCACGGAGGACCTCTCGGCAGGTGGGCAGTTCTAGTGTGCAACAAGTTGCATAGTACCGAGAGGGGGTGATTCTGGCACTATTCCCTTCATGGTCAGCGTGCTGGTGGTCGAGGACGAGATCGGGCTCGCCCGGTCGTTGCACGATGGTCTGCACAACCACGGCTTCTCGGTGCAGACCACGCACGACGGCTTCTCCGGCTACCGGCTCGCCAAGGAGCCCGGCGTCGATCTGGTCGTGCTGGACTGGATGCTTCCGGAGATGTCAGGCGTCGAGGTGTGCCAGCGACTCCGCTCCGAGGACATCTCCGTGCCGATCTTGATTCTCACCGCCAAGGACGGCACCACTGATGAGACCGATGCACTCGCGACGGGCGCGGACGACTATCTGCGCAAACCGTTCGCCTTCGCTGTGCTGCTGGCTCGCTGCGACGCCTTGCTGCGGCGCGGCAGCGTGGCCGAAGGTTGGTCAGAGCTCGTCGTGGGCGACTTGGCACTCGACCCGCGACGCCGATCGGCTCGCCGGGGCCAGTGCCAGGTGGATCTGAGTCGCCGCGAGGCCGCGCTCCTCGAGTACTTCATGCGAAACCCGGGTCAGACCCGCTCCAAGGCGGAGATCCTGCGCAACGTCTGGGGTGATGCCGCCATGGAGACGAATCTGGTCGAGGTGTACGTCGGGTACCTGCGCAAGAAGCTCGACGCAGACTTCGACACGCAGCTGTTCCGGACCGTGCGAGGCCAGGGCTATCGTCTCGAGGCGACGTGAGGGCACCACCTGTCCGCCGTTGGTGGCGGCTCCTCTCGCTGCGGACCCGCATGCTCATCATCTCAGCGACCGCCATCGCCGTCGTCATGACGGTCGGCGGCATTCTCCTGATCTCTCGGTTGAACGGTGAGCTGCTGGAGACTGCCACGGATCTCGGCGAGGACACCGCGAAGGACATTGCCGCACTGGCACGCACCGGCGAGCTGCCCCCGGTCCTTCCGCGCATCGGCTCGGAGCCACCAGCCATCCAGGTCGTACGCGCCGGAGAGGTGATCAGCCAGACCCCCGACAAGCTCGGGCTCCGCCGCGTCTTCGTGGACGAGCCGATTCCACCCGGGGTCACACGATTCTACGATCGCGATCGCCTTCCGATCAACGAGAGCGGCCCGTTCAGGGTTGCCGCGATGGGCACACGGACGCCCGAGGGGCCCGCGACCGTCTTCGTGGCCGTTGACGTCGAGGACTTCGCAGAGGCGACGAGGATCGCCAGGCAGGTCGGCGGTGTCGGTCTGCTCGGTCTGGTCCTCGTGCTGTCTGGCGTGCTCTGGGTGGTCATCGGCCGGACGCTCGCTCCGGTGGTGGCGATCCGCGCCCGCGCCGAGGCCATCACGGCCAGCGAGCTGCATCAACGCGTACCCCAGCCGGATGGGCGCGACGAGATCTCTGATCTCGCCCGCACGATCAACGACATGCTGGCTCGTCTGGAGGCCAGCGCCCGCCGACAGGAGTCTTTCGTCGCCGATGCCGCGCATGAGCTGCGCAGCCCGATCGCCAGCCTGCAGGCCCGGCTGCAGGCCATGTTGCTGGCGCCTGGGAGCGCGCCCGACGACAGGGACACCCGAGACCTGCTCCGAGAGACCGTCCGCATGGGACGACTGGTTGACCATCTCCTCTTGCTGGCCAGGAGTGATGCCGGCACGATCACCAAGGCCCACGGCCCGGTCGACCTGGAGGAGGTCGTGCTGGAGACCGTGGCCGCGATCGAATCGATCGTCCCGATCACGCTCGACGGCGTGCAGCCAGTTCAGGTCGAGGGCCAGTCGACCCTGCTCGAGCACGTCGTCCGAAACCTTCTGGAGAATGCGGAGCGGTACGCCGTGGAATCGATCGAGGTGTCCCTTCGGGCGGAAGCGGATCGCGCCGTGCTGACCATCGACGACGACGGTGCCGGCATTCCGGAGGATCGTCGCGACGACGTGCTCAGACGATTCGTCCGCATCGACGATTCACGCGATCGCGGTACCGGAGGAGCGGGGCTCGGCCTCGCGATCGTGCACGAGATCATCGACCTCCACGGCGGCGAGCTGCTGATCGGTGAGTCGCCCGCGGGCGGAGCCCGGCTCCAGGTTCTGCTCCCCCTGGGGTCGACATCTCCCTGAGCCTCCGACAGGATTTGAACCCGCGACATCCTTATTACAAGTAAGGCGCTCTACCGGACTGAGCTACAGAGGCGTGCGGGCGAACCCGCGGGACCATCGTAGGCTGTTCGTGACTGCGCCATACTGGCGGCGTGGCTCCTCACTACCAACACCTGCTCGAGGCGACCGGGAGTCTGGGGACACCGCTTGCGGTGGTCGACGCTGACGCCCTGTGGGCCAACGCAGACGACCTCGCCCGGCGCGCCCATGGCGTCCCGATTCGGGTGGCGAGCAAATCGGTGCGCGTGCGCTCGGTGATCGAACGCACCCTGGAGCTCGAAGCCTTCGCCGGCGTCATGTCGTACTCGCTGGCCGAGTCGAACTGGCTGGTCGACCATGGCGCCCTCGACGTGCTGCTCGCCTACCCCACCGTTGACGCCGCCGCCCTGCGCGATCTGGTCGACGACGAGCGACGCACCGCAGCGATCACGCTGATGATCGACAGCATCGAGGCACTCGACGTGATCGACTCGATGCTCGACATCTCCCGTCCCGAGATCCGGGTGTGTCTCGACGTCGACGCCTCCCTGCGCATCGGGCCAGTACACCTTGGTGTGCGCCGCTCCCCCGTGCACACCGTGGACGAAGCCACCCGGATCGCCCAGATGATCAGCGGGCGTGCCGGATTCCGTCTCGTCGGGCTGATGTTCTACGACGCCCAGATCGCCGGCCTGCCTGACAGCTCGGCTGGCGTTCGACTGGTGAAGAAGCGGTCCGCCGCCGAGCTGACCGAGCGACGGGGCCAGATCGTGAAAGCCGTGCGGCACGTCGCCCCCCTCGAGATCGTCAACGCAGGCGGCACCGGCAGCCTTGAGGTGACTGGCGCCGACCCGGCCATCACGGAGCTGACCGCCGGCTCCGGGCTGTTCGCTCCCTCCTTGTTCGACGGATACGACGCCTTCAAGGCCCGACCGGCCGCATTCTTCGCCCTGTCGGTCGTGCGGCGACCCGCGGCGGACATCGCCACCGTGTTCTCCGGCGGTTACATCGCCTCTGGCGCGACGCACAAGAACCGCCGACCGACACCTGTCTGGCCTGAGGGGCTGGCTTTGATCGACGCCGAAGGTGCCGGTGAGGTGCAGACTCCGCTCAAGGGGGCGGCAGCGCGTGACCTGGCCGTTGGCGACCGGGTGCTGATGCGCCACGCCAAGGCTGGCGAGATGTGTGAGCGCTTCGACGAGGTGGTCCTGGTGGCCGCCGACGGCAGCGTCGAGCGTCTGCCCACGTACCGCGGCGAAGGGAAGAACTTCGGATGACCGAGTGGACCAACTGGGGCCGTAGCGTCACGACCCACCCGACCCGGGTCGTCCGTCCGCGTACGAGCGCCGACGTGGCGCAGGTCGTGCAGCAGGCGGCCACCGAGGGCCTCCGCGTCAAGGCCATCGGAGCCGGCCACTCGTTCACCGCCATCGGCGCGACCGACGGGGTGCTGCTGCACCTGAACCACCTCAGCTCGATCTTGTCCCACGACGTCGTCACCGGACGAGTGCGCGTGCAGGCCGGAATCTCGCTGCATCAGCTGAATCCCCGCCTCAAGGCGCTCGGCCTGGCTCTGCCGAACCTGGGCGACGTCGACCCGCAGTCCGTGGCGGGCGCGATCAGCACCGGAACGCACGGCACGGGTGGTCGGCTGCAGGGCATCGCCGCTGCGGTCGTGGGCGTCCAGCTGGTGCTGGCCGACGGCGCGGTCGTCGAGATCGACGAGCAGCACCCGTGGTTCCACGCCGCACGAGTCTCGCTCGGCGCGTTGGGCATCATCACCGAGGTCACGCTGCAGTGCGTGCCAGCGTTCCTGCTGCACGCCCGCGAGGAGCCCATGGCACTTCCCGAGGTGCTGTCGCGCATCGATGAGATGGTCGAGGACAACGACCACTTCGAGTTCTACTGGTTCCCGCACACCGAGAAGACCTTGACCAAGCGCAACAACCGCGTGCCGGCCGGCACCGAGCGCGATCCGGTGGGTCGATTCCGCGGCTGGCTGGACGACCGATTTCTCAGCAACACTCTCTTCGAGGGCATCAACCGGGCCGTTGCTCACCACCCCGCCCTGATCCCCCGCGTCAACCAGATCAGCGGATCGGTGATCGGCGCGCGCGAGTACACCGACGACTCGTACCGCGTGTTCGTCTCCGAACGCAGCGTGCGATTCCGCGAGTCCGAGTTCGCGATGCCGCGCGAAGCGCTGCCCGACGTGCTCGCGGCGCTCCGGGCGTGGTTCGACGCCGGCCACGAGCCCATCTCGTTCCCCATCGAAGTGCGTTTCACCGCCCCCGATGACGTATGGCTGTCCACCGGACACGACCGCGCCAACTGCTACGTGGCGGTGCACCAGTACTGGCGTACCGACCACCAGGCGTACTTCGCCGCGACGCAGGACATCTTCACAGCCCACGAGGGCCGCCCGCACTGGGGCAAGCTGCACACTCTCGACGCGTCGTACTTCAGCGCTGCCTACCCACGCTTCGACGACTTCGTCGCCATTCGCGACGAGGTCGATCCCGACCGCCGCTTCACCAACGACTATCTGGACCGCGTTCTCTCCTAGAGGCGGGTGCGAGACACGGCGTAGAGGGCTATACCGGCGGCGACGCCAGCGTTGAGGCTCTCCAGCCCGGTGGACATCGGGATCGAGGCGATCTGGTCGCAGGTCTCGCCGACCAGACGCGACAATCCTTTGCCCTCGCTGCCGATGACCAGCACGATGGGCCCGTCGATCAGGTTGGAGTCCGGCAGCTCGACCTCGCCGTCGGCGGCCAGCCCGATGACCATCAGGCCCTCCTCCTGCAGCTCCTTGAGGGTGCGGGTCAGGTTGGTGACGCGGGCGACCGGGACTCGAGCCGCGGCACCTGCCGACGTCTTCCACGCCGCCGCGGTGATCTGGGCGGCCCGCCGTTCAGGAATCACCACGCCGTGCGCCCCGAAGCCAGAGGCCGAGCGGATCACGGCACCGAGGTTGCGAGGATCGGTGATGCCGTCGAGCATCACGATCAGCGCGGGTTCCTTGCGCTCGGCGGCCAGCTCCAGCAGGTCGGCTGGCTTGACGTACTCGAAGGCATTGAGCTTGACCGCGATGCCTTGGTGCGAGGCACCAAGGGTCAGCTTGTCGAGCTCGTGGCGGCCGATCTCGAGCAAGTTGACGTGCTGGTCTGCGGCGAGCTTGAAGATCTCCCGCATGCGCTCGTCACGCTCGGTGCCTTCGGCGACGTAGAGTGCCTTGACCGGCACCCGCTCGCGCAGCAGCTCGACCACCGGATTGCGCCCCGAGACCCACTCGGCCTGCGTGCCGGGTTTGCGCTTGGGCCGCGACACTTCGCGCTTGTCCGCGGCGCGGTCCATCTTGTAGGTCTTGTGATTGGGTCGCTCGCTGGCCTTGGGCGTCGGACCCTTGCCCTCCAGACCCTTGCGTCGGCGACCGCCCGACCCTGCGGTGGGGTTTCCCTTGCCGCTCTTCTTGATCGCGCCTTTTCGTTGGCTGTTGCCTGCCATGTCAGCGGGCTCCCTTCGTGCGCAGGGACCAACGAGGCCCCTGCGGTGTGTCCTCCACCTCGATGCCGGCCGCGGTGAGCTGGTCGCGCACCCGGTCGGCGGTGGCAAAGTCTTGGTCGGCGCGCGCCTGCTGGCGCTGCTCGACGAGTCCAGCGACCAAGGCGTCGATCGCTTCATGCTCCCCCGCGCTGGTCCCGGAGGTGGCCCAGGTGGGCGACAGTGGATCGAGTCCGAGCACGTCGAGCATGGAGCGGACCGAACCGAGCACACCTCGCAACGCGGGGGAATCGCCGCCGGCCGTGAGTCCGTTGCCCTCGGTGATGGTGGCCTGCAGCGCGGCCAGCGCGGCCGGGACGCCGAGATCGTCGTCCATCGCGGCGACGAAGTCGGCGCACGGGATGCCGAGCTCGCCAGGTCCCGTCAGCTCGGCGGCACGGATCACGAAGCCCTCGATGCGGGTGAACGCGGTGGCTGCCTCGACGAGTGCCTCCTCGCTGAACTCCACGATCGAGCGGTAGTGCGCCGAAGCGAGGTAGTAGCGCAGCTCGATGGGACGCACGCGCTTCACGACCTCGCTGACCATCAGGGTGTTGCCGACGGACTTGCTCATCTTCGAGCCCGACAGGTTGAGCATCGCGTTGTGCATCCAGTACGTGGCGAACTGCTGGCCGGCTGCCGACGACTGGGCCAGCTCGTTCTCGTGGTGCGGGAAGCGCAGGTCGAGGCCGCCTCCGTGGATGTCGAATGATCCGCCGAGGTACTTGGCGGCCATCGCGGAGCACTCCAGATGCCAGCCGGGCCGGCCGCGCCCCCATGGGGTGGGCCACGATGCGGACTCCGGATCACCGGGCTTGTGGCCCTTCCAGAGGGCGAAGTCGCGGGGGTCGCGCTTGCCCTCGGGCGGGGCGTCCTCGGCCGGAAGCATGTCGTCGATCTTCTGGTTCGACAGGACGCCATAGTCGGGCCACGAGCGCACGTCGAAGTAGACGTCGCCGGAGTCGTCGTCGGCAGCGTAGGCGTGGCCGCGCTCGATCAGCGTGTCCATCATCTCGATCATCTCGGGCACGTGACCCGTGGCGCGGGGTTCGTAGGTGGGTGGAATGCAGCCCAGCACCTCGTACGCGGCGTGCAGCGCGCGCTCGTTCTCGTAGGCCACCGCGAACCAGGGCCGCCCCTGCTCAGCGCCCTTGCTCAGGATCTTGTCGTCGATGTCGGTGACGTTGGCGACGATCGTGACCTCGAGGTCAGCGCGCATGAGCCAGCGCCGCAGCACGTCGAACACCACCTCCTTGCGGATGTGCCCGATGTGCGGCGGTCCTTGGACGGTGAGCCCGCAGTGGTAGATGGAGACCTTGCCCGGGACGACCGGTTCGAGGGTCTGCACCAGCCGCGTAGCGGTGTCGTAGAGCCTGAATGCCACGCTGCAAGGGTATCGGCTCCGCATGGGTGCTCCCGACATCAGCGATACTGACCGCTGAGTTCACATCTACGGCTCAGGATGTGCCCGTATTCTGTGATCTTCCCAGTCCGTTCCCCAGGAGATCACTGTGCCGACCAATTCTGCGCCCAAGCGACGCGGTCCGGTTTCGCGACGGCGCAAGCTCGCGCGTCGCACGGCGATCATCGCGGGCATCTTCACCGTGGTGCTGGGTGTCGGTGCGGCGGCAGCCGTCTGGAAGCTGCAGGGCAACATCGACACCTCGGCGCTGGGTGACTCGATCGTCAAGGACGACACCCCCGAGGGCGCCCTGAACATCTTGTTCATCGGGTCGGACTCTCGCGATCTCGGCACGAAGGAGTACGGCAACGGCACCGGGTCCCAGCGCAGCGACGCCCTGCTGCTGGTGCACTTCGCCAGCGACAACTCGCGCATCGACGCGATCCAGATCCCTCGGGACACGCTCACCGACCTCCCCTCCTGCGACGACACCGGAACCGGAACCTTCCCCGGCGGTCCCGGCATGATCAACTCCGCGCTCGAGGGCGGGCCCGCGTGCTCGGTCCGAGCCGTGGAGCAGGTCAGCAACGTGAAGATCGACCACTTCGTCCAGCTCGACTTCGAGGGCTTCGCTTCCATGGTCAATGCCCTGGGAGGAGTCAACGTGTGCCTCGACCAGGCCCTGGTCGACCGCGAGGCCAAGCTCGACCTTCCAGCCGGCGAGCAGAAGCTGGACGGCAAGGACGCCCTGGCTCTGGCCCGCACCCGCAAGGCAGTGGGGGATGGCAGCGACATCGGCCGGCTGGGCCACCAGCAAGTGGTGATGTCGTCGATCATCGCGGAGGCTCGCAGCACGAGCGTGCTGACCCGACCGGACCGGTTGTTCAAGTTCCTCAACGCCTTGACCAAGGCCATCACGGTCGACGAGGGCATCTCGTCGATCCCCGACCTGACGGGACTGGCCAAGCGCGCCCGCACCGTGCCGGACAAGGCCATCACGTTTGTCACCATGCCCAACGCCGCCGCCCCGACCGACCCCAACCGGGTGGTCAAGACCGAGGACGCTGACACCCTCTTTGCCGCAGTGGCCAAGGACCAGGAGCTGTCGGTCGTCAGCAGCGACGAGACCAAGGCCCCCAGCTCCAAGGACCGCAGGGCCCCGGTCACGGTCCTCAACGCGGCGCAGACCGACGGGCTGGCCACGGCGGCGCAGGGATCGTTGGTCGATCTTGGCTACACCGTGAGCGGCCTGCGAACTGCCGAGAGCCCCGCCGTCAACACCCGCATCCTGGTGGACGCCAGCCCCGAGGCACTGGCCACGGCCGAGTCGCTGAACAAAGATTTCGGCTTCGACGCCGAGATCGTCGAGAACGAACCCGGTGTGACCGGCGTCTGGCTGGTGCTCGGCTCCGACCGCATCGAGGCCGGCACCGATCCGGTGACGCCCAAGCCCGTGAAGGCCACCACCAGCAAGGCCACAGACTCACTCTGCGCCTGAGAATTCGTTGCCACTCTGGCCCCACAGGTCACTTTTGTCACGTATTCTGTCCCGATGCGCCTGCTTCCCCTCCTGGGCACCGCCCTGGTTTCGACGGCCACCGTCGCCGCGATGGTGACCCCGCCGGCGCAGGCCGCCAGCGGCGGCGCGACCTTCTCTCGCTGGACCTACACCGCTGACTTCACGCAAGGCTCCTTCACGCGTGCCGCCGCTGCGAAGGGGACCGTGACGATGACGTCGGGCACGTCGGCAGCGTGGACCTCACCGTGGAAGTCGGTGGGATTTTCGGCCAAGAGTTTGGTGCCGTCGTGGGGCACGACGACGCCGAGCGGCACTTCGGCCGTGATCGAGGCACGCGTGCGGAAGGGCGGCACGATCGGCTCGTGGGACACCGTTGCCACCTGGGCCGGGACCCGACGATCGTCCGGCTCCTCGCAGCGCGATGACCTCGCGCGACTGGAGACCGACACCATCGTGGCCGCCTCGACCTTCGACGCCTGGCAGGTACGCATCACCTTGCGCCGCACCTCAGCGAAGAGCGTCAGCCCCGCCTTGCGCGCCATCAACGGCGTGGCCGCCAGCTACCAGACCCGCACCCCCGCCACCAGCACGACGGGCATGACCCGAACCGTGGAGCTGGCGGTCCCCAGCTCGTCGCAGATGACCCACCGCGGTCACTATGCGCAGTGGGGGAACGGCGGGGAGGCGTGGTGCTCGCCGACCTCGACGTCGATGATCATGCGGTACTTCGGCAAAGGTCCGTCCGCCTCGACCTACGCGTGGACCAAGGAACGCCACGGCTACGTCGACCATGCTGCTCGGTACACCTACGACAGCGCCTACGAAGGCACCGGGAACTGGTCGTTCAACACCGCCTATGCGGCCGGCTACGGACTCGACGCGTTCGTCACCCGGCTGGACTCGCTGCGCGAGGCGGAGGCGTTCATCAAGGCAGGCATTCCCCTGGTGGCGTCCGTGGCGTACTCCAAGGGCCAGCTGACCGGCGCGCCGATCTCGTCGACGCCCGGCCACCTGCTGGTCATCCGCGGCTTCCGATCCGACGGAGCGGTCATCGTCAACGACCCGGCCGGCAGCTCGGACCAGGCCGTCCGACGCACCTACTCCCGCGCGCAGTTCGAGCGGGCCTGGCAGCGCGGCAGCGGTGGAATCGTCTACGTCATCCGCCCGCTGTCGATCAAGCTCCCGAGCGACACCCCGCGCTGGTGACGCTATTCAGGCCACGCCGACGCTGATGACGTGGTGCCCCGTCGCACCATCTGGCAGCACGTCGGCGATGTCAGCGGTCTGCACGACGCCCTCGCCGTCGGTGGCGCGCACCACGACGGCGTGCTGACCCGGCGTGGCCGTCCAGTCCAGCGTCCACTGCACCCACGTGTCAGCGGTCGGGACGCTCGAGATCTCCGCTGCCTCCCACGGGCCGTCGTCGATGCGCACCTCGACGCCGGTGATGCCGACGTGCTGACGCCACGCCACGCCACCGATCGTCGTGGGTCCTGGCGTCAGCTCGGCGCCCGAGCGCGGCAGGTCGACGCGAGATCCGGTCTTGATCGGGCCTCGCTCACCCCATCCACGCTGGGTCCAGTAGGCCTCGAAGTCCGAGAACCGTGTGATCTCCCAGTCGATGACCCACTTGGTGGCCGACACGTAGCCGTACAGCCCCGGCACCACTTGCCGCACGGGAAAGCCATGCGCGATCGGCAAGGGCTCGCCGTTCATCGTCACGGCCAGCAGCGCATCGCGGCCATCGATCAGCGCTGCCAGTGGGGTGCCGCACGTCCAGCCGTCGTCGGACGTCGACAGCAGCGCATCGGCACCGGACTGCACGCCGACGTCGTCCAGGATGTCCTTGATCGACGCGCCACCCCACACGGTGTTGCCGATCAGGTCGCCACCGATCGGATTGGACACGCAGCACAGGGTCACCCACGCATCGGTGAGGCCGCGGTCGATCACGTCCTGGTAGGTCAGCGTCAGCTCGGTGTCGACCATGCCGTGGATGCGCAGAGTCCACTCGGCCGGATCGATCAGCGGCGGACTCAGTGCGGTGTCGATCCGGTAGAAGTCGCGATTCGAGGTGTTCCACGGCGCTATTCCCGCGACCCCGAGATCGGCCCCGGCAGGAATCGTGACAGAGCGCGCGGGCAGGTCGATCGCAGCGCGGGCTCGCTCGACGTCGCGTCGACGACGATGGCGGGCCGCGAGCAGCTGGCTGCCCCCGCCAGCCACCGCGATGCCGATCGCGACGAAGGCAACCATCCGCAAGAATCCACGACGACCGCCCTTGTGCACATTCGAGGTCTCGCGGTTCGCGACCGCGAACAGCTGGAGGACGACGATCATGGCCGTGCCACCGGCCACGGCGGCGAACACCCCGGGCGCTGACGAATACGGGCGGACCAGCACGGCAACCGATGCACCGGCGACCAGGAGGGCCACCAGGATCATCGATCGGACGCGACGAACATCCCACCACCGGCCCGCAACCCCCCCGAGCGCCAGCACCGCGATCACGACCGACGTGACGGCGAGGGGCTTGTCGGCGGTGCCGACCACCCCGATGATCGCCTCGGCGATCGGTCCGGGGGTCAGAGCAATGACACCTTGGCCCACCGCCAGCAACGGCGACTCCCGCACATCAAGAACCGCAGCGATCGCCTCGCCGACTGCGAGTCCAGCCGCCGCCGACAGAACGCCCGCGACGACGGGACGGGAAGGGTTCACTGCTCCATGGTGCCGCGGGCATCCTCATCCCGCGCGATGTAGCGCAGACCTCGAGCGGCTCATGCGGCATGATCGGGTGCGTGACCTCGCCCCGCATCGGCATCGGAACTGACGTCCACCGCCTGGAGCCGGGACGCCCTCTGTGGGTGGCCGGGCTCGAGTGGCCCGACGAGGAGGCCGGGCTCGTTGGTCACTCCGACGGCGACTGCGTGGCTCACGCCATCGTGGACGCCGTGCTGTCGGCCGCTGGACTGGGCGACATCGGCAGCCATTTCGGGACGAGCGAAGCGCAGTGGGCAGGAGCCTCGGGCGTCGACTTCCTCGTCGAGACCGCGCGCCGGACCCACCACGCCGGGTGGGTCATCGGCAACGTGTCGGTCCAGATGATCGGCAACCGGCCCCACCTGGCCACCCGGCGCGAACAGGCGCAGCAGGTGCTCAGTCAGGCGATCGGCGCGCCAGTGTCGGTGTCAGCCACCACGACCGACGGTCTGGGACTGACAGGCCGTGGCGACGGCATTGCTGCCATCGCCACGGCTCTGGTGTTCATGGCCTCCGCGTAGGGAGGATCAGGAAGCGAGAACCTCGTCGAGGCGAATCTCGGCCTTGTCCTCGTTGGTCTTCTCAGCGAGCGCGAGCTCGGAGACCAGGATCTGGCGGGCCTTGGCCAGCATGCGCTTCTCGCCTGCGGACAGTCCCCGCTCGTGATCGCGACGCCACAGGTCGCGAACGACCTCGGACACCTTCAACACATCACCGGAGTGCAGCTTTTCCAAATTCGCCTTGTAGCGACGCGACCAGTTGGTCGGCTCCTCGACGTGCTCAGCACGCAGGACTCCGAACACCCGCTCAAGTCCGGCTTCGTCAACCACGTCGCGCACCCCGACCAGATCGAGGTTGCATGCGGGAACGCGGACCACGAGATCGTTCTGGGAGATGATGCGCAGCACGAGGTAGTCGCGCTCCTCGCCCTTGATCGTCCGCTTCTCGATGTCTTCGATGACTGCAGCGCCGTGATTGGGATAAACAACGGTTTCGCCGACCGAGAAAGTCATAGAGAGAACACCCTTTCGTAGATCATCCATTCTAACACGCGCTGACGGCTGCGATGACAGGCCATTCTGGCTGTCGAAGCCATAGCAGACGACGGCGACAGTGGTCAATGCTTCGTCAGCAGGGCGGCTCGGATACGATCAAGCGACCCGTTCTGCCCGGCCTTCGGCCACCCCTTCGACTGCGAAAGCAGGAGCTGTGCGCACTCTTCGACGACCGATCTCCCTCGCCGCTGCAGTCGCGGCTGCTGCCCTCGCGCTCAGCGGGTGCAGCGACACCAACTTCGGCGCCCAGACCAGCCAGCCCTACCAGGCCGGCATCGGAGCCAACCTGCGCGGCGACATCGACGTGCTCAACGCCCTGTTGGTCGCGAACCCCGACGGAACCGCCACGGTGTCAGCAGGTGTCGTCAACCAGACCGACACCAAGGACGCCATCACCGGGGTCACCGCCACCACCCTCGACGGCACGACGTTGACGGTCGAGGCGCCGGCCACGGAGATGGCCCTGCCGCCGGCGAAGATCGTTCCGCTCGGAGAGTCCGGCGGCGCTGGCGTGTACGTCGTGGAGGACGCACCGATCGGCAAGTACGTGCGCCTCACCGTCACGTTCTCCTCAGCAGCCACCGCGACCATCGAGGCACCCGTCGTCACCCGCGGCGAGTCCTACGAAGAGGTCGCCACCGGCTGAGGAACGTCAGGTCATCTGACCTGTCACCAGGTAGACGACGCGACGCGCCATCGAGACAGCGTGATCACCGATGCGCTCGTAGTAACGGCCCAGCAGGGCGATGTCGACGGCCGACTCCACACCGTGCTCCCACTCATCACCGAGCAAGCTGCGGAACAGATCCTTTCGAAGACGGTCCATCTCGTCGTCCTCCTCCTCCAGCCGCATGGCTGCTGCCACATCGCGACTGGCCACGATGCTCGAGGCGGAGTCGATCATGGAGTCAGCGACCTTGGCCATCGCGACAATCGTCGGGTGCAGCGATGCGGGAACCGCGACCTCCGGCATCCGGCGACGCGCGATCTTCGCGACGTGCACCGACAGCGCGCCCATGCGCTGCAGGTCGGCCAGCATCCGCAGGGTCGCGATGAGCTGGCGCAGATCGGTGGCGACGGGCTGCTGGGTCGCCAAGATCAGCAGGGCCCGCTCCTCGATGGCCTCGGCCTTCTCGACGACAGCCTTGTCGCCCTCGATGACCTTCTCGGCCACGGGCCCATCGGCTTCGAGCAACGCAATGGTCGCATCGGACACGGCTCGTCGGACGGTGCCGGTGAGCTGAACCAGCTCATCGACGATGTGGTCGAGCTCTTCGTAGTACTGATCGCGCATGACCCCAGAGTAGGGCGCAGCGGTGAACAGACGGGGATCTGCGGTGAACGCGTCGTGAACGCGTGACAAAACCCCACCCGCTGGGCTCCTGCCGTGGGTGTCCCCGGACGCCAGCGCCCTACGATGCGTAGGTGGACCCTATGAGCGGCGGACTGCTGATCGCCGGAGCCATCGGCGCCGTCGGCGGCGCGCTCATCACCTACGTGTGGCGGTTCAGCGAGCGGCGGCAACGCGAGATGCCAGCGGACACCGTTTCGATGGTGCCGCCCGGCGCGGAGTCGGTGCTGTCGGTGCTGTCGTCGTCGGCCGTGCTGGTCGATTCCGCAGACACCGTCGTCAAGGCATCCGCACCGGCCTTTGCTCTCGGCCTCATTGCCGACGACCGACTTGCCTCCGACGAGCTGATGGCGCTGGTGCGTCAGGTGCGGCGCGATGGCGAGGTGCGGGAAGCCGATCTCGTGATGCGGCCGACCCGCGGAGCGCCTCAATACATTCACGCCCGCGTCGCGCCGTTGTCCTCACGCCTGATGCTCGTGCTGGCCGACGATCGCACCCGCGAGGAGCGCATCGAGTCCATCCGGCGCGACTTCGTCGCCAATGTCAGCCACGAGCTCAAGACGCCCATCGGCGCGCTCAACCTGCTGGCCGAGGCAGTCGGCGAGGCGAAGGACGATCCTGCGGCAGTCGAGCGCTTCTCCAGCCGCATGCACCTCGAAGCCGAGCGGCTCACCAAGCTCGTCCAACAGATCATCGACCTGTCGCGCCTGCAAAGCGACCTGCCGAGCGACGCGGTGGCCGCGATCGAGGTGGGCGAGCTGGTCGCCGAGGCATGCGAGCACTCCGCCACCGAGGCGGACGACAAGCAGATCGACGTGATCCAGACCGTCCAGCCCGACCTCTTCGTCCGTGGCGACCGCGCCCAGCTGCATGCCGCCGTCAGCAATCTGGTCGAAAATGCTGTGACCTACAGCCCGCAGAGCTCGCGGGTGCTGGTCAACGCCGAGATGGTCGGCGAGGACGTCAAGATCACCGTCGCTGACAACGGCATCGGCATCCCGGGCGAGGAGATCGGGCGGATCTTCGAACGGTTCTACCGGGTCGACCCGGCCCGAGCCCGTTCCACCGGCGGCACCGGCTTGGGGCTGTCCATCGTCAAGCACGTCGTGGCCAGCAATGGCGGCGCCGTGGATGTGTGGAGCGAGCCCGGCCTCGGCTCGTCCTTCACCCTGCTGCTGCCCGCTCACCATCCCGAGATCGAGGAGACCGCATGACCAAGGTGTTGGTCGTCGAGGACGAACCCAGTTACAGCGAAGCCCTGGCATACGTCCTGCGCAAGGAAGGTTTCGACGTCGCGGTGGCCGAGACCGGCCCCGACGCCCTCACCGAGTTCGACCGCAGCGGCGCCGACATCGTGCTGCTCGATCTGATGCTTCCTGGGCTGTCCGGAACCGAGGTGTGCCGGGCTCTGCGTCAGATCTCGTCCGTGCCGATCATCATGGTGAGCGCCAAGGACGGCGAGGTCGACAAGGTGGTGGGGCTCGAGCTGGGTGCTGACGACTACGTCACCAAGCCGTACTCCCCCCGTGAGCTGGTCGCTCGCATCCGCGCCGTGCTGCGCCGCGGCGCAGCAGACGACGTCGATGAAAGTGCCTCCCTGGAGATCGGGCGGGTACGCATGGACGTGGACCGACACCTGGTGACGATCGATGGCGAGGCGATCAAGTTCCCACTCAAGGAGTTCGAGCTACTCGAATTTTTCCTGCGCAACCCGGGCCGCGTGCTCACTCGCGGGCAGCTGATCGATCGGGTCTGGGGTGCGGACTACGTGGGCGACACCAAGACGCTGGATGTCCACGTCAAGCGCTTGCGCGCCAAGATCGAACCAGATCCGGCCCAGCCGGTCACTCTCACCACGGTCCGCGGCCTCGGCTACAAGTACGACGCCTAGCGCGGACGCGTCAGCGGCCCTGCTGGGCCACGGCCGCGATGGCATCGGCCGCTGCGTCCGGATCCAGATAGGTTCCGCCCGGCACGGTCGGGCGCATGTCGGCGTCGAGCTGGTAGACCAGCGGGATGCCGGTGGGGATGTTCAGGCTGACGATCGACTCCTCGTCCATGCCGTCCAGGTGCTTGACCAGCCCGCGCAGCGAGTTGCCGTGCGCCGTGACCAGAACCGTCTTGCCGGCCACCAGGTCCGGCACGATCGCGTCGTACCAGTACGGCAGCATCCGGTCGATCACGGTGGAGAGCGCCTCGGTGCGTGGCAAGAGCTCATCGGGCAGGTCGGAGTAGCGCGGGTCGGCAGCCTGACTGAACTCCGAGGAGTCATCCAGCGGGGGCGGCGGGGTCGTGAAGGACCGGCGCCACTGCATGAACTGCTCCTCGCCAAACTCCTCGAGCGTCGCCTTCTTGTCCTTGCCCTGCAGCGCGCCGTAGTGACGTTCGTTGAGGCGCCACGACCGCTTGACCGGAATCCAGTGCCGCTCGATGCCGTTGAGCACGATCTCTGCGGTCCGGATGGCTCGACGGAGCAACGACGTGTGCGAAACATCGGGGGTGAGCCCGGCCGCCGCCAGCAGCTCGGCTCCGCGGTGGGCTTCGGTGACGCCCTGCTCGTTGAGGTCGACGTCGACCCAGCCGGTGAACAGGTTCTTGGCATTCCACTCGCTGTGGCCGTGCCGCAGCAGGATCAGGGTGCTCATGCGCCGAGCCTACCTATCGGCCAGGCTACGAGCGGATGTCGGCCAGCGCCTGCACGTAGTCGTTCTGCGACATCAACCCTGACAGGGTTCGGTCGCCGTCGATCACGATGAACGGCAGATCGCCGATCGCCAGTTCTGCCGCAACATCGAGCTGACGCTGCACCTCGGCGCCATACTCGGTGCTGGCCAGGAGCGCCTCAGCGGTCTGGAGGTCCAGGCCCACCAGCGCGGCACGGCTGGCCAGTGCGAGGTGGTCGCCGACGTCGGCACCCTCGAGGAAATGCGCGCGCCACAGCTGGTGCAACAGGTCGCGCTGCGTGGCGTCACCGGTCTCGGCCGCCCAGGTGAGCACCCGCCAAGCGTCGCTCGTCTCGGCCAGGACGCGCTCGTCGAGATTCAGGTCGATGCCGCTGATGCGTGCCGCAGCGATGGCCTGCCGGGGCTCAGGGCTGCCAGCTGCACCGGCTGCCCGGTAGGCGATCTCGACCGGTTCACCGGTCAGGATCGTGAACGCGGCCGCGGCCCGCTCGAACCGGGTGGCACCCAGGTAGGACCACACGTCGGTCACGTCGCAGAACAACACGGCCTTCACGGGTGCCTCCTTGGGCTATATTTCGGGCTTCAGATGCTTGAACGCCTCGAGGTTGCGAGTTGATTCCCCCCGCGACTCGCGCCAGGCCCACTCCTTGCGGATCGAGGAGGCGAAGCCCAGCTCGAGGATGGTGTTGAACGACTCGTCGGCGTAGGTCAGCACTGCACCAAGGATCCGGTCCACCTCATCCGGGGTGATCGCATGCAGGGGCATCCGGCCGTCGAGGTAGATGTCGCCGGCTGAGTCGACCGCGAACGCCACCCCGATCATCTTGAGATTGCGCTCCAGCAACCAGCGATAGACCCCGACGTGGTTCTCGTCGGGCTGTCGGGCCACGAAGGCGTGGATGCCCAAAGCGTGCTTGCCGACCTCGAGACGGCAGGCGGTCTGCAGCTTGCGCTCGCCCGGCAGCGTCACGTCGAACACACCGGGGCGGTGTTCGGTGTGCTCGAGCTCGTGGGCCGTGAGAGCTTCGAGGATCACGTCTCGGGCCGTGATGGATGACTCACTCATCGACGGCCCCTTGCTAGCTCGGTCACTGCGGATGCGTACACGTCAAGAGTGCGCTCGGCGGTGACGTCCCACCCGAACGACTCGGCGTGCCGGACGGCCTTGTGTCCCATGCCGTCTCGCAAGGTGCTGTCGACCAGCAGCCGGTGCAGCTCGGTGGCGTAATCAGCCGGATCGTGACCGTCGATGAGAACGCCGCTGACACCATCGGCGACCGCCGTGCTCAGGCCACCCACTCGGGCGGCCACCACTGGCGTGCCGCAGGCCTGGGCCTCGATGGCCACCAGACCGAACGACTCGTTGTACGACGGGACGCAGACCACGGAGGCAGCGGCATACCAGTCGGCGAGCGTCGCCTGATCGACCGGACTGACGAACCGCACGACGTCCTCGAGCCCCAGCGCCGCGGTCTGGTCAGTCAGTGCGGTCGGATGGTCCAGCCCGGTGCCTGACGCACCGCCCACGATCACGACGTCGAGCCGGTCGCGCATCGCGGGATCGCGCTGGAGCATCGTCGCGGCGGCGGCGATCACGACATCGGGCGCCTTCAACGGCTGGATCCGGCCCGCGAAGAGCACCACGTGCGCATCGGCGTCTATGCCGAGCGTCGCGCGGGCCTCGGC
>NZ_JBAVCB010000162.1:0-15819 GCF_049586495.1 Aeromicrobium sp. | reverse complement strand
TGAGTCGCCCGAGTCCGACGCTGTCGACGCTGCTCCGGCCGTTGACGCCCCCGTGTCGCCGGCGACCACCACCGGTGCCGGCGTCGCGCCGCCCGAGGGTGCTACCGCGACCGCCCCGTTCGGTCCTGGCTCCAAGGCTCCGCTCAAGAGCGGCAATGCCCCCAAGGGCTTCCCGGTCAAGGGCAACGCCGACTCCGGCAAGTACCACACCGAGGACAGCCAGTGGTACGAGCAGACCGTCGCTGAAGTGTGGTTCGACACCGCTGAGACGGCTGAGGCCGCCGGCTTTGTCGCTCCCGGCGCCTGATCACCACCCACCCCACGCAGAAGAGGACCACCTGACATGGCCATTGCAGCCGTTGATGTGAAGAAGCTCCGCGACGCCACCGGCGCCGGCATGATGGACGCCAAGAAGGCGCTCACCGAGGCCGACGGCGACTTCGACAAGGCCATCGAGGCGCTGCGCATCTCAGGCGCGGCCAAGGCCGCCAAACGTGCCGATCGAGAGGCCTCTGCAGGTCTGGTCGCGAACTCCGGCACGGCGATCGTCGAGCTGAAGTCCGAGACCGACTTCGTGGCCAAGAACGACCAGTTCATCGCGCTGGCCCAGCAGCTGGCCGAGCTCGCTGATGCGACCAAGCCGGCTTCGGCCGAGGAGTTCGCAGCGGCCACGCTTGACGGCGGCAAGACCGTGGCCGAGACGGTGGCCGACCTGGCCATCGTCATCGGCGAGAAGCTCGAGCTCGGCCGCGTCGCCGCGTTTGACGGGGAGGTCGCCACATACATGCACCGTCGTGCCAGCGACCTGCCGCACGCCGTAGGCGTGCTGGTGGAGTTCGAGGGCGGCGATGCCGAGGTCGCTCGCACCGTGGCCATGCAGATCGCGGCCATGCGCCCGCGCTACCTCACGCGCGACGAGGTGCCTGCGGAGATCGTCGCCAAGGAGCGCGAGATCGCCGAGGCGACCGCACGCGAGGAGGGCAAGCCCGAGCAGGCGATCGTCAAGATCACCGAGGGTCGCCTCAATGGCTTCTTCAAGGACGTCGTGCTGCTGGAGCAGCCGTCAGTGACCGATGACAAGAAGACGGTCCAGGCCGTGGTCGACGCCGCTGGCGTCCAGCTCAAGCGCTTCGCGCACATCGAGGTCGGCTCCTGACGGAGGCCGCAAGGGAGACACGCACATGACGACTGGCGAGCACGAAGCACCCACGGAGTCTGCGCGTCCCCTGCGGCGGGTGCTGCTGAAGCTGTCCGGCGAGGTGTTCGGCGGCGGCAAGCTCGGCATCGACCCTGATGTCGTCAACGGCATCGCCAAGCAGGTGGCCCTGGCAGTCGGCGAGGGCGTCGAGGTGGCCATCGTCGTCGGCGGTGGCAACTTCTTCCGCGGTGCCGAGCTGAGCCAGCGCGGCATGGACCGCTCACGGGCCGACTACATCGGCATGCTCGGTACCGTCATGAATTGTTTGGCCTTGCAGGACTTTTGCGAGAAGCAGGGCATTGACACTCGGGTGCAGTCCGCCATCACGATGGGTCAGGTCGCCGAGCCGTACATCCCGCGGCGCGCGATTCGGCATCTCGAGAAGGGTCGCGTCGTCATCTTCGGCGCTGGCGCTGGCATGCCGTACTTCTCCACCGACACCGTGTCGGCGCAGCGCGCGCTGGAGATCAAGGCTGACGCCGTGCTGATGTCCAAGAGTGGCGTCGACGGTGTCTACACCGCCGACCCGCGCACGGATCCCACCGCCCACAAGCTGGACGAGATCACGTTCGCCGAGGCGCTCCGGAACAACCTCAAGGTGGTCGATGCTGCGGCGTTCGCGCTGTGCATGGAGAACGACCTGCCGATGATCGTGTTCGGCATGGAGGGCGAGGGCAACATCGCCCGGGTCCTGCGTGGTGAGAAGATCGGCACGTTGGTCCATTCTGGCGACGCTGGTTCAGAACACGGACATCCAGGACACGAGAACGAGGACATCAAGTGATCGATCAGACCCTGCGTGAGGCCGATGCCAAGATGGAGAAGGCGGTCGAGCACACGCGCGAGGAGTTCGCCGCCATCCGCACGGGGCGTGCACATCCGGCCATGTTCGCCAAGATCACCGCCGAGTACTACGGCACACCGACCCCGCTGCAGCAGCTCGCCGGGTTCCAGGTTCCTGAGCCTCGTACCGTGATCATCCAGCCGTACGACCAGGGCGCCAAGGCGGCCATCGAGAAGGCCATTCGTGAGTCCGATCTCGGGGTCAACCCCTCCGATGACGGCAACGTGCTGCGAGTGACGCTGCCTGAGCTGACCGAGGAGCGTCGCAAGGAGTACATCAAGCTCGCCAAGTCCAAGGCTGAAGAAGGTCGCGTCGCCGTGCGGGGCGTGCGTCGCAACGCCAAGCAGTCGATGGACAAGGCCGAGAAGGATTCCGAGATCAGCAAGGACGACGTCACGGGCGGCGAGAAGCGTCTCGACGGCATGACCAAGAAGTTCGTTGACGTGATCGACGACCTGCTCAAGAACAAGGAAGCTGAGCTCCTTGAAGTCTGAGCCTGCTGACCCCCCGCCGACAGAGGCAGGGTCGACAGAGGCAGCCGAGGCACCCAAGAAGAGTCGGGCCGGTCGCGACCTGCCGGCAGCCATCGGCGTCGGCGTGAGCTTGGTGGCCTTGGTCTTCGCGTCGCTGTTCTTGTACAAGGACGTGTTCGTGTTCGTGGTGGCGATCGCTCTCACGATCGGGCTCTGGGAGCTTGGACGCGCCGTCAGCACGGTGGGCATCGCCATTCCCGTGCTGCCCGTGGCGGCCGGCGGAAACATCATGCTGGTGGGCGGCTACTACGGCGGCATGGAGACAGCCTCGGTGGCCATGGCGCTGACCGTCATCGGCCTGCTGGTGTGGCGCCTGGGGGACGGTGCCGACGGCTTCGTCCGCGACACCACGGCCGGGGTCTTCTCCTTGGCCTACCTGTACCTCATGGGCGTGTTCGTCGTGCTCATGCTGGTCGAGGAGGACGGACCCTGGCGGGTCGTTGCCTTCATCCTGGCCACGATCGCCTCTGACATCGGCGGGTACATCGCCGGTGTGCTGTTCGGCAAGCACCCGATGGCACCGACCATCAGCCCCAAGAAGTCTTGGGAGGGTGCGGTCGGTTCGCTGCTGGTCGGCATCGCCGCGAGCATCGTCTTCGTCGTGCTCGTGCTGGACGGTCCGTGGTGGGCTGGCGCGTTGCTCGGCGCCGCCGGCATGATCTTCGCGACCCTGGGCGACCTGTCCGAGTCGCTGATCAAGCGTGATCTCGGCATCAAGGACATGGGCACCCTGCTGCCCGGACACGGCGGCGTCATGGACCGTCTCGATTCGTTGATCGCGGTCGCTCCGATCGCCTGGCTCGTGCTGTACACGCTGGTCCCGGTTACCTGAGCGACAACTCCACGAGGCAGGCTGGTCACATGTCCATCAAGGTCGCACTCGAACACCGCACCACCTACTCCTTCGATCGACCCATCCGGCTGGGCCCACATGTCGTCCGGCTGCGCCCGGCTCCTCACTCGCGCACCCCGATCGAGGCCTACACGCTGCGCGTGCTGCCGGTGCAGGATGAATCAGGCACCGTGGCGACCCACTTCGTCAACTGGCAGCAGGACCCGTTCGGCAACTGGATGGCCCGTCTGGTCTTCCCTGATCCAGTCAAGGAGCTCGACGTCACAGTGGGCCTCGTGGCCGACCTGGTCTCGATCAACCCGTTTGACTTCTTCGTCGAGGAGTACGCCGAGCGCTTCCCGTTCAGCTACGAGCCCGAGCTCGCTGCGGACCTGGCCCCGTACCTGCGCCCGGTGACCGAAGGAGCTGCTGCCACGCCCGGCCCGGTGGTCGCGGCGTGGAAAGCGGCCCTCCCGCCGGTGGATCCAGACGGTGTCCCGATCGTCACCTTCCTGGCCCAGCTCAACGCCGCCGTCAATCGCGACGTCGCCTACTCCGTGCGGATGGAGCCCGGCGTCCAGACACCCGACGAGACACTCGGTCGGGCCATCGGGTCGTGTCGTGACAGCGCGTGGCTGCTGGTCTCGTTGTTGCGGCAGTACGGCTTGGCCGCGCGATTCGTGTCTGGCTATCTGGTTCAGCTGACCTCGGACCAGACGGCGCTGGGCGGCGGCGCGAACGGGCCGGCCGAGGACTTCACCGACCTGCACGCATGGACCGAGGTCTATGTGCCGGGCGCTGGTTGGATCGGGCTCGACCCCACGTCGGCTCTGTTCGCCGGCGAGGGCCACATCCCGCTGTCAGCCACTCCGCACCCCTCATCCTCGGCAGCCATCTCTGGGCTCACCGAGCCCACCTCGGTGGAGTTCTCCTTCTCCAACACCGTCACGCGGGTGCACGAAGACCCGCGGGTCACCAAGCCGTACACCGACCAGGCGTGGGAGCGCATCGACGCGCTGGGCCAGGCCGTCGACGAGCGCCTCATCGCCGGCGACGTGCGCTTGACCCAGGGCGGCGAACCCACCTTCGTGTCGCTCGACGACATGGTGTCTCCGCAGTGGAACACCGACGCCGACGGGGACGACAAGCGACGGCTGGCAGCGCAACTCGCGGACACGCTGCAGAAGACCTACGCCGTCGGTGGCGTCGTGCACCGGGGTCAGGGCAAGTGGTACCCGGGGGAGCCGTTGCCCCGCTGGCAGATCGCGATGCAGTGGCGCGCCGACGGCACGTCGCTGTGGTCCGATCCCGCCCTGCTGGCCGACCCGTGGGACGCTGGCGCCGGCGATCCAGAGGCATCGGCGCACGCCGAGCAGCTGGCGCGCGAGATGACCCACCTGCTCGGGCTTCCCGCCGGACAGCTGCGTCCAGCCTTCGAGGACCCGCTCCTGAAGCTGGCCGTCGACCTGCGACAGCCCGCCGGCGACCCTCCCGGGATCGACCCGCTGGCCGCCGACGCCCAGGTCGCGGCCGGCCTTGACGCCGAGGTCACCGATCCCACGGGGTGGGTGTTGCCCATCGTCACGGGCGAGGAGTGGGCCAGCCCGGACTGGTCGCTGCGTCGCGGTCGCTTGGTGCTGATCCCCGGCTCGTCAGCCATCGGCCTCCGCCTGCCGCTGGACGCGATCAGCTGGTCCGACCCGGATGTGTCGGGCGATCCCTCCTATCTGGAGGCCGGCCCCGCGATCGAGCCCGGCATCGCCACGGTGCCCATGGTCCCCGTCGAGGGCCAACCCACCACCGCGCTGGCGGTGGAGGGCCGTGAGGGTTACGTGCACGTGTTCTTGCCGCCGACCGAGCGGCTCGAGGACTACGCGAACCTGCTGCACCTGATCGACGTTGCCGCCACGAAGCTGGCCCAGCCGGTCGTCATCGAGGGCTACGGTCCGCCGCCGGACCCCCGGCTGACCCAGCTCATCGTCACGCCCGATCCCGGTGTCATCGAGGTCAACGTGCAACCGACCTCGTCGTGGGCGGAGCTGCGCGATCTCACGCTGTCGCTGTACGACACGGCCCGCGAGCTGCGTCTGTCCACCGAGAAGTTCGATCTTGACGGCACGCACACGGGTACCGGCGGCGGCAATCACATCACCCTCGGCGGCGCCCAGCCGGCCGACTCGCCGATGTTGCGCCGTCCGGACGTCCTCGCCAGCATGGTGGCGTACTGGCAGCGGCATCCGGCGCTGTCCTACCTGTTTTCGGGACGGTTCATCGGCCCGACCAGCCAGGCTCCACGATTCGACGAAGGACGGCCCGAATCGATCTACGAGGCGGAGATCGCCCTGTCGGAGATCGCCCGACTCGTCGAAGCGACATCGGACGGCGGCGACCCTGCGCAGACCCATGTGGCGGGAGCCGCTGCAGCAGCCGCACCCGCGCTCTGGATCGTCGACCGCTCCCTGCGGCACATCCTGACCGACCTCACGGGCAACACCCACCGCGCCGAGTTCTGCATCGACAAGCTCTACAGCCCTGATTCCAGCCGTGGCCGTCTCGGACTGCTCGAGCTGCGGGGCTTCGAGATGCCGCCGCATGCGCAGATGGCGATGGTCCAGTCGTTGCTGGTGCGGTCGCTGGTGGCGATGTTCTGGGAGCGGCCGTACACCGAGCAGCTGATCCGGTGGGGCACGGCTCTGCACGAGGACTTCCTGCTGCCGCAGGGCGCCACGGCCGACATCAATGCTGTGGTCGCCGATCTGCAGGACTTCGGCATCGACTTCGACCCCACGTGGCTCGACCCCTTCACCGAGTTTCGATTCCCTCGCATCGGCGCGACCCGGATTCCGTTGGCCGGGGGTGCTGGCGTGCACCTCGAGCTGCGCAACGCCATCGAGCCGTGGCACGTGCTGGGGGAGGAAGCCACCGCTGGCGGCACCTCTCGGTATGTCGACTCCTCGATCGAGCGGCTGCAGGTCACCGTCGATGGCGTCCTGCCTGGCCGTCACGTGGTGACCTGCCAAGGCGTTCCCGTTCCGCTCACCCCGACGGGTCGCGCCGGTCAGTTCTACGCCGGGGTCCGGTACCGGGCGTGGCAGCCGCCGTCGGCGCTGCACCCGACCATCGAGGTCCATTCGCCGCTGACGTTCGAGATCATCGACACGCAGGCTGCGGTGTCGCTCGGCGGAGCGACCTACCACGTCGTGCACCCGGGTGGCCGTGCCCACGAGCACCCTCCGGTCAACGCTCGCGAGGCCGAGTCGCGTCGCGGCGGACGCTTCGTGGCGTTTGGCCACACGTCGGGCACGGTCGACGTTGCTGCGCTGCACGCCCTCGGGCGGCGGGCTGAGAGTCCGGAATACCCGCACACCCTCGACTTGCGACGAGTGCTGCGCACGCGTCCGACGCGCGAGGCCCGCCCGGAACGAGATGGTCGGTGACGGCGCTCGGTGACTACGCAGCCGCGTTCAACCAACCGGCCCTGACCCCGGAGTCCGCCACCCGCTACGACGAGGTCATCGCGCCGGACGGGTCGCTGCGCCCAGCCTGGGCGCCGCTGGCCGAGAGCGCGGTGCAGCTCACCGAGTCCGAGCTGCGCCGCGTCGAAGGCGACATCGAGCGGTTCCTCTCCCATGACGGCGTCACCTACACGCCGCCGGACGCCGAGGCCGAGCCGTGGCGCCTCGACCCGATGCCGCTGGTCCTGACGGCTGAGGAGTGGGCGCCGCTGGAGATGGGGCTCGCCCAGCGCACCGAGCTGCTCAATGCCATCCTCGTGGATCTCTACGGCCCACAGAAACTGCTCTCATCGGGCGTCCTGCCGCCAGCCGTCGTGTTCGGCCACAGCGGCTTCCTCCGGGTTGCGGCTCGGTCCTCGTCGCGCGATCGGCAACCGCTGTTGTTCGCGGCCACCGATCTGGGGCGCAACGCCGCCGGCGAGTGGCAGGTGCTCGCCGACCGAGCCCAGGCACCGTCAGGCATCGGCTACGCGATGGAGAATCGGCGCGTCATCTCCCGGGTCATGCCCGAGCTGTACCGCCGTGCTGGCCTGCACCGCATGGCCCCGTTCTTCCAAGCGCTGCGCGCCACCTTGATCGAGGCGGCGCCCGGCGACCGGCCGAATCCGAGGGTCGTGGTGCTGTCCCCGGGCAGCCACTCCGAAACGGCCTACGACCAGGCTTTCGTGGCCTCGAGCCTCGGTTTCCCGCTGGTCGAGGGCTCCGACCTCACGATGCGGGACGGCGCGGTCTGGATGCGCGTATTTGGTCGGCTCGAGCGAGTCGACGTCATCTTGCGACGGGTCGACGCGGCGTGGAGTGACTCGCTCGAGCTGCGCAAGGAATCTCGGCTCGGGGTCGCCGGCCTGTCCGAAGCCGTCCGCCGCGGTACCGTGCGCGTGGTCAACGGGCTGGGTGCCGGTGTGCTGGAGAATCCTGCGCTCATGCCATATCTGTCCCAGATGTGTGAGGCGCTGCTGGGCGAACCACTGCGCCTGCCGTCGGTGCGAACCTGGTGGTGCGGGGACGCGAGCTCAAGGCAGCACGTGCTCGATCGCCTTGACACCCTCATCGTCCGGGCCATCGATCTGCCCCATGACATGAGCCACCTGGCGCAGGACCGGGTGCGCGAGCTGATTCGAGACGAACCCCACCGGTACGTCGGCCAGGAACCGATCGCGTTGTCTCAGTCGCCCACCCTGCAGCCACGGGGCGTGCTCCCGATGGCATTGTCGTTGCGCACCTTCACGATGCGATACGGCTCCGGCTACCGGCCGCTGGTGGGTGGCCTGGCCAACGTGTACAACGGCGTCGACGCCACCTCGACCAAGGACGTCTGGGTGCTCAAGGACAGCCCCGACGATCCCGATCAGGGACTGGCGGACGTGCTGCCGCTCACCAACGTGCGGGCACCTGCGGCCATGGTGCCGCGCATCCTTGAAGACATGTTCTGGCTGGGGCGCTACGGCGAGCGAGCCGAGGACATGCTGCGCCTGATCATCACGGCGCATGGGTCGGCCCAGGACTTCCGCAGCCGGCCGCACAGCGCTGGCGGTGCGAGCCTGGCTGTCCTGATGGGCGTCATCGACCGCCTCGCAGGTCGCAGCATCACCGACGATCACGACGAGCGGTTCCGCTCGGTTTTGCTCGATGTGCACCGGCCGGGCTCGGTGGCCCAGTCGATCGCCAAGGTGCGCGACGCCGCACAGAGCGTGCGCGACCAGCTGTCGCCGGACATCTGGCATGCCTTCGGCAGCACCGATCGTGGCGCAGCGGCCTTGCGCAGCTACCCGTACAGCCACCAGATCTCCGAGAGCGCAGAACGCATGCTCACTGGCATGCTCGCGCTGCACGGCGTCACCGACAACATGATGCGCGACCCCGGCTGGCACATGATCGGCATCGGGCGTGCCGTCGAGCGCGGACTCCAGCTGACGCACCTGCTGCGGCCCACCGCGACCATCCGTCGCGGCATCGACGTGGATCGCGAAGTCCTGAATGCGGTCCTCACCGCGTCCGAGAGCAGCGTCACCCATCAGCGCCGGTACCGCGGCTACGTCCGCGTGGCGGGAGTGCTCGAGCTGCTGTTGTTCGACGCGGAGAACCCGCGGTCGCTCGCCTTTGGACATCACCGCATGCGCGAGCACCTGGCAGCCCTGCCCGAGTCGACCGGTTCGAGCCGTCCTGAACGTCTGCTGGACGACCTCGTCGAGCAGCTGGAGCGCGTCGAGGTCTCGACGCTGACCGCCATCGAGGGGGAGCGCCGACCTCATCTGGAACGATTCCTCGATCAGCACATGGACGGCCTGACCCGATTCGCCGGTTCGGTCGGTCACGTCCACTTCGCGCCCGTGCCCGTGCCGCGGGCGTTCGGCTTCGCGACGGTCCAGGAGTAGGGGCCCATGCGCTACCGCATCAGTCACCGCACCACGTACGCGTACGACGACGACGTGTCCGACAGCCTGGGCATCGCGTATCTCGTGCCGCGCGCGATGGCGTCGCAAACCGTGCTGGCGCACACGGTGCAGATCGATCCAGCGCCGGCAGACCGGTCGACAGATGCGGATTATCACGGCAACACCGCCACGTACTTCCAGGTGACAGAGCCGCACCGCACGCTCGTCGTGCTCGCGAGCAGTGAGGTCGAATCGTCCGCCCCGGCGTACGACGAAATTGCCCTGGCACAACCGTGGGAGCAGGCGCGGCCCGTCGATCGCCCGGACGTGCCGGACGCGTGGCGCACCGTGGACTTCAGTTTGCGGTCTGCGTTGGTCGACCAGCCGGAGGCCGCAAGGACCTATGCGGCCGAGTCGTTGCTCCCGGGTCGGCCGGTCGGCGAGGCGGTCACCGACCTGATGCATCGCATCCATGCCGATTTTGCCTACGACAAGACGGCCACGACCGTCACGTCCACGATTGACGACGTGCTCACCGAGCGGGCCGGCGTGTGCCAGGACTTCGCCCACCTGACCCTGGCCTGCCTGCGATCGCACGGACTGGCGGTTCGCTACGTGAGTGGGTACCTGGCCACCACGCCGCCACCGGGCAAGGAGCGCATCGTCGGATCCGATGCGACGCACGCCTGGGTGGCCGTCTGGGTCCCTGGTGCCGGGTGGCTGGCCGTCGACCCGACCAACGATCAGTGGGTCAACGACCGGTACGTCACCGTGGCGTGGGGACGCGACTACTCCGACGTGCCGCCGGTCAAGGGCGTGATCTTCACCGAAGCCAAGACCTCGACCCTCAAGGTCGAGGTCGACGTCGCGCCGATGTGATCGCCCCACCGCCACCGGCAAGACACCCACGGTCCTGCCACACTTGATCGGTGAAGTCGTTCTCATGTCGTGTCTGTGGCAACTCCCTCTACTTCGAGAACTCGATCTGCGTGTCGTGCCGCACGAATCTGGGTTTCTCCCGCGAGGAGCGGGCGATCGTTCCAGTTGACGGCAAGGGGCAGTACGTCGATGCCGACGGCGACATCTGGCACGTCTGCAAGAACCTCAACCTCTCCGGCTGCACGTGGCTGACCGAGTTTCCCGGCGGCTACTGCTTCAGCTGCGGGCTCACCCGCACGCGGCCGAGCGACGCCGATCTGGTCGGCCTGCGCGAGTACAAGGTCGCCGAGGAGGCCAAGCGTCGACTCGTGGTGGAGCTGGACACCCTTGGCTTTGCGATCACGCCTCGCAGCGAGGACGAGGAGAATGGGCTCGCCTTCGACCTGTTGTCCAGCGTCGAGGAGAACGTCACGACCGGCCACGAGAACGGCGTCATCACGCTCGACCTGGCCGAGAGCGACGACGCGCACCGCGAGAAGGTCCGCGTCGACCTCGACGAGCCGTATCGCACCATGCTGGGTCACTTCCGTCACGAGGTCGGGCACTACATCGAGTGGCAGTACGTGCGCGGTGACCTCATCGCCGCGGCCCGCGAGCTCTTTGGCAACGAGGAGGAGAGCTACCCTGATGCGATCGAGCGGCACTACAGCCAGGGCCCTCCCGCCGGCTGGGAGCAGAACTACATCAGCATGTACGCCACGATGCACCCGTTCGAGGACTTCGCCGAGACGTTCGCGCACTACCTGCACATCTGCGACACGATCGAGACGGCGTCAGCGCACGGGCTCGCCACGGTTGCTTCGCCCCAGGACTTCACGTCGTTCCGTGACCTGGTCGTCGGCGTCTGGGTCCCACTGAGCATCGCGCTGAACCAGATCAACCGGTCGATGGGCAAGGGAGCGCTGTACCCGTTCGTCATCCCCAGGCCTGTGCTCGACAAGCTGCAATTCGTCGCTGACCTGCCGCGCTGAGGTATTCGTCGATTCGGGCGATTCGGGCTCGGATGGGAGACTGGGCAGGTGTCTGACAACCTCAAGTCCCTGCCGCTGGTCTTCGAGCCGCCGCGTGGGCGTGGCAAGCCGCCGCGCCACCTCGCCGACCTGACCGCAGAGGAGCGCACCGAGGTCGTCACCTCACTCGGCGAGCCCGCCTTCCGCGGCAAGCAGGTCGCTGCCCACTACTTCTCGCGCCTGGAGCGCGACCCTGCTGGCATGACCGACCTGCCCGCGTCGTCTCGCGACAAGATCGTCGAGGCGCTGCTGCCACCGCTTCTGACCTCGGTTCGCACGATGGAGGCCGACAAGGGCACCACCCGCAAGACGCTCTGGCGGCTGTTCGACAACGCGCTGGTCGAGTCAGTCCTGATGCGGTATCCCGACCGCGCCACCATCTGCGTGAGCAGCCAAGCCGGTTGCGGCATGGCTTGTCCGTTCTGCGCCACCGGCCAGGGCGGGTTGGAGCGCAACATGAGCACCGCCGAGATCGTCGACCAGGTCGTCGACGCGGCCGGCGCCATGGCCCGTGGCGATGTCGCCGGCGGTCCCGGTCGGCTCTCGAACGTGGTGTTCATGGGCATGGGTGAGCCGATGGCCAACTACAAGGCGGTCATCGGAGCCGTGCGCCGCATGGTCGCCCCGAATCCCGACGGACTTGGGCTGTCGGCCCGCAACATCGTGGTCAGCACCGTGGGGCTCGTCCCGCGCATGAAGCAGCTGGCCACCGAAGGCATTCCGGTCACCTTGGCACTCTCGCTGCACGCGCCCGATGACGAGCTGCGCAACGAGCTGGTGCCGATCAACACCCGCTGGAGCGTCAACGAGACGGTCGAAGCGGCCTGGGAGTACGCCACCCTCACCGGTCGTCGCGTCTCGATCGAGTACGCCATGATGCGCGACATCAACGACCAGGCCTGGCGTGCTGATCTGCTGGCCGATGTGCTGCTGTCCTTCGGGGGCGGCACGGATCGTCCCGGCAGCTGGGTGCACGTCAACCTGATCCCGCTCAATCCGACGCCGGGCTCGAAGTGGACGGCTTCACGCCGTGAGGACGAGCGAGAGTTCGTCCGCCGTCTGGAGGCCAAGGGCATCTCCACCACGGTTCGCGACACGCGCGGCAGCGACATCGACGGGGCGTGCGGACAGCTCGCCGCCGCTGATGGCTGAGGCGATCGATCCCATCCGGGTTCTTGCCACCGACCTCGACGGCACGCTGCTGCGCAGCGACGGGACCGTGTCCGACGCCACTCGGCGGGCGCTCGACACTGCGTGGGCCGCCGGCGTCGTCACGGTGTTCGTCACGGCCCGGCCTCCGCGCTGGCTCGACCATTTGATCGATGTCGTCGGCGACCACGGGATCGTGGTGTGTGGCAACGGCGCCTTCGTCTACGACGTTCCCCAGCGGCGCGTGATCACCGAGCACGGCTTCGATGCCGACCACCTCCTGCCGCTCGTGCAAGACCTGCGCGAGGCCGTCCCCGGCATGGCGTTCGCAGCGGAGCGGGCCGACGGCATGGGTCGCGACCCCGAGTCGTCGGACAGCAACCATCCCGTCGGCAAGCTCTTGGGCTGGTCCGGCGAGGTGGATGCGCCCGAGTTCCACCGGCTCGTCACGGACGTGGTGGAGGACCGCGCCGAGATCGGGTTCAGCGGGGTGCACGGACTGGCCGAGATGACCGCTCCGGGCATCACGAAAGCCAGCGGACTGGCCGCGTGGTGCCTCGAGCGGGGCTTCAGCGCCGCCGATGTATGGGCCTGCGGAGACATGCCCAACGATCTGCCCATGCTGCGGTGGGCGGGTCGAGCCTTCGCCGTGGCCAATGCGCACAGCGAAGTGCTGGCGATCGCCGACGAGGTCATCGGGTCCCATGACGACGACGGGGTCGCCTCGGTGCTGAGGCGCTTGGCGGACGGCCGATAGCGTGGAGGCATGACTGATGTCGACGACGTGTTGTCGCTGGAGCATGACGGACCAGTGGCGGTGCTGGTGCTGCGCCGCCCGGACCGACGCAACGCCCTGAATCTCCAGTTGTGCCGCGCCATCCATGGGGGGGTCGATGAAGCCATCACGGCCGGGGCCCGCGCCATCGTCGTGACGGGCGAGGGCTCGGCATTCTGCTCGGGGGCCGATCTGGACGGCGTCTACGGCGGCGAATTCCTCGACGCGCTCTACGGCATGTTGCACCATCTCGCGTCTGTGTCGGTGCCCATCGTCGCGGCCGTCAACGGACCCGCGATCGGAGCCGGCACCCAGCTGGCGATGGCGTGCGATCTGCGCGTCGCTGATGCCACGGCCCGCTTCGGCGTTCCCACCGCTCGCAATGGCATGGCGGTCGACGCCTGGACGATCCGTACCTTGGAGAAGCTGGCTGGCTCCGGCCGCGCCCGCCAGATGATGCTCGGGGCCGAGATCATCGATCAGGGGCAGGCACTCACCTGCGGCCTGGCCGACCGTGCCGGAACACTGGATGACGCGCGGGCGTGGGCCCGCGAGATCGCAGGATTCGCCCCGCTGACGCTGGCGCACAACAAGCTGGTGCTGAACGGAGCTCCTGGCGACGAGGACGCTGTCGTCCAGAGCTTCGAGCGGGTCTGGGCCAGCGCGGACGTGCGCGAAGCCGCAGCGGCCCGGTCCGAGAAGCGCCCACCGGTCTTTCGGGGCGAGTGAGGATGGCCGACAGCCTGGTGTTCCGGGCCCTCGAGCGCCACGTGATCCACGGACGGGCGGATGAGATGGCCTTCACAGGCCTCGGTCGCCCGATGACCTACGCGCACCTGTTGCACGACTCGGCCTGTGTGGCGGGCTCGTTGCGAGATGTCGGCGTCGGCGTGGGCACGCGGGTGTCTGTCGACATCGCCGCCCGAAGGGAGCAGATCATCGCCGTCTTGGCCTGTGCGCGACTGGGGGCCGAGCTCGACGCCGACGCCGACATCCGGCTGACGGGTGAGCCGCCGGTCTTGACGACGGGGCAGACCGAGGTTTCGTGGAGCGTCCTGCTGCACGCAGGTCGGGTGGATCCGGCACCCGCGCCGGACGCAGATCCCGAAGGCTACGCAGAGAGGGTCGTCTCGGCGCATCGCGACATCTTCGCCGCACTGCTCGCCGGAAACGCCCTCACCTGACATCCCAGGCATGCGTCAGGACACGCAGGTCACAGTCCCGGCCCCGAGATCAGAGCCGGTTCTGCGCCGTGGTGAGCACTGACCGCAAGATCTGTTCGATCTCGTCGAAGTCGGTCTGCGTCGCGATGAGAGGCGGCGACAGCTGGATGACCGGGTCCCCTCGGTCATCGGCGCGGCAGTAGAGGCCATGGTCGAACAGGGCCTTGGATAGATAGCCGCGCAGCAGTGCCTCCGACTCCGCGTCGTCGAACGTGGTCTTGCTCGCCTTGTCCTTGACCAGCTCGATGCCGTAGAAGAAGCCGTCGCCTCGCACGTCGCCGACGATGTCGAGGTCGAGCAGCTTCTCCAGGGTGCTGCGGAACGCTCCGGCGTGGGCGCGCACGTGTCCGTTGAGGTCCTCGCGCTCGAAGATGTCCAGGTTCGCCATCGCGACCGCCGACGAGACCGGGTGCCCGCCGAAGGTGTAGCCGTGGGAGAAGCTCGTCGACCCGTGCAGAAAGGGCTCCATGACCTTCTCCGACGCGATCATCGCGCCGAGCGGGGAATAGCCCGAGGTCAGGCCCTTGGCGCAGGTGATCATGTCTGGCTCGTAGCCGAATCGAGTCGCCCCAAACATCTCGCCGAGTCGACCGAAGGCGCAGATGACCTCGTCGGACACGAACAGGACGTCGTGCCGATCGCAGATCTCGCGCACCTTCTGGAAGTACCCGGGCGGAGGGGGGAAGCAGCCGCCGGCGTTCTGCACCGGCTCGAGGAAGACCGCGGCCACCGTGTCAGGACCTTCGGTGATGATGGCCTGTTCGATCTCGTTGGCCGCCCAGGAGGAAAAAGCATCGAGGTCGCCCTCGGGCCCGTCGTAGCCCGACTCCGCTGCGCGGTAGGCGTTGGTGTTGGCCACGTGGACGGTGCTTGGCACCAGCGGCTCGAAGTTCTCCTTCAGAGCCGGAATGCCGGTGATGGACAGCGCACCATGCGTGGTGCCGTGATAGGCGACCTTGCGGCTGATGACCTTGGTCTTGGACGGCTTGCCCTGCAGCCGGAAGTACTGCTTGGCGGCCTTCCACGCCGTCTCGACCGCTTCGCCGCCGCCGGTCGTGAAGAACACCCGATTCAGATCGCCGGGAGCATAGTTCGCGACACGTTCGGCGAGGTCGATCGCCATGGGGTGAGCGAAGGTCCAGATCGGGAAGAATGCGAGCTCGCGGGCCTGTTTGGCAGCGGCCTCGGCGAGCTCCTCGCGGCCATGGCCAGCCTGGACGACGAACAGTCCAGCGAGTGCGTCGATGTAGCGCTTTCCCTTGACGTCCCAGATGTGCAGGCCCTCACCGCGCACGATCACGGGTATGTCGTGCTGCTCGTACATGCCGTGCCGCGAGAAGTGCATCCACAAGTGGTCCTTGCCGGCGCGCTGGAGCCGGTCGTATTCCAGATCGTTCACACCGTCAGTATCACTGGCAATCCGCCG
>NZ_JBAVCB010000161.1:0-3778 GCF_049586495.1 Aeromicrobium sp. | reverse complement strand
CGCCGAAGCCGCCGACGGCAGCTGGTCAGCACCGGCCGCCTGGTTGCTGAACCCCCAGCTGATCTCGAACCCAGTCTGGCACCGGCTGATCGTCGACCCGATCACTGACGACGTCTTGGCCCACCAGTACGTCGGTCGCCTCGCCCCAGACACCCTCAAGCAAGCTGCCGCCTTCCGCGACGGCGTCTGCCAAGCCCCCGGCTGCCTACGACCAGCCGACCAGTGCGACCTCGACCACCGAGAACCCTGGCCCGAGGGACCCACCTCGGGCGAGAACATCTGGCCGCTCTGCAGGCGACACCATTCACTCAAGGGACATCAGATCCTGCAGTGGGTGCTGCCATCAGGACACGCCGTTCCCGCCGAACCCGCACACCGCGAACGCCCCACCACACCGCCCTCACAGCTGGAGCACCAGCTGGCGCAGCTGCTGGTCAACGCCTGACGCCCATGCCGCCGCTGAGCGGCGCGGGCCAGTCCAGCTGACGGTCCCGACCGAGCAGCTCGTCAAGACCGTCGGCGAGGTCCTCCGGCAGGTCGACCGACCGACGTGACTGCATGTCGACGTGCACCCAGGTGGCCTCCATGGTGCACGCGACAGCGCGCTTGTCCCGGTCCAGTACGAAGGCGATGGCGTGCACGGCGCGAGCCGATCGTGCGATGAATCGGTTGTGCACCGTGAACGGCTGGCCGAGCCGCATCTCGCCGAAGTAGCGGATGTGCTGCTCCACCGTGAACAGGCTCATGTGTCGTTCGGTCACGTACTCGTCGGTGAACCCAGCGGCCTTCACGCCATCCCACAGCGAGTGAGCTGTCAGGCGGAAGTAGTCGCCGATGTTCATGTGACCGTTCTCGTCGATGAACCCCGGTTCCACCTCGCCCTCGCGCACTGAGGGGAGCTGGGACACCTGGTCGAACGTCGGCATGGCGGTCACGAGGTCGAGACTATGACTGGCCCTCGGTCAGCAACATCTCGGCACCGAGAGAAGACTCCGGGACACCGAAGCCCTCCACCAGCGCGAGGGTGTGTGGACGCAGCTTGTCGAGCAGATCGTTGACCAGGGACGTGACGGTCTTGGCGCGCGCGTCGGAGATGCGGTTGTGGCCCATGAACCAGGCCAGATCACTCTCGATCTCGGTGAGCGCGTACAGCGAGCACACGTCTCGCAGCAGATCCTGCGCCTCGGGGTCCTCGCATCGGGCGATACCAGCGGTGAATGCCTCGAGGACGACGCGTTGGATGTGCACCCGCCCGCAGCGGATGACGTGGTCCTGTGCGGCGTTGAAGACCGCGAAGGCCTGCTCGGGATCCTTGCCGGCGCGCCGCAGGCGCCGCGCGGCGGTCTCGATGACGTGCTGCTCGCGTTCCTCGAACAGGCCGAGCTGGGTGCCGCGGTCCAGCAGGTCGTGGTCGTCGTCCTTGCCAGACCGGGCGTCGATCAGACGCTGAATCAGCTGGGATGCGGCCGTGCGTTCCTTGACGACGTCGGTGGCAGTGGCCGCCGCGAACTTCACGAGCCCGACCGGGTCGAGGCCGCCAACCTCGGAGGCGTACGACGTGAGCAGCTCCTTGGCGACCAGCTGGAACAGCACGTGGTTGTCGCCCTCGAACGTGGTGAACACGTCGGTGTCGCCCTTGAGGGTGGTGAGCCGGTTCTCGGCCAGGTACCCGGCACCGCCGCACGCCTCCCGCGCCTCCTGAATGGCTTCAGTGGCGTGCCACGTCTGGGCCGCCTTGAGGCCGGCCGCCCGGCCCTCGAGCTCGCGCGCCTTCAGTGGGTCGGGGTGATCCGCCGTCTGCAGGCTGTCCATGCGGGCGACCAGCTGGTTCTGGGCAAATCGATAGGCGTACGACCGCGCGATCAGCGGCAGCAGGCGGCGCTGGTGCATCCGGTAGTCCATCAGCAGCACCTCCTGGTCCGGGCTCGGGCCGAACTGGCGACGCTTCAGGGCATACCGTCCCGCGATGCTCAGGGCCACCTCGCAGGCGGCGCTGGCCGAGCCGCCGACGCTGACCCGGCCACGGATCAATGTGCCGAGCATCGTGAAGAATCGGCGGTTCGAGTTGTCGATGGGGGAGGAGTAGGTTCCGCCCTCATCGACCTGGCCGTACCTGTTCAGCAGGTTCTCGCGCGGGATGCGCACCTGGTCGAACATCAGCCTGCCGTTGTCCACGGCCCCGAGCCCGCCCTTGTGACCGTCGTCGGAGGTGGTGACTCCCGGCAGGTCCTTGCCCGTCGCATCACGCAGCGGCACCACGAAGCAGTGCACGCCGTGCTGCTCGCCCTTGGTGATGAGCTGGGCGAAGACGGCCCCCACCGTGGCGTGCTGCGCGGCCCCACCGATGTAGTCCTTGCGGGATGAGGGCGTCGGAGAGTTGATGACGAACTCCTGCGTCGCCGGGTCGTAGGTTGCTGTCGTCTCCAGGCTCTGCACGTCACTGCCGTGCCCGGTCTCGGTCATGGCGAAGCAACCCAGGATGTCGAGGTTGATCAAGTCCTTGATGTACGCATCGTGATGTGACTGGGTGCCGAGGTTCTCGATGGCGCCGCCGAACAGACCCCACTGCACTCCGGCCTTGACCATGAGCGAGAGATCGAACTGCGCGAGCATCGAGATGCCGGTGACGGCCATGCCCGGGTCGCCCGTACCGCCGGCCTTGACGCTGAATCCCGCCGCCGGGATGCCGGTGGGGATGAGCTTCTTCATCTGCTCGAGCACGCGCTCGCGGGCCTCGTCGAGCGTCAGGTCGTGGTCAAACAGCAGATCCATCTCGGCCAGTTCCTTGCGGGACTGCTCACGCACGTGGCGCCACTTGCCGTCGATCGAGATACGAAGTTCGTCGCTGAGCGTCATGTCCCCACGCTACTCGGATCGACGGGAGCATGGGTGGCTCATGACCTGCGTCACGGAATGACCATGAGGGCGGGTTCGCTGATACATTCACTTCTGCCCAGTCGGGCACACAACTCAAGACGTCCTGCGTGTCAGGGGAAGCCGGTCAGATTCCGGCGCTGACCCGCAACCGTAGGCCACCGAACAGGTGGCGAGCCGGAGCACCTGCTGCAGGACTGACCACCACTCACGCTGTCGAGGAAAGCACGTGACGTCCCTTCTGGGCCGCGCGTGCGTGCAGCCGGAAGGAATCATGAACATCACCCTTTGCCGGGCAGGCGCTGCTGTCGCCACCGCCGCTGTTGCCGCCGCTCTGGCGTTGGCGCCCACGGCCGCGCAGGCGGCGCCCACACCGCAAGCGTCGTCGGCAGCTGACTGGCTGGCTGACCAGGTTCCGTCAGACACGCACCTGTTCTCCTCGGTCTACGGCCCCGGCGAGTTCGAGAGCTTCATCGACTACGGGCTGAACCTGGATCTGCAGCACGCGCTTGACACCTTCGGCGACACCGCCACAGCCGATCAGGTGTACGGCGCAGTCGTGGCCGACACGGCCGCGTACACCGAGCCCTGGGGCACGCGGTACGCCGGCAACATGGGCAAGCTGGCCACCTACGTCGCGCTGCACGGCGATGATCCCACTGCCATCGACGACCGCGACCTGATCGCCGAGCTCGCCGAGCTGATGATCACCGAAGGCGCCGAGAATGGGCGTCTGAAGGACAGTCCAGACGATCAGTACCAGTCGGCCAACACGGTGGGGCAGGCCTGGGGCGTCCGCGCCTTCCAGGCGGCGGGCAGCGAGAGCGTGAACCCCGCAGCCGACTTCCTGGTCGATCAGCAGTGCCCCGATGGTGGATTCCGTCTGTTCCAGAAGGGCGACGGC
>NZ_JBAVCB010000160.1:0-2307 GCF_049586495.1 Aeromicrobium sp. | reverse complement strand
GATCAGACCGGCGGCGAGAAAGCAGGTCGGGACGATGAGCATTTCAAGCACGTGCCAATTCTGGCCCGTCGCGCGGTCCTCCACCCTGCGGTCGACCGTAAAGGTCTGACATTGCGGTCAACCACGTAGTGCTCGCCACGACCGATTTCTAGCGTCGATGACGTCCACCCTCGAACTGAAAGGGACAGTCATGACCACATTCCAACGAGCGGCGCAGGTGCTTCTGGTGATCTTCGGCCTGCTCACGATCGTTTTCTACTCATCGGTCTATACCGCCACGGGCGACGACGCATTCCCCGACGACGCCAACGCCCTCATAGCCACGGGAGGCGCAGCTCTGGGCGTCCTGGTGATCGCGCTGGCCACCGCTGGCATCAATTCGGGCGAACGGTGGTCATGGGTTGCCCTCTCTGTACTGCCGGTCTTCTTCGCCGCACACGCAGTGCTGCTCGGCACGTGGATACCCGACGGCGTCTTCGCAGTGGTCAGCGTCGCTGCGCTGATCGTGACGCGGCCGCGCTACACCGATGACAGGCACGCGACCCGCTGATCCGCGGCAGGATCAAGCAGGAGACGGCGAGCCGAAAGAACACGACGAATCCGAACGCACCGAAGCCTCCTCGGCGCGCCCGCACTGTGTGCGCACGACGGTGACAATCGTTCGGCTGTTCTAGAGCGGGGAGTACAGCTCGATGGGGAAGTGGACGCCCTTGACCATGACCTCGCCGCGAGGCTCGCACACCATGACATCTTTGACCAGGTGCCAGCTGGTGTTGGACAGCAGGATTCCGCCGGGTTCGGCCTCGGCTTGTACGCGGGCTGCGATGTTCATCTGAAGGCCGATCCCCGTGTAGGTCGCCCGAATCGCAGATCCGAAGGTGCCGACGGAGACCACGCCGGTGTTGATGCCGATTCGGGCATTGGTCGGCTCGACGGTGCCGTGCGCGTACCAGTCACGGCTCCAGTCGACCAACGACCGTTGCAGCTCCTGCGCCGCGCTGATCGCCGAGCGAACCTGCTCGGCCGGAGCGGTCTCGTCAGGTGCCCCGAATATCGCCATGACGCCGTCGCCGGCAAATTCGGTCACTGTCCCGCCGTGACGCTCGATCAGATCGGACACGGCACCGAGGTAGTCGTTGATGATGTGCGCGAGGGCCTCGGGGTCAATCCGATCTGCCATCGCCGTGAAGCCGACGACGTCAGAGGAGAACGCGGTGACCCGCCGCCGCTGCGGCTGATCGATCGAGTCGTCGCCATGTTCGATGCGGGACACCACAGTGCTCGGCGCGTAACGGCGGATCAGGTGTCGCTGGTGCTCGATGAGTCGCTCGCGGACGTAGCGCGCCCGGAGATCTCGTTCATTCGCGAATGCCATCGCCGGGCCGACGAACAGCGTCGAGAGCGGAATGAAAGTCAGAGCCAGCGCAACGTCCTGACCGGTGTGCGAGTCCGCGAATCCGAGTCCCAGTCCTCCGGCACACGTGACCAACACCCCGATCAGGAGCGTCAACCGAAAAGACAGCTGGATCAGCGGCGCAAGCAGTCCGAAGAAGGTGGCTGCCAGAGCGAAGGCAGTCGGCTGAAGTCCTGGGATCCACGGCAGGAGCACGGCAATCGTGTCGACCGACGTCAGGACGAGCACAGCGGCAGCGAGTTTGATCGCCAGTCTCGGCTCTGGTCGTCGCAGGTACACGATGCAGGCAAGGAGGACGGGGATGTTCACCCCCCAGCAGACGATGAACATGGCGACGACATGTTCCGGGTTCAGGAACAGCAGGACGATCAGCGGATTGACGATCCAGGCCGCGATCGAGGCGGCTGCCATGGCCACGCCCAACGGACGAAACCGTTCGATGTACCAGCGTTGATAGGCGGCCTCGACTGGCGCGTCGAAGTGACCGAGAGGTCCATGCCGGTCAGTCGACATACTCCGACCGTAACCGACATCGCGACCCGTGAGTCCCCGTGACGAGAGAGATGTAGACCTGACTCACCTGCCGTTCTTGACCGTGATCTCGTCCCGCCACGTGGCGGCCCATGCGCCAGTTCCGCCTATGTGCGGTGAGCGGTCTTGACCACCATGACAACATCCCTTCGGCCATTCGAGATCGTGGAAAGAGTCTTGGTTCTCTTGCTCTCGATACCCCAGGGGGGTATGCTCACGCTAAGTTGAACGGAGGCACTCCCATGCCGGACACACCCACGCCCCAGGACGACCACGAGATGGGCGATGTGAACTCGATGGCCGCCAGCGCCACCTTGCACTGCCTGACTGGATGCGCCATCGGTGAGATCACTGGCCTGATC
>NZ_JBAVCB010000159.1:0-6062 GCF_049586495.1 Aeromicrobium sp. | reverse complement strand
GCACCAGCGGCGGGTGACACGGGCACGCGTCGAGCCCACCGGCCGGCGCCGTGGACCCGTTCAACTGGCCACCGCCAACGGCTTCTCACATGGAGCCCGGAGGTGTCTACTGAACTGATGGAACCCTTTCAGTGGAGTCGGCCTCCCGGGGTGTTGGCCGCCATCGGTGGTACTCCCATGGTGGAGCTTCGCCGTGTCGTGCCCGACGCTGGAGCGCGAATCCTCCTCAAGTGGGAGCCCTCGAATCCCACCGGGTCGATGAAGGACCGCATGGCGATCGAGGTGATTCGGTCCGCTGCCGCAGACGGCCGGCTTCCTCCCGGCAGCACCGTCGTCGAGTACACGGCCGGCACGACGGGTGTCTCGCTCGCCCTGGTGTGTGCGGCGCTCGGCTTTCGGCTGCACGTCGTCTTCTCGGATGCCTTCAGCGTCGAGAAGCGCAAGACCATGCTCGCTCTCGGTGCAGAGATCACGGACGAACCGAGCGACGGCGGTCGCATCACCGAAGACCTCATCAAGCGGATGATCGCCACGTCCGAGGAGATCAGCGCGCGGCCCGGGCACTGGTGGTCTGACCAGCTGAACAATCGTGACGCAGTACGTGGCTACCTTTCACTGGGCAGGGAGATCTGGACCCAGGCTGGCGGGCGAGTGGACGCCTTCGTCCACGCCGTGGGTACCGCCCACTCGATCCACGGTGTCCCCGAGGGCTTTGGCCACGACGCCGCTGCGGCAGTCCGTGTGGTGGCGGTCGAGCCCGCCGAGTCGGCGGTCTTGTCTGGCGATCCCACCGGCGCTCACCGCATCGAGGGGATCGGCATCGGTTTCATCCCGCCGCTGTGGCAGCCGGAGCTGGTGGACTCGATCGAGCAGGTCGGCAGTGACGACGCACAGCAGATGGCCCGTCGCCTGGCGGCGGAAGAAGGGATCTTCGCCGGTACGTCGACGGGAGCGAACGTGATCGCAGCCCTCAGAGTCGCAGCGACGCTTCCATCCGACGCCCATGTCGTGACCATCGCCGTCGACTCCGGCCTTCGCTATCTCAGCACGGCGCCGTACGCCTGATCAGATCCGATCAAGCTGCTGCTCCCACATCGCCCGGGCCGCCGCAGCGTCGAGGTGCGAGGCGTCGGCATCGACCGGTCCGGGAGGGGAGTGGACCTCGACCGTGGCGACCCCGCGGCGCCGCTGCAGCGGACCCTGGCGCAGCTCGACCGACTGGGTCTTGTGGTGGGGGACCAAGCTGGTGGTGCGCTCGATCCAGCCCTCGGAAGCGATGAAGGCAGCCCGGTCGGCGCCAGCCCAGCGGTACCGCCAGCCAATCGGTGCGAAGATCCAGGAACGTGATGGTGCAGCGGTGCGCACCTCCGGCTCGATCAGGGTGCCGGGGATCAGCTCGGCGATGATGGCCGCAGCCAGCAGCGGATCAGTGATGGGCAGCAGGGTCGACACCGATGACGAGCCGTCGTCGTCGGAATGGCCCGCATACCCGGCGACGTCGACCTCGAGCCGCTGCCAGCCGAATCGACGCCACACGACCGGCTCCTTGATCGCGATGCCCTGCACGCGGTCGAACGGGATGGTCTGCGACGTGCGGGACAACAACCCTCGTTCGATGCGCAGGCCGCGTTCGCCGCGGGACAGTTGGAAGTCCCACTGCTCGATCACTCGCTTGGTGAGGATCTGCAGAATCGTCGAGCCGAAGGGGAGCAGACCGCCGAGGGCCACGAGGAACTGATCGAACCAGATTGCTGCCGCGACGGCGGCGATCAGGCCCACTACCGCGAACGCGAGATCCAATGACAGCAGAGTGCCGATGATGATGCGCTGTGGCGGGACGCGCGTGATCAGCGACCGCTGCTCATCGCCGTGCGCCGACTCCTCCAGGTCCTGGCCGTGTGTTCGGGCCAGCAGCACGCTGCGCAGCTCCCTGACGTCGGCCAGCTCGAGGAAGCGCAGTGTCGTGCGTGAGTTGCTGCCACCAGCCATCTCGATGCGCAGCTCGGCCAGGCCGAACAGCCGCGCGACCAGCGGTTCGGCGATGTCGACGGACTGGATGCGCTCGTACGGGATGCGACGGGAGGACTTGGTGAGCACGCCGCTCGTGATGCGCAGCTCGGTGCCGTCGATGATGTAGCGCGTGAAGTACCAGGTCAGGTAGCCGAACCCGAGACCGAACACGAGGCCACCGACGATCGCGATCCCGGTGCTGATCAACAGACCCATGTCGCCCCAGCCGCCACCGGACACGGTGGAACCGATCAGTGCGACAGCGCCGCCGATCGACCACAGCGCGCCCTGCACCAGGGCGGTGAGCGGGTGCGTGCGCAGCCCGACTGCCTCGGTCGGGGTGATGTTGGGTTCAGACACCAGCGCCCCTGGACTCGCCGAGCTCGGTCAGCCGGTTGCGCAGCCGGGTCCCCTCGGCCGCTGGCAGACCGGGAATGTTCGAGGCGGTCTCGGCGCTGGCGGTGTGCAAGGTGACGGTGGCGACACCGAAGGATCGCTGGAGGGGGCCGGCCTGCACGTCGACGAACTGCATGCGCCCGTACGGCACAGCCACGAGCCGCTTGAACATCACGCCCGACGTGACCAGCAGGTCCTCCTCGTTCTCGGCGTAACCCCACGCGCGTTGGCTGCGGCCCGCCCACACGTACGAGACGATCGCGCCGACGACAGAAGAAGCGGCCACCAGCCACGGGATCCACGACAGCTGCGGCACCACGAGCGCGAGTCCCACGGCAACGACCCCCATGATCACCGCGGGAACCGTCAGCGTGATGCGGTGCATCGTCGCCAGAGCCGGGGAGACCCGTGTCCATGCGCCGGTCGGCGAGCTGAACAGGTCGCTGGCGGGCGTCGTCGGCTGGTCCATGAGGTCAGCCTAGGAGGTGGACGAACGCCCGTGATCAGCCCAACGGTCGATGGGTCGCATCGTGCAGGCGGCGGGCGAGCTCGGCGGCGATCCCGCGCAACACGTCGGGATGCTTGGAGATGAGCGCGTCGAACTCGCGGGGTCCGACCACCAGCAGCTGCATGTCGGACTTCGCGGTCACGGTGGCGCTGCGCTTGAGACTGTGGTCCAACAGCGACATCTCGCCGATGGAGGTGCCCACTCCGACCGTGTTGATGATGGTGCCATCCACGGTGACGTCGGCCTCGCCCTCGACGACCACGAAGGCCTCCTGGCCCGTGCTGTCGGCGGTGATCAACGCGCGCCCGGCAGGCACTGCCACCTGATCGACAAGCGAAGCGATGTGCTTGAGCTCCTTGGTCGAGCAGCGGGCGAACAGCGAGACCTGCGAGAGCAGGTCCACTTTCTGGTCACGTGACATGGCGGGCCTTCCTGAGAATGATGTGACAAGGAGCCGGAGCTTCGGTGAGGCCGAACCTACTCCGATCCGACGTCCGGGTCACGCGTCATGAGCGCAAGAACTCATCTGGGCCCCGTGGTGTCCGGTGCTCGCGGCTCGGCGTGGGGCTCGACAGGTTCCCCTGGAAGTCATTTGACCCTCCGAGGCGGCGGTGGGACAATGACAGACGCAGACGTCGATTTCTGCACTTCCCCACAGCCTGTGTTTCACCGTCCAATTGCTGGAGATCTGTCATGGCCAAAGCACTCATCGGCTTCGTCGGCGGACCCACCTCAGACCAGCTGCGCGAGACCGCGCGTATGCATCGCCGCATCGCTGATCTCGAGGCCGAGGTTCTGCGGCTCAAGATCGAGAACGACGGCCTGCTCGCCGCCGTGCGTGAGCACATCGAACCCGTGACCGCGGGCGACCTGCTCGAACCTGCTGCACACTGATCTGCGCGGCATCCGCCGCGCCGCGCGTCGCGTGCCGCACAGGTCCCTCTGACCCCCCGGGCGACGCACTAGGGTGACTCTCAGGCATCAGCCCTGCCGGAACGAGTGCAGCCTGTACGGAGGATTCCCGTGTACCTGAAGAGCCTCACGCTTCGTGGGTTCAAGTCGTTCGCCTCGGCGACGACTCTTCAGTTCGAGCCGGGCATCACCTGCGTCGTGGGTCCCAACGGATCAGGCAAGTCCAATGTGGTCGACGCGCTCAGCTGGGTCATGGGCGAGCAGGGAGCCAAGTCGCTGCGCGGCGGCAAGATGGAGGACGTCATCTTCGCCGGCACGGCCGGCCGCCCGCCACTTGGTCGCGCCGAGGTCGTCCTCACGATCGACAACTCCGACGGCGCGCTGCCGATCGAGTACGCCGAGGTCACGATCTCGCGCACGATGTTCCGCAACGGAGGGTCCGAGTACGCCATCAATGGCGCGACGTGCCGGCTGATCGATGTGCAGGAACTGCTCAGCGACTCCGGCATCGGCCGCGAGATGCACGTCGTCGTCGGCCAGGGGCAGCTCGACAGCGTTCTGCGGGCCACGCCCGAGGAGCGGCGCGGATTCATCGAGGAAGCAGCGGGCGTCCTCAAGCATCGCAAGCGCAAGGAGAAGGCGCTCCGCAAGCTTGACTCGACGCAGGGCAATCTGACCCGACTCAACGATGTGCTCACCGAGCTGCGCCGCCAGCTCAAACCGCTAGGCCGTCAGGCCGAGGTGGCTCGGCGCGCGGCGGGCATCCAGGCAGCAGTGCGCGATGCGCGCGCCCGATTGCTCGCCGATGACGTCGTGCGCGCCCAGACAGTCATCGCCGAGGAGCTCGCTGACGAGACGGCTCTCAAGGAGCGCCGTCACCACGTGGGGCAGGCGGTCGCCGACGCGCGCCTGCGCGAAACGGAGCTGGAGGATCAGCTGCGCGAGGACTCGCCACGCCTATCCGCCGCCCAGGAGACCTGGTACAGCCTCTCGGGTCTGCGGGAGCGCTTCCGCGGTACCGCAGGGCTGGCCACCGAACGCATCCGGCTGGCCGCCGTCGAGTCTGACGACCACACCACGGGCCGCGATCCCGAAGAGCTCGAGGCCGATGCGCGTCGTGCTCGCGAACAGCTCGTCGAGCTCGGGGCGGGCGTGTCGACAGCCACGGCGGCTCTGCAGACCGTCATCGGCGAGCGCACCGAGGCCGAAGCGGCCTACGCCGAGGAAGAGCGCAAGCTCGCCGGACTGCTGCGCGCGGCCGCGGACAAACGCGAAGGTCTGGCCCGACTCCACGGCCAGGTGAACGCGCTGCGCAGTCGAGCCACGGCTGCCGAGCAGGAGATCGGCCGACTGACGACTGCCAAGGCGGAGGTCGAGCACCGTGCCGCATCGGCGCAGCGTGAGTTCACTGGACTCGAGAACCAGATCGCTGGCCTCGATGTCGGAGAGTCGGGGCTCGATGCGGAGCTTGAAACGGCTGAGGCGGATCTGGAGCGACTGACTGTGGAGCTGAGTGCGCTGTCGGCGCAGGAGCAGGACGCCAAGCGCGCCCAGGCTGCCTTGCAGGCGCGACGAGAAGCACTCGAGCTCGGTCTGGAGCGCAAGGACGGAGTGGGTGCGCTGCTGGCCGCCACCGGCGAGATCAGTGGCCTCCTCGGGTCGGTTGCAGCACTGTTGTCGGTTCGCGACGGCTACGAGTCGGCGATCGCCTCTGCGCTGGGCAGCGCATCGGACGCCGTCGCAGTCGATCAGGTCTCCACTGCGGTCACGGCGCTGGAGAAGCTCAAGTCCGAAGACCTCGGCCGCGCCGGCATGCTGCTCGGTGGCGGCGACGTCGACGACTCCACCTGGCCTGGTCTGCCCGACTACGCCACGTACGCGATCGACGTCGTCGAGGCCCCCGTCGCGCTGCAGGGCGCGCTGCGCCGGCTGCTGTTCAAGGTTGCCGTCGTCGATGACCTCGACCGCGCGCGCGATCTGGTCGATCACGCCCCGGACGTCACGGCAGCGACCCGCGACGGCGACCTGCTGGGCAAGCACTTTGCCTCCGGTGGCTCGTCCGACTCGCAGAGCCTGATCGAGGTCCAGGCCGCGATCGGCCAGACCGAGCAGGATCTCACCGCCGCCCAGCACACGTTGGACCGGTTGCGCTTCGAGGCCGAGTCGCGCAGCACTGCTCGCGACTCGGCCCAGCGCCTGGTCGACGACGCGCTGGCCAAGCTGCACGAGTCCGACG
>NZ_JBAVCB010000158.1:0-1931 GCF_049586495.1 Aeromicrobium sp. | reverse complement strand
CCACGTGGTGCACGTGCGCGGCCTGCTGGGCGGCATCGGCGGCGGAGTCGTCGACGTGCAGCACGAAGGTCTCGTAGCCGAGCGTGGCCAGATGGATCCCCTCGGGCGTGGCGCCACCGAGCACCAGCGCCAGCAGCCCGGTGCCGTCGACACCGGCGCTGGTGGTCCAGTCGGTCAGCAGCCGTCGGGGGCCGCTGCGACGGCTACTGGGCACTTCCGTACCTCCGGTTGCGTTCGGCGTAGGTCTCGATGGCCGCCCAGAGGGCACGACGATCGACATCGGGCCAGGCGATGTCGCTGAACACCATCTCGGCGTAGACAGACTGCCACGGCAAGAAATTGCTGGTGCGCTGCTCGCCGGACGTGCGCCAGAACAGGTCCACGTCGGCCATGTCCGGCTCGTCGAGGTAGCGAGCGAAGACCTTGTCGGTGATCTTGTCCGGGTTGACCCGGCCGTGAGCGACGTCGGTGGCCAGCGCTCGGGCGGCGTCGGCGATCTCGGCACGGCCGCCATAGTTGACGCACATGGTCAGGGTGAGCACCGAGTTGTTCCGTGTGAGCTCCTCAGCGGCCTCGAGCTCGCTGATGACCGACCGCCACAGACGCGGGCGACGGCCGGCCCACCGGACCCGGACTCCCAGCTCGTGCATGTGGTCGCGTCTGCGCCGGATGACGTCGCGGTTGAAGCCCATGAGGAATCTGACCTCCTCCGGTGAGCGCTTCCAGTTCTCGGTGCTGAACGCGTAGGCGGACACGGCCGTGACGCCGACCTCGATGGCGCCCTCGACGACGTCGAAGAGGGCCCCCTCACCCATCTCGTGTCCCGCGGTGCGGGGCAGACCGCGCTGCTTGGCCCACCGACCATTGCCATCCATGACGATGGCCACGTGGCCCGGGACCTGGTCAGCGGGCAGGTTCGGAGGGCGTGCGCCCGATGGGTGCGGCGTGGGGGCACGCGGAGTGCCGGTACGGGGAGGCATCAGCGGTCCACGTGACTCAGGGACCGCAGGCCGCGCTCCAGGTGCCACGACAGGTAGGCGGCGACGATGGAGCCGGCCTCTCGACGCGCGCGGTCATCGGCCAGCTCGACGACCGGCCATTCGCCCTCCAGCAGAGCGGCCAGGAGTGTCACCGTCGTGGGCGACGGGATCGCAGACCCGGGCATGCGGCAGCCATCGCACAGCATGCCGCCGGACGCCGCGTGGAAATGCCGATGGGGCCCGGTGACGCCACACCGTGCGCAGGCATCGAACGTGGGGGCGTAGCCCGCGATGGACAGCGCCCGCAGCTGGTAGGAGTCCAGGATGATGCTCGGAGGCTGGCGCCGCGCCGCGAGCGCTCGCAGTGCGCCGACGAGCAGCTGCAGCTGTTGGACGGCCGGCTCACCGTCCTCCTGCACCAACCGCTCGGCGGTCTCCAGCATGGCCGTACCCGCGGTGTAGGCCGGGTAGTCGCTGCCGAGATCCTTGGCGAAGGCGTCGATCGTCTCGACCTGGGTGATGATGTCGAGCGAGCGTCCCTCGGCCAGCAAGAGCTGGACGTGCATGAACGGCTCGAGCCGTGCGCCGAAGCGCGACGAGGTCTTGCGCACGCCCTTGCCGACCGCCCGCACCAGACCACGATCGCGCGTGAGGACGGTGATGATGCGGTCTGCCTCGCCCAGCTTGTGCACCCGCAGCACGACGCCGGACTCGCGATAGAGGCTCACTCCCCCATGGTGCCGCATCCTGCCGACACCGGACCCCCGCTGGGCCGTGAGTCTCCCGGCGAATCGGACCTCCGAAAGCGGTTCAGCTCCCCGCCCGCGGTGTCACGAGCTGGGGATGGTGACGGCGACGGCCCGGTTCGCGGCCGAGACGACAGCCAGCAGCGAGGCCTTGACGATGTTGGCGTCGATGCCCACGCCCCAGACAACCTCGCCGGCGATGTCG
>NZ_JBAVCB010000157.1:0-12838 GCF_049586495.1 Aeromicrobium sp. | reverse complement strand
GCGCAGCGTGCCACCCCAGCCGAGATCGGTGAGACGCGCCACAGCGCGACCCGTCTCGGCACGTTCCGCCGGCGAGATCTTGCCTTTGGCCACGGCTGACCCCGTGGGCCACTGAGCTCGCGGATCGATCTCGACCCCCACCTGGGACAGTGTGCTGGCAGCCACCTGACCTGCAGCGTCGTCGACGTGGACGGGATACCAGGGAGAGGTGCAGGTGTCGCATCGACCACAAGGTCGGGCCGTCTCGTCGTCGAGATCGCGCTGCAGCAGCGCCATGCGGCACTCGGTGGTGCGCTGGTAGGTGAGCATGGCCTCCTGCTCGGCCGTGCGGGCAGCGGCGATGCGGTCGTATCGCTCCCGGTCATACGACCACGGCTGACCCGTGGCGATCCATCCGCCCTGGACTCGGCGGACCGCCCCGTCGACGTCGAGGACCTTGAGCAGCAGCTCGAGCGGGCTGCGTCGAATGTTGACCAACGCTTCAAGGGCGGGCGTTGAGATGGGGTCGGTGCCGAGCTCGCTGATGACGGCCGAGGCGCGATCCTGGCTGGGCATGGACGACGTGGCGAAGTACGTCCAGATGTCGCGGTCCTCGCGGCCGGGCAGCAGCAGGACGTCGGCGTGGTCGGTGGCACGACCCGCTCGGCCCACTTGTTGGTAGTACGCCACGGGGGACGATGGCGCACCCAGGTGGATGACGAAGCCAAGGTCGGGCTTGTCGAAGCCCATGCCCAGAGCGCTGGTGGCGACCAGCGCCTTGAGCTCGTTGTCCTTCAACTGGCGTTCAAGGTCTTCGCGCTCGTCGGTGTCGGTGCGCCCGGTGTAGGACCGAACGTCGAGACCGGCTTCGCGCAGCAGACGGGCGGTGTCGTCGGCGGCCGAGACCGTGAGCGCGTAGATGATGCCACTCCCGGGCAGGTCGGACAGATGGCTGACCAGCCACGCGAGTCGGTGCCGCGTGCTGGGCAGGTCCAGAACGCCGAGCCGCAGGGAGTCACGAGCCAGCGATCCTCGGATCGTGAGCACCTCGGCGTCACCGCCGAGCTGCTCGGCCACATCGGTGACGACGCGCTGGTTGGCCGTGGCTGTGGTGGCCAGCACCGGCAGCTCAGCTGGCAGCGCGGCGACGAGCTCGGCCAGTCGCCGGTAGTCAGGTCGGAAGTCGTGCCCCCAGTCCGAGATGCAGTGCGCCTCATCGATCACGAGCAAGCCCATGCGGGCCACCAAGGCTGGCAGCTGTTCGTCTCGGAATCGCGGGTTGTTCAGCCGTTCGGGCGAGACCAACAAGATGTCGACCTCATCGGCATCGAGCGCCGCGCGAGTCTGCTCCCACTCGTGTGGGTTGGTGGAGTTGATCGCCACGGCCCGGACGCCGGCCCGCTCGGCCGCAGACACCTGGTCGCGCATCAAGGCCAGCAGCGGCGACACCAAGAGAGTGGGACCCGCTCCACGCTGCCGCAGCAGCAGCGTGGCGATGAAGTAGACCGCGGACTTGCCCCAGCCCGTGCGCTGCACGACCAGGGCCCGGCGGTGGTCGTCGACCAACGCCCGGATGGCCTCGAGCTGCCCCTCGTGAAACACCGCAGCCTCGATCCCGGTGAGGCGCTGCAGCGCCGCGGTGGCGTCAGTCGTGGTCGTCGAGCTCGGGTTCGAGGTCATGGTGTCATCGTGTCAGCCGACACGGACACCGCAGTCATCTGCCGTTGCCACCGCTGAGCTGCGGCACGAAGATGACTGCCATGTCCCCCCGGCCGCGCCGTCCCCTGTTCGCCGTGGTGCTCGTGGTCCTCGTCGGCACGAGCACCGCGTGCTGCTCTCCGCAGGGTGAGCAGGCGTCCCTCGTCACCGCACCGAACCTGACCTGTGGCCAGGACACGGGATCCGACGACGCCCAAGACATCGTCGAACGGGTCGGCGGCTTGGTGACAGACGACTTCACGGTGACGTTCGCCCAGGGCACGGAGCTGGGCGTGGTCGCACTGGTCGACCAGAACGCTTCACGCGCGTTCCAGGTGCTGCGCGACGACTACGGCGTGGTGGTCGTCGCACAGCTGAAGGCAGCGGGCGACCCGGGCTCGGTCAGCGGCTTCACCCAGGTGCAGCAGGTCGTGGACGACGTCTGTGGTTCGTGACCCTCAGGGCACGCGCTCGCTGGACGGTCCGGCGCTGCCGGAGAATCTACGTCACGACGGGTGGGCGAAGAGGGGCTCGAACCCCCGACCTTCCGGGTGTAAACCGGACGCTCTGACCAGCTGAGCTATTCGCCCTCGGGACTGCCGGAGATCACGGTAGCCCAGCGACATGAAAAGTGCGGCTGTCAAGGTCTCGGGTCCCTGACAGCCGCAGCGGAATCATGGAATCACCCCGGGGCCCTGCTGCGCAGGGTTTTGACCAAAATCTCAATGAATTTGTGCCAAAGCTTCGAGGTGCAGGTCGATGTCTCGACGTTCACCGGCATCGTGCGAGATCGTCCAGCGCACCGTCGAGGCGGCGTCGACCAGAAAAGAGCTGCGCGTGGCCGCGCCCGCCTCTGGACTGAAACACTGGTAGGCCGTAGCGACCGCGCCGTGCGGCCAGAAGTCACTCAGCAGCGGGAAACCGAAATCGTCGCGATCGGAGAAGACCCGCAGCGCGAACATCGGATCGCACGAGACGCCGAGGATTCGCGCCCCCGCGTTGTCGAAGGTGCTCCGGTGATCGCGCAGATCGGCCAGCTCGCTGGAGCAGATCCCGCTGAACGCGAAGGGAAAGAAGACCAGCAGAGCTGGCGTGCCCGCGAGGTCGGCCAGCGTCACGGTCTGGCCGTGCTGATCGCGCAGGGCGAAGTCAGGAGCCGGCTGACCGACGCCGAGCACAGTCAGCGCTTGTGGGTGGAGAGCTTGGTCGAGGCCCAGTCCGTCGAAGCCGAGGACGTCGTGGTGGTGGACAGTCCCGCGATGGGGGCAGCCTCCGCGACATCAGCACCCTCGACATAGCCGGGGCGACCGATCTTGGGCGTGAACAACCACACCGGACCGCCCTCCACGACGTCGCGCAGCGTGTCGACCAACGCATCGGTGAGATCACCGTCGCCGTCGCGCCACCACAAGATGACGCCGTCGACGACGTCTCCGTAGTCACCATCGACGAGCGCGTTGCCAGTGGAGTCCTCGATGGCGACCCGCAGGTCCTCATCGGTGTCCTCGTCCCACCCCAACTCCTGGATGACGGTGTCAGGCTCGAAGCCCAACTTGGCCGCGTCCACTCTGCTCCTCCTCGTGCTGGAAAATGTCTGCCGGGAAGCGAGCAAAAATCTACCGATAAGTAGGCGTCCGCTGGGGCTTCCCGGTCACACCCTAGCGAACGCGGAGTGGTTTGATGGACAGGTCCACAAGACGCATTCCAGGAGTCACCATGCCGCAATCCGGCCAGCCGGGCCAACAGCCCGGACACGAGCGCCCGCCCGTCATCCACGAGGGCCTCCCCACGCAGCTCCCCGACATCGATCCCGAGGAGACCGCAGAGTGGATCGGGTCTCTCGATGAGATGGTCAACAGCCGTGGTCGTTCGCGCGCCCGGTACATGATGCTGAGGCTGCTGGAGCGGGCCCGCGAGCAGAACGTGGGCGTTCCCGGCCTCCGCAGTACTGACTTCATCAACACGATCCCGCCCGAGCGTGAGCCCTGGTTCCCCGGCAACGAGGCCATCGAGCGCCGCATCCGCTCCTACATCCGCTGGAACGCCGCCGTGATGGTCTAGCGCGCCAACCGACCCGGCCTCGGCGTCGGCGGCCACATCGCCACCTACCAGTCGGCCGCCAGCCTCTACGAAGTGGGTTTCAACCACTTCTTCCGCGGCAAGAACCACCCCGGTGGCGGCGACCACCTGTACTTCCAAGGCCATGCCGCACCTGGCATCTACGCCCGTTCGTACCTGGAGGGTCGTCTCGACGAGCAGCAGCTCGACCGGTTCCGCCAGGAGCACTCCCACGGCGCCGGCCGAGGCCTGTCGTCGTACCCGCACCCGCGCCTGATGCCCGACTACTGGGAGTTTCCGACCGTGTCGATGGGCTTGGGCGCCATCAATTCGATCTATCAGGCCCGGTTCAACCGCTACCTGCACAACCGCGGCATGAAGGACACCAGCCAGCAGCACGTGTGGGCGTTCCTCGGCGATGGCGAGATGGGCGAACCAGAGTCGCTCGGTGCCATCGGCATCGCGGCCCGCGAAGAGCTCGACAACCTCACCTTTGTCATCAACTGCAACCTCCAGCAGCTGGACGGCCCGGTGCGCGGCAACGGCAAGATCATCCAGGAGCTGGAGTCGTACTTCCGCGGCGCCGGCTGGAACGTCATCAAGGTGGTCTGGGGCCGCGAGTGGGATGACCTGCTGGCCCGCGACACCGACGGAGCGCTGGTCAATCAGATGAACCGCACCCCTGACGGTGAGTTCCAGACACTCTCGGTCGAGACCGGCGCGTACAACCGTGAGCGCTTCTTCGGTGCCGACTCGCGGCTGGAGAAGATGGTCGAGCACCTGTCCGATGAGGACATCGAGCGGCTCCCCCGCGGCGGCCACGACTACCGCAAGGTCTACGCGGCGTTCGAGGCGGCGCAGAATCACACCGGCCAGCCCACCGTGATCCTCGCGCACACCGTCAAGGGCTGGCTGCTGGAGTCGTTCAAGGGCCGCAATGCGACACACCAGATGAAGAAGCTGACCAAGGACGACCTCAAGGGCTTCCGTGACCGGCTCAACATCCCGATCTCCGACGAGCAGATCGACCGCGACGACCTGCCGCCGTTCTACCACCCGGGCGCTGACTCCGAGGAGATTCAGTACATGACCGCCCGGCGGGATGCGCTCGGCGGCTCGCTGCCGCAACGAAAGGTCGATCCGGTCAGCGTCAAGCTGCCCGAGACCAACCTGTACAGCGAGCTCAAGAAAGGGTCGGGCAAGCAGTCGGTCGCCACGACCATGGCATTCGTCCGCCTCCTGCGCGATCTCATGAAGGATCCGGAGATCGGCCGTCGGATCGTGCCGATCGCTCCCGATGAGTACCGGACCTTCGGCATGGACTCCATGTTCCCGTCGGCGAAGATCTACAACCCAGCTGGACAGACCTACGACTCGGTCGACCGCAAGCTGCTGCTGGCCTACAAGGAGTCGCCGGAGGGGCAGCTGCTGCACGAGGGCATCAGCGAAGCGGGCGCGATGGCTTCGGCCACCGCCGCTGGTAGCGCGTACGCGACGCACGGCGAACCCATGATTCCGGTCTACATGTTCTACTCGATGTTCGGATTCCAGCGCACCGCCGACTCGATCTGGGCCATGGCCGACCAGCTGGCGCGTGGCTTCCTGATCGGTGCCACCGCCGGTCGCACCACGCTGACCGGCGAAGGCCTGCAGCACGCCGACGGTCACTCGCCGCTGATGGCGCAGACCAATCCGGCCGTGGTGCACTACGACCCGGCTTTTGGCTACGAGATCGCCCACATCGTCGAGCACGGACTCAACCGCATGTACGGCAGCACGGACGACCACCCGCACGGTGAGGACGTGATCTACTACATGACGGTCTACAACGAGGCGTCCATCCAGCCTGCCGAGCCAGATGACCTCGACGCCGACGGCGTCCTGCGCGGCGCATACCTGTTGCGACCCCGTGGCGGCGACGCCCCGGCGCAGGCCCGCATCATGGCCTCTGGCGTCGCGGTGCCGTGGGCCGTGGAGGCCCAGGAGATCCTGGCCACCGAGTACGGAGTGGGGGTTGACGTCTGGTCGGTCACGTCCTGGAACGAGATCGCTCGCGACGGCGTCAGCACCGAACAGTGGAATCTCAATCACCTGAGCGAGCAGCCGCGCACCGCATGGATCAGCGACCGCCTCCGCTCCACATCTGGTGGCGGCGACATCCCGAGCCTTGCGGTCAGCGACTACATGCGGGCTGTGCCGGACCAGATCTCCCGGTGGGTGCCGGGTCCATGGCAGTCGCTCGGGGCCGACGGGTTCGGATTCGCTGACACTCGCGCGGCGGCCCGTCGCTACTTCCAGATCGATGCAGAGTCGATCGTGGTGGCGACGCTCGCCGAGCTCGCACGGGCCGGCGTCATCGAACCGTCGGTGGCTCAGGGTGCCTTCACGACGCTGCGGATCGACGACCCGACTGCCGTGGCAGACGTCGCTCAGGAGGGCGGCGACGCCTGAGGGGAGACCGCTCACAGACACCTCTCAGTCGTGGCCAATAGGATGGCTTCCATGCTCCGTTGGCCCTACACGTTTGCCGTGCTCGTATCGGTGACGATCGGGGCCACAGCGGTCTACTACTCGCAGACCCTCGGCGTCGGCCTGAAGGATCCAGAGGGCTTTCTCGGACCGGCCTACATCCGGCTCCCGATGATCGCGCTGGTCATCTTCGCGGCCGGCATCGTGCCACAGTCGATCCACCGGTACGGCCTGCGCCGGGTCATCCCGGGGATGCGCACGATCACCCGCGATGAGTGGAATTGGCACCGCCTGGGCCATGTCGCGACCGGCATGATCGCCTTCTACATCTGCTACGTCAGCTACCGCAATCTCAAGAGCTACCTGCCGATTCTGCGCGAGGACACGCTCTACGACAAGCAGCTGCTGGAGCTCGACCACTTCCTCTTCTTCGGCAACAATCCCGCCGAGGTGCTGCACGGGATGCTTGGCACCTCGGTCATGGCCCAGGTGCTGGCCGTTCTCTACGTGCTCTACCTGCCGGTCGTCCCCATCACCGTGGGCGCGGTGCTGGTGCTCGTGCGCGACTACACCGTGGGCGCCTGGTACGCCACCGCCATCAGCCTCAACTGGGTGCTGGGCACCATCAGCTACTACATCCTCCCCACTCTTGGGCCGGCGTTCTACCAGCCGCAGTCGTACTACGACCTGCCCGAGAACGGGGCGTCAGCGTTGCAGATGTCCTTGCTGCGCGGCGCGTTCAACTTCAAGGAGGATCCGCAGGGCGGCAGCATCTTCGGCATCGCCGGATTCGCCTCGCTGCACGTGTCGGTCGTGTTCACGGCCGCCCTCTTCTTGCACTACGCGGGTGCCGCCAAGTGGATCCGCACGGTGGGCTGGGCCTACCTCGGCTTCACCATCATGGCCACCTTGTATCTCGGCTGGCACTACGTGGCCGACGACGTCGGTGGCCTTCTGATCGGCTGGGCCGCGGTCGCCATCGGCGCCGTCGTCACCGGCAACGCACGCTGGCAGAAGCGCAGACGCATCGATCCGGGAACGCCGGAAGAAATGGCGGAGTCGCCACCCACGACGCCGCACTCCCCCGCGTTCTGATCGGGCGAAAGTCAGCTGACGTGTGTCTCGGCGGCCGCATCGACCGCAGCCACGACTGGCGGAACGCTGGTGAGCTCGAACTGGTCGCCGCGTCGCAGCAGGGCCCTCCATCGACCGCGGTGGTACGAGGCCGGCGCATTCTCCGCCACGAATTCGACGACCAGCCGACAAAACTCCGCCGGGTGGTTCTTGTGCGGAAAGTGACCGGCGTCCTCCAGCACGTGGACGTCTTGCACCTGCGTGGGCGCCAGCTCGGCGTGCCGCGACGGAATGGCCAGGTCGTCGCGACCCCACACGACCAGGACCGGCATCAGGCGGGCCAGGTAGCTGCGGTCGGTCATGGTGACGAACTGGCCCCGCCAGTCCAGCACGTGGCGGGTGACTCGCTGCACTGCGGTGCGGGTGGCCGGATCCGACAGCGACACGTAGATGCGAGACACCTCGCCCAGATCGCGGGTCGCCCCGATCGGCAGGTGCGAGAGTGCATCGAGGGTGCGCGCCACCAGTGGCCGCCACGGCCGGAAGGTCGCTGCGCGCAGCACCAAGCCGGAGCCCGGCACCGTCAGGAATCGGATCATCGGCGTGACGTCGCGACCCAGGCCGCCCGTCGACACCAGCACGACGCGTTCGGTGCGCTCGGGGAACTGATACGCAAACTGCATCGCAACACCGCCGCCGAAGCTGTGTCCGACCACGGTCGCCTTGTCGATGCCCAGAATGGTCATCAGGTCGCGCATCCCGTTGGCGTAGCCGCCCAACGAATAGTCAGCATCGGGCTTGTCAGACTCACCGTGACCGAGCAGATCAGGCGCAATCACCGTGAAGTGCTTGGACAGCTCGGGGATCACCGACGCCCATGTGGACGAATCGCAGGCCAAACCGTGCAGCAGCAGCAGCGCTGGTCCGGATCCCTGAATACGAAATGCGCGTCGGTAGCCGTGCACGACGACGTACTGGACTTCGGGACCCTGATCCATCGTCACATCGTAGGGGCGCGAGGGGTTGACGCGCAGTCCGGCGACGCGCTCGTGATCCTTGTCTCACCGCCATCGAACGACCCGTAGAATCAGGTTCGTGGCGACGCGTGCAGAGATTCTTGAACAGATCACCGACATCTCGGTGCGGGTCCTCGGCTGCGATGAGGACGATGTCGCCCCCCGCGCGCGCTTCAGCGAGCTCGGCAGCGATTCGTTGACGATCGTCGAGATCGGCGAGGAGCTCGGGCGCCGTTTTGACGTGCACCTCAGCGACGACACCATCGACACGATGCGCACGGTCCAAGACGCGATCGACGCGGTGACCGCCGTGGCGTCAGACGCCAAGAAGGCTCCGACGGCCAAGACCAAGGCCATCACGTCAAAGACGGCGCCCAAGAAATCGACCCCAGCGCAGTCTGCGGCGCCGGTCGTCGCGGCGGCCAGCTCCACAGCGACCATGCCAGCCGCGGATGTCGTCGACCGCCCTCAGCTGGACCCCCACCCCCATGGTCCCCACTTCAAGCAGAAGACCATGGGCCTGGTCACGTGGATGGCGGTCATAGGCGTGCTGGTCGGGGGTGTCTTCGGTTTTGGCATGTCGGCCGTGGTGTCTGCCTCTGGAATCAGCGACGTGAGCCTGCCGCCCATCAACGCGCCGACGGCCACTCCAACCCCCACCGAGAGCACCCCCGCCCCCACGCCCACGCCGGCCCCCACCAACGAAGCGACTCCCGACCCCACGCTGAACGCCGAGAAGTCGCAGGTGTCGCCGGGCGAACGGTTCGTGTTGTCCGGTGCCTTCCCGTCCGCTGGCGACGGGGTGAATCTGCAGGTGCAGGTGCGCGAGCCGGGCACCGACTGGGACGACTTCCCGATCACCACCAAGACGCGCGAAGACGGTCGATTCAAGACTGAGCTCTACACGTCGCGCACCGGCGAACGGGAGTTCCGGCTCCTCAACGAGGAGACCGGCGAGAAGACGCCGACGGTGAAGGTGCTGATCGGCTGACCCGTCGCCGCGCCTGTCAGGCGCGGCGCCGTGCTCAGACGACCTGGTGCAACCAGCGAACGGGCGCGCCCTCACCAGCGTGACGGAACGGCTCGAGCTCGTTGTCCCACGCGAGGCCGAGCAGGCCATCAAGCGCCGATTCGATGTCGACGTCTCCCGTCGCTGCCTTGGCGCGGAAGGCTTTGATGCGGTCCTCCGGGATCAACACATCGCCATGCAACCCGGTCAGGGCGTGGAAGATGCCGAGCGTGGGGGTGAAGGAGTAGCGGGCGCCCTCGCTGCTGGCGGTCGGCTCCTCGCTCACTTCGAAGCGCAGCTGTTCCCACCCGCGCAGGGCCGAGGCGAGAGTCGCGGACGTGCCAGCTGGCGCCTGCCAGGAGAGTTCAGCACGGTAGGTGCCCGGCTCGGCGGGCTGCTTGACCCATGCCAAGTCGGGCTTGCCACCGAGCACGCCAGCCGCCGCCCACTCGATGTGAGGCAGCAGTGCCGACGGAGCTGAGTGCACAAAAAGGACACCCCTGGTGGAGGGGTGGGTCGATGTGCTGTTCATGGTGCCTCCCTGTTTCGCCTTCCCCAGCGCTCAAGGTGGTACCACTCTGGATCCATTGTGGCCCATGGGGGCCCAGAGGACAACACCACTGTGATTCACCGTGTCGCGAACTCACACGAGGTGCAGGTCTCCGACGCCGCGATGGCCCCATACGTCCAGCACGCCTTGCTTGTCGTCCCACGCGCCAACCACCGCAAAACCGTCCTCGACCAGGTGATCCCAGATCTCGCCCTTGACAACGAGGTCCGTGCGGTAGTCGCCGACCACACGCAGATACAGCCCGTCGTGGGGCACGTCGTGTCGCGCCAACCAGTCAAGGGTCAGATCGCGCCAGATGAACTCGCGCGACGTCACCACCAGCACGGCTCGTCCGGCGTCGTGATCGGAACGGGCGGCTGCCAGCACCTCCTGCCGCGGAGAACACTCCGCTGACGCCGCGTGGAAAGCAGCGAAGTCGCGCTCCTCCCCCTCGATCAGGTGCTCGATGGACGATGTGTCGCACAAGGTGCCGTCGAGGTCGTAGATCACTGCTTCACGCATGACTCAATTGTGGCGCACTGCCGCCTGGGGTGTCGCCAGCCGCAGGGGGTGATGCTGGGTTGAGGTTGGCACGGTCGACATGGCCGAAGGTCGGGCTTTGAACCAAGCCACTCCGTAGCATCGATCACGGTCGGTGCACCTGACTCCGACCGGGTGGCTCACCCTCCAGATCCTTTGCGGAGTCAGACATGCGCATCATCGCTTCGCCGTCACGCCGCGTGGCCGTGGGCGCTGTCTTTGTGCTGGCCTTCGTCCTCCGGACCATCTGGCCGGTCGCCGACGGGGCCTTCCTCCATCAGTCCAACACCGATGAAGGTGTCTACTACGCGACCGCCTCGGCGCTCCTGCACGGCATGACACCCTATGGCGACCTCGTGTTCCTCCACCCCCCGGGGATCTTGATCATCCTCGCTCCCTTCGCGCTCGTCGGCATGGTGGTGAACGACAGCGTGGGGATCTTCCTGGCTCGTGAAGCGTTCGTTCTCCTGGGATGTCTCAACGCAGCGCTGGTGACCCGTGTGTTGTGGCACCACGGCAAGACGGCCGCGATCGCCGGTGGCGTCATCTATGCGAGTTGGGGTGTCACGGTCATCTCCGAATTTCGCCTCAATCTCGTCACGGTCCAGAGCACCATGTTCTTGCTGGCCCTTCTCATCGTGGCGAGATGGCCGCGACGCATCGTGCTCGCTGGTGCACTGATCGGGCTCACCTGCATCATCAAGATCTGGGCCGTGCCGTACGTGCTGGTCGCGTTGCCGTTCGTCCTGTACCGCTTGGGCCGCCCGGCCTTCTTCCGCTTCGCGACTGGCCTTGTGGTGGCCCCGGCGACGGTGGCCCTTCCCTTCGTGATTCTCCATCCGACCAGAGCCATGACCCTGATCGTGGGCATACAAGTCGACCGGGAATCCCGGGACCTTGGATGGATTCGTCGGGTGTCCACGTCTCTGGATGGCTCCTTCCACGATGGCCACTTCTTCGCGGCTGTAGCTTTGGTGACCATCGCGGGCGCAGTCGGGATCATCGCTCCCACGCTGATGGCCGTCGCGCGCCGTGAGAGTCCGCGGACCTGGCCTGATGCAGCGTGGCTCGGCTCACTGCTGGCGCTTCAAGCTGTCGTCTTGATCTTGGCTCCCAGCTTCTTTCGGCACTACACGGCGTTCATCGCACCCGCTGGTGCACTGGCTCTCGGCCTGGCCATCGATGCGCTCGTGCGTCGATGGCGGCCCCTCGTGGCAGTGATTCCGACCCTGGCGTTGGCCAGCACCGTCGCCGTGTCCATGGCGGACCGTCTCTACATCGCGGTTCCACACGACTCTTTGGCGGCCGCAGTGGAGGACTCACCCTGCGTGTGGACGCTTCGCACCTCGGACCTTGCTGTGGCGAATGCGCTGACGTCGAATCTCAACAACGACTGCGGGTTCACCCTCGATCCGTACGGGAGGGCCCTCCAGCTGCGTCGAGAGACCGGTTCGGATTTGGCGTGGAATCGGTTGGCTCGCCAGCAACTCGTCCGTGCAGATGCCGTCATCCCATCGGACGTGAAGCTGGTCGATGACAGCACGCGGGAATTCATCTGGGTCACGTTCGATGCGCGCGAGGCGATCGGGCCCAACTACAGCGTGCGAACACGGCGTGACCCCTGAACCTCTCCGATGTTGCTTGAACCAGAGGACAGATGCGTCTGAGTCTCGGGTGCCGCAATGAGAAGGTGAACGACGGCGATGGCATCCGAGGGATCCATCTGAATGATGGCGAGCTCGTCCAGTTCGTGCGAAGAGCCGTTGAGTCGCGAGTTCCGACCCCCTCTATTCACGACCAAGACCGCGACCCACTGCGGCGGTGCGTGATCAGGGCGGCGCCGGCGAGGGTGAGCGTGAGGGCGAGCGCCAGCAGGCCCAGGGTCAGTCCTCCGGTGTCGGGCAGCAACCCACCGGCGGTGACTGCTGGCTCTGTGGTGGGTGTGGCCGCGGGTGGTGTGGGTGTGACGTTGATGGTGGTTGTTGCCGTGACTGCGGTGGTGTCGTGAGTGGCGGTGATGATGTGGGGTGACGCGTCGTTGAACGTCAGCTCGTTGCCGTTGATGGCGTCAGAGGCCACCGAGCTGGTGAAGGTCGTGCTGGTGGTTTCGTCGCCGGTCGGGTTGCCAAACGCGTCGAAGCCGTCGACGTCGATCGTGATGGTGTCGCCCTGATCGGGTGTGGTGTCCGAAGGCGTGAGGGTCATGGTGGCGACGTCGCCGGCGATGACCTCGATCGTGTAGGTCAACGTGTCCGTTCCGGCTTCGTTGGTCGCGGTCACCGTGACCGGGTAGCTACCAACGGCGTTGTCGCCGGCCGTTCCCACGACCTCGCCCGTCGATGAATGGAAGAACAAGCCAGCCGGCAGCGATCCGCTCAGGTCGAATGCAGGCGCGGGGAACCCGCTGACATTCGGAGTGAAGTCGAACGAGTCCGCCACGGTCAG
>NZ_JBAVCB010000156.1:0-7169 GCF_049586495.1 Aeromicrobium sp. | reverse complement strand
ACCGGACACGGTCTGCTTCTCGAACGCCGGGCTGACGATCTGGGCCAACCTGGGGCCAGAATCGCTGCCGCTGCCCGCGGCGACCCGGGTGCTCGCGTCTTCCGGTCCACTGCCTGTGGACGCAACGCTCCCCCCGGACACCACGGTGTGGCTCGCCGACTGAGACACCGTGTGTTGCGGGCTTCCGGAGGCGGGGTTACGTTCGGGACCACGCCGCATGACGTGGCTCACACGTCGCAGGTGACACGGGTTCTGGGGAGGTCCGGATGCAGGTGAAACCACGGAGACGGTCGGCTCGTCTCGTCGGCGGGATCGCCGCGCTGGCACTGAGCACGTCGATGCTCGCCGCGTGCGGCGGCGACAGCGGCAAGCCCACGCTCAACTGGTACATCAACCCCGACGGGCAGGCCACGCTGAACCAGCTGGCCGAGGACTGCAGCACCGACGACTACGACATCGCGATCCAGCTGCTACCCGCCAGCGCGACCGACCAGCGCACCCAGCTGGCTCGCCGGCTCGCCGCAGGAGACACCTCGACCGATCTGATGAGCCTGGACCCCGTGTTCGTGCCGGAGTTCGCCAACGCCGAGTGGCTCGCCCCGTTCGAGGGCGAGCTCGCCGACACGGTCCTGGACGACGACGTGCTCGAGGGCGCCGCGGAGACGGTCGTCTGGAACGACCAGGTGGTGGCCGCTCCACAGTGGGCGAACACGCAGGTTCTGTGGCACCGCAAGTCGCTGGCGGAGGCGGCCGGGCTCGACATGACCCAGCCGGTCACGTGGGACCAGATCATCGAGGCCGCCGCCGACAACGACGGCACCGTCGGGGTGCAGGCCGACAAGTACGAGGCGTACGTGGTGTGGATCAACGCCCTCATCCAGGGCGCCGGCGGCGACATCCTCGACCCCGACACGGTCGAGGAAGGACGCGACGCCGAGGTGACCATCGATTCGGAGGCGGGGGCCGAGGCTGCGGCCGTCATCGCCAAGCTGGCGGACTCCGAAGCGCGACAACCCGATCTCACCACCTCCAACGAGGGCACCAGCCTCGGGGCGATGTTCCCCGCCGAGGGCGCCGGCGAGTTCATGACCAACTGGACCTTCGTCTACAAGAACTACGAGGGCCTGATCGGCAAGCCGGGCGGACCCGAGGACGAGTCGGGCTTCGAGGATCTAGGGTGGGCTCGCTACCCCCAGACCGTGGCCGGCGAGGAGTCCAAGCCGCCGATCGGCGGCATCGACATCGGCGTCGGTGCGTTCTCCAAGCACCCGGACTTCGCCCAGGAGGCGGCCGTCTGCGTCACCAACTCGGACGCGCAGACAGCCTTGGCCGTCAACGAGGGTCTGATGCCGTCGCGCCAGTCGGTGTACGACTCCGCCGAGCTGAAGGACGCCTATCCCGCCGATCTGCTCACCCTGTTCAGCGAAAGCGTCGACACCGGAGGCCCTCGCCCCAAGAGCGCCCTGTACAGCCAGGTCTCCAGTGCCGTGCAGTCTCGGTGGCACTCCCCGGCATCTGTCGGCCCCAAGACGCCGGAAGAGTCCGCAGCTTTCCTCCGAGACGTCTTGAGCGGAAAGGCTCTGTTGTGACGACGCACATGGATTCGGACCGGTCCCGCGCGGAGAACCGTCTTGCACTCAAGCTCGTGGCACCCGCGATCGCGCTGATGCTGCTGGTCACCGCGTTTCCGATGCTGCGGGCGCTGTACCTCTCGCTGTTCGACTACTCGCTCACGGCACCGGACGACCGGACCTTCGTGGGACTGGCGAACTACAGCACCGCGCTGAGCGACTCGTTGTTCTGGCGAGACACGGCCAACACCGTCATGATCATGGTCGTCACCGTCGCGGTCGAGCTGGTCATCGGTTTCGCCTTCGCGATGGTCATGCACAAGGTGATCTTCGGCCGCGGTGTCATCCGGACCTCGATCCTGATCCCCTACGGCGTCATCACGGTCGTGTCGGGTTTCGCCTGGCAGTTCGCCTTCTCCAACACCAACGGTTTCGTCAACAGCTGGTTGCCCTTCGTGGGCGACGACTTCAACTGGTTTGCCGAGTACCAGTCGTCGATCCTCGCGATCATGGCCTCGGAGATCTGGAAGACGACGCCCTTCATGTCGCTGCTCCTGCTGGCGGGCCTCGCGCAGGTGTCCAACGACATGCTCGAGGCCGCCAAGGTCGACGGCGCCACGTGGTGGCAGCGGCTCTACAAGGTGATTCTTCCCAACATGCGGGCGGCGATCATGGTCGCCGTGCTGTTCCGCGCGCTGGATGCCTACCGGATTTTCGACAACATCTTCGTCATGACCGCTGGCGCGAACGGCACCGAGTCGATCTCGTTCCTGACCTATCGGCAGGTCATCGAGCAATTCCAGCTCGGCATCGGCTCGGCGCTCTCGGTGCTGTTGTTCCTCTCGGTGCTGGTGGTCGCGTTCGTCATCGTCAAGCTGTTCAAGGTCGATCTGGCCGCCGCACGGCAGGAGAGCTGAGATGAACTCCGAGCTCAAGAACAAGATCGGCACCGGCGTCGGCGTCGCACTGATCCTGGCCTGGTGTTTGCTGCCCGTCGCCTGGATCATCTCGCTGTCGTTCAAGTCTCAGGAGGCCGTCACCAACGGAAGTCCCGGCTTCTTCCCGTCCAGCGGCGGTGGGGCCGGCTGGCAGAACTATGTGGACGTGCTGCAGGACGACCAGTTTCGCCGAGCCATCTTCAACTCGATCGGCATCTCCCTGACGGCCACGATCTTGTCTGTCATCTTCGCGACACTCGCTGCCTACGCCATCGCTCGGCTCGAGTTCGCTGGCAAGAAGTTCGTGCTGACGATCGCCCTGGTGATCGCGATGTTCCCGGTCGTGTCGCTGGTCGGCCCGTTGTTCGACATGTGGCGCACCTTCGGCATCTACGACACGTGGCCGGGGCTGATCATCCCCTACATGTCCTTCACCCTGCCCCTGGCGATCTGGACGCTGTCGGCCTTCTTCCGCGAGATTCCCTGGGAGATGGAACAAGCCGCCCAGGTCGACGGCGCCACCTCGTGGCAGGCGTTCCGCAAGGTCATCGTGCCGCTGGCCGCTCCCGGCGTGTTCACCGCCGCGATCCTGACGTTCTTCTTCGCGTGGAACGACTTCGTCTTCGGCATCTCGCTGACCTCCACGGAGAACGCTCGCCCGATTCCTGCCGCTCTGTCGTTCTTCGTCGGAGCCGATCCGTTCAACCGGCCGGCTTCGCTGCTGGCCGCTGGCGCCGTGGTCGCAACGGTGCCGATCGTGGTCCTCGTCCTGTTTTTCCAGCGCAAGATCGTCGCCGGCCTGACCGCCGGCGCAGTGAAGGGTTGATCTCATGGCCGCCATCGAGATGAAGAACATCGTCAAGAAGTACGGAGACGGCTTTCCGGCCGTCAACGACGTGAGCATCGACGTCGCGGACGGCGAGTTCATGATCCTGGTCGGTCCGTCCGGCTGCGGAAAGTCGACGCTGCTGCGCATGATCGTGGGCCTGGAAGACATCACCGAGGGCGACATGATCATCGGCGGCGACCGGGTCAACGACCTCGCGCCACGCGACCGCAACCTGTCGATGGTCTTCCAGAACTACGCGCTCTACCCGCACCTGACCGTCTACGAGAACATCGCGTTCCCGCTGCGACTGGCCAAGAAGAGCGACAAGGAGATCGACGAGAAGGTTCGCGAGGCCAGCAAGACCTTGGATCTGGACGAGCACCTGGAGCGCAAGCCCGCCAACCTGTCCGGTGGTCAGCGACAGCGCGTGGCCATGGGTCGGGCCATCGTGCGGGAGGCTCGGGCGTTCTTGTTCGACGAGCCGCTGTCCAACCTCGACGCCAAGCTGCGCGGTCAGATGCGCACCGAGATCGCCCGCCTGCAGAAGAAGCTAGGCATCACGACGGTCTACGTCACCCACGACCAGACCGAGGCCATGACGCTGGGCGATCGAGTGGCCGTGCTGAAGCGCGGCGTTCTGCAACAGCTCGCGAGCCCGCGCGAGCTGTATGAGCAACCCGTCAACCTCTTCGTCGCCGGCTTCATCGGATCGCCACCCATGAACTTCCTCCCGGCCACCGTTGAGGACGGTCAGGTCACCCTGCCATTCGGCACCTTTCCCTTGCCCGAGGACAAGGCGAAGGCAGCCGAGGGCAAGGGCTTGCTGATGGCCGGAATCCGCCCCGAGCACTTCGAGGACGTCTCGGTCATCGACGAGGGGAACCTGGACTCCGCGCTCACGTTCGAAGCCCACATCGACGTCCGGGAATGGCTTGGCGACCAGCAGTACGCGTACGTGCCCTACGAGGCCGAGGCGAAGGTGCAGGACCAGCTCAAGGAGCTGGCCCGCGAGTCCGACAGCGACTCGCTGCGCACCCAGCTCGTGGTCTCGCTCGACGCCGCCAGCACCGTCTCGGAGGACGATGACGCCACCTTGTTCATCGACACCGACAAGATGCACCTGTTCGACCCGTCGACTGGGGAGAACCTGACCGTCGGCCTCTGACGCACGGCCTTACCGCTTCTTGCCCTTGTCCTTGACAGCTGCGAGGACCTCGACATTCCACTCGTGCTCGCGGATGAGGCGGTACCGCTCGCAGGCGACCCGCAGGAACGCCTCGACCGGCCGCTCCTTCTCGCCCCGGACTCCGGCCTCATCGATCATCGCGATGACCGGGGCGAACTCCTCGGCGTACCAACGCGACGCCATGGTCTCCGGATTCATGTACGCCCCCTCGGCGTGCATGGTCCGCGCGGCCCAGGCCTCGACCGCTTCGGCGATCTCGCCATACTGCTCGGGGGTGTCCACCGCGATAGCAGCACGCGCCTCGCCGGTGAACGGCACGCGTTCGAGCATCAGGCGGCGCCAGAACTTGCGCTCCAGGTCCGATCGTGCGGCGATGTCGACCGGCAGGAGGAAGGTGTCGATCGCCGTGATGCGTGCCTCGATGAGCTTCTCCCCCATGCTCCGCGCCACGGACACCCGGTGGTGCCCGTCCTTGACGAAGTAGTACTCGCCGATCTGAAAGACCTCGATCGGGGGAATGACCTCACCGGTCCGGGCGGCCCGCGCAAGCCGCTCCCACCGCTCGCGGCTGCGCGCCGAGGTGGGGCGGAACCGTCGGTCGAAGTCGCGCACCTTGTCGACCGAACCGACGATCGCGTCCAGAGCGATGACCTTGGTGCCCACGTAGTTCTCGGCGCGACGCCCCAGCGCCGCCAGGACATCGTCGAAGGACATCGACTGCACGACGTCCTCGTGGTCGTTGCGCAACCTCGCCGCGAGACTCGACAGGACCTGGTGCCGCCGGGCGCGCATGAAGTCGCTCTCGGCGTCGACGCGCGGCGATCCTGAGCTGCTGGCCATGTCAGGCGCTCCGCCGGGGTTCGATGTCCAGGAGGCTGAACGGAATCACGTTGCGAATCGTCGTGGATCCGATCTCGCGATCCGCCTTGACCATGCCGTACGGGTGAATGTGCCCGTGCAGGTGCCAGGTGGGGCCCAACGCGTTGATCGTGTCGGGCAGCGCCGCGATGCCAACGTGCGGCGGATCGGGCTCGTCGCCGAGTCCGAGAGGCGGTGCGTGGGTCAAGAGCACGTCGACGGCCCCAGCGTCTCTGACCAGCCGCCGGGCCCTTCTGACGTACTGCTTCTGCGTGTACTGGTGGTCACCAGCGTTGTAGCGCACGCATCCTCCGAGCCCGGCGATCCGCAGCCCTCCCACGACAGCGCTGCGCCCGTCGACATTCACCATGCCGCGCGGGCTGGCACCGCGTCCGAGGCTGGCGGGCGGCTCGTGGTTGCCGGGCACGTATGCAGCCGGTACGTCGAGCAGCGAGACCAGGGATTCGAGGTAGTCCCACGGCAGGTCGCCGGCAGCGAGCAGGAGGTCGACGTCCAGATCACGCACTCTGGACCTGACGGACTGCGCCGGTTCGTCGGCCACGGCGAGGACTCGCACCATGCCGTGATGCTACTCCGCCGCCCAGCGAGCCTTGTCGGCCTCGATGCGGCGGCCGAGCAAGAAGGCGCTGGCCCACAGCACGGCGAACATCGCCCCCACGAAGAACATCGGCGGGCTCAGGAACCCCAGCGCGATGGTGGCGACCTGACAGGCGTGCCCGACCCAGTAGGCCCACGGGCGGCTCAGCAGACCGGCGGTGAGGACGCAGATCAGGGCCAGACCCAGGCCCAGCGGCAGGGCAACAGCCTTGTCGATGTCCTCGACCGAGATCAAGACCGGTACAGACAGCCCGACGATGATGGCCTGCAGGGTGAGCATCGCCGCGCACATGCCCCTCATGACTCAGCCCTCATGAGGTCCGCCGAACAGCACTCGGGCCTCGCCCACCGTGATGACCGAACCCGTGACCAGGACGCCGCCACCACCGATCTGGTCGCTGAAGCCCTCGGTCGTCTCGGTCAGCACGATGGCCTGCTCCAGCGCGTCATCAAGACGCGGCGCCACCGTGACGCGATCCTCGCCGAACAGGTCGGCAGCGATCTCGCCCAGCTCGGCCGCTGGCATCGCGCGGTCGGTGCTGCTCTGCGTGATCACGACGTGCGCGAGCACCGGTTCCAGGATGCGCAGGATCTCGTCTGCATCCTTGTCGTTCATGATGCCGACCACGCCGATCAGGGGGCTGAGGTCAAAGGCGTCCTGCACGGCGTCGATCGCCGCCTGGGCACCGTGCGGATTGTGCGCCGCGTCCAGCAGCACGGTGGGGCTGCGCCGCACCACCTCGAGGCGGCCCGGCGACGTGACGTGGGCGAAGGCTTCGCGCACCAGATCGGGGTCGAGCTCGCGTCCGGCCGAGAATGCCTCGATGGCGGCCAGCGCGTAGGCCGCGTTGTGGGCCTGGTGGGCGCCATGCAGCGGCAGAAAGATGTCGTCGTAGCGTCGGGCCGTCATCTGCAGGTCGATCTGCTGGCCGCCCACGGCGTTCACGCGTGAAGCGACGCCGAAGTCGACGCCCTCGCGCAGCGGTGTGGCGCCGACCTCCAGGACGCGCTGCATGAGCACATCCATGACAGCAGGCTCCTGCTCGGCGATCACGACCGCCGAACCGGGCTTGATGATGCCTGCCTTCTCGACCGCGATCACCTCGGACGATCGCCCAGGTAGCGCGCATGGTCGACGGCGATCGGCGTGATGACGGCAACCTCTCCGT
>NZ_JBAVCB010000155.1:0-9690 GCF_049586495.1 Aeromicrobium sp. | reverse complement strand
GGCGAGGCGCCCGCGGCTGCTGCATGCCCTGGGTGGACGAGAACGGGTTGTTGCCCGGACGAGCGCTGCCGCCGGGACGGGGTCCGGGGGCAGGCTTGGGAGCCGAGCCGTCGGACGCGGCAGGAGCCTCAGGCTCGGCGACCGCGGCGCCAGGCGTGGCCGATTCGGCCGCTGGCACCTCAGGCGCTGCCACCTCAGGCGCTGCCACCTCGGGGTCTGGGGCCGGCGCGGGCGCACGCGGACCGGGAATCGGCCCGCTGCGTGCAGCGGGTGCCTGCGGGGATTCTGCCGGATCAGCGGACTCAGCCGCAGGTGCTGTCGCCGGCTCCGCAGCAGGCTCCGCGGGCGCGGGGGCCTTGGGAGCGGCCTTCTTCGCGCTCTTCTTGCTGGCCAAGGCGGCCAGCGCGTCGCCGTGCTCTTCCTTGAGGCGCCGGATGACGGGGGCTTCGACGGTCGAGGATGCCGACTTCACGTACTCACCCATGTCCTTGAGGGTGGTGAGGACGACCTTGCTCTCGACGCCGAGCTCGCGGGCGAGCTCGTGGACTCTGACAGCCACTATTTCTCCTTCGGGTGGCCCGATCCGAAGGAGGATCAGACCCTAGTTGACGAACGAACTCATTGCGGAGTACTCATCGGTTTTCCATGAGCGGATGCTCCGATTCGGGTCGGGGACCGCCGGTCGGCGATCCATTCGGGTCATGCAGTGGTGTGGGTGCGGCGATGAACCGTGTGACGGGTTCCAGGTCGAGCGATCCAACGGTACGAAAGGCCCGGCCCCACGCCTTGCGACGTGTCGCCAGCTCCAGACACCGGTCCGTGGGGTGCAGGTGCGCCCCTCGTCCCGGCAACGATCTGTGCAGATCGGGGGTCACGACCGTGGTCGTGGACCCCTGAACGGCAACGAATCGCACCAGAGTGGTGACATCCGCGCGCTCTCGACAACCGATGCACGTGCGGACAACCGGTCCCACCCTACCCGTTTCACCCAATCGAGTCCCCATCGGTGCCGGACCCGGCAGGAGCCGTGTCCGAGCGGATGTCGATGCGCCAACCGGTGAGCTTGGCAGCCAGGCGGGCGTTCTGACCCTCCTTGCCGATCGCGAGGGACAGTTGAAAGTCGGGGACGACGACCCGCGCCGATCGAGTGGCCGGGTCGATCAGCGTGACGCTCTTGACCTGCGACGGCGACAACGCGTGGGCGATGAATTCGGCCGGGTCCTCGCTGAAGTCGACGATGTCGATCTTCTCCCCGTGCAGCTCGTGCATCACCTGGCGGACCCGCTGGCCCATCGGGCCGATGCACGATCCCTTGGCGTTGACCCCTGCGACCGTGGCGTGCACGGCGATCTTGGTGCGGTGGCCAGCCTCCCGGGCAATCGCGGCGATCTCGACGGAACCGTCGGCGATCTCGGGTGCCTCCAACGCGAACAGCAGCTTGACCAGATTCGGGTGGGTGCGCGACACCTTGACCCGCGGTCCTCGCATGCCCATCTCGACGTCGTACACATAGGCCTTGAGTCGCTCGCCGTGCGCGTAGCGTTCCTCGGGAACTCGCTCATTGGGCGGCAACGTCGCCTCGATCTTGCCGAGGTCGAGGCGCACGTCGCTGGCGTCGCGACCCTGCTGGATGACACCGGACACGATGTCGCCGACCTTGCCGGAGAACTCACCGAAGTTCGACTGATCCTCGGCGTCGCGGATGCGTTGCATGATCAGCTGACGCGCCACGGTGGCTGCGAAGCGTCCGAAGTCGTCGGGCGTGTGGTCGAACTCGGGCGTGAACCGGGGCTCAGCGGGTGCGCCGTGACCGACGTCCTCAGTCTCGGTCTCGTCCGTGCCGTCGTCGCTCGGCGCCTCGGTCGGCTCAGCCTCAAGACGCTCCTTGGCCCAGACCGTCACGTGCCCCGAGGTCTGGTTGAGCTCGACGCGCGCCACATGATGGGCGCCTGCCGACTTGTGATACGCCGACAGCAGGGCCGTCTCGATCGCATCGACGACGACGCTGACCGGGATTCCCTTCTCTCGCTCCAACATGCGCAGGGCGGACATGTCGATGTCCATTTCAGCGGTCCTTTCCGGTGGAGGCCGGCTTGCTCAGCTCGGCCTGGATGACCGCCGACTCGATGTCGGCATAGTCGATGCGGCGAACGCCCGCCTTGGTGATCAGGTCGGCTCCGCTGGCATCGCTGTCACCGATACGCCCCTCAGTGACAGCACTCTTGACGCGTCCCTCCGACGCGGTGCCCTCGGTCAGTCGAACGCGGACGACGCGGTCCATGTTGCGGCGCCAGTGTCGTGGCGCGGTGAGCGGGCGGTCGACACCGCGCGAGGTGACCTCGAGCGTGTACGGGGCCGAGCCCATGACGGCGTCGTCGGCGTCCAGCACCTCCGAGAGTGCCCGCGTCGCGGCGGTGATGTCGTCGATGCCGACACCGCCGTCGGCGTCGATCGCGACGCGCAGGACCCGGCGCTTGCCTCCGGAGGAGAGCTCGACGGCCTCCAGGTCGAAGCCGAGCTCGGTCACACATGCCGTGACGACCGCTTCGTATCCCTCGGTCATGCGACACCTCCGTGTTCTGTTGTCGACCCCGACAGGGGTCTCGGTGCGCCATCGACGCGCCTCCCGGACAGCCTAGCGAACCAGATGTCGATTACCGTGGCGACCGTGGTCAGTCGCCGTTCACTGTTGCTCGGATGCACCACTGTCGCGGTCGCCGGCGCGGGGATCGGTGGCGCCGTGGCCACCGACCGACTCGACGACGCTCTGCGCCTGGTCGGTGTCACGCCCAAGCCAGAACCCGATGCGGGCGATCTTCGGCTCACAGCACGAGCCCGAGCCGACGCGGAGGCCCTGGTGGCGCTGGCGGCCGTCGCGCAGGCCCCTGCAGACGTCTTGGTCGCGCTGACCGCGCAGCGCGATGCGTTGCCCACCACGTTGCCCGACGCGTCAGGCGTGACCGGCGATCTCGATGCCGCTTGTCTTGCCGTTGCGGACTCCCGCGCAGCCGATGCGCTGGCCGCGGTCTCGACCGACCTGGCCCAGGTGCTGGCCTCGATGGCGGCCGGCCTCGCCCAGGCGTCCGTCCGCGTGGGGAGCCCCTCATGATCGAGAGTCGCAACGCGGCCCTGATCGCCTGGCTCGCTCTGGAGCGGGAAGCCGTCTGGTTCTATCCCTTTGTCGGTGCCCGGGTGCCGGATGTGGCCGACCGCGCCCGATCAGCTGCCCGAGCCCACGCCGTCACCCGCGATCGACTGCTCGGGTCTGTTGTCGACGACACCACGACTGTGCAGCCGAGCTACGACGTCGGCACGATCGACACCGAGGCCAACGCCTCGTCCGCGGCCCGGCGCCTCGAGCAGCGCATCCAGGCCGCGTGCCTGGCCGTCGTGGCTGCGTCGACCGGTGATGACCGCGAGGTTGCCGTGTCTGGTTTGCGCACGGCGGCGACTGACGAGCTTGGATGGTCGGGCCGAGCCCGCGCCTTCCCCGGGATGGCTGATTGATCCGACAGATCAGGCCAGCCGCGCGACGAGGTCGCTGATCGCGACGTCTTCGCGATCACCGGTTGCACGGCGCTTGAGCTCGACGACACCGTCGGCGACACCCCGCCCGACCACCACCGTGATCGGCACGCCAATGAGCTCCGCGTCCTTGAACTTGACGCCGGGCGAGACCTTGCCGGGGCGGTCGTCGAACAGCACGTCGAGACCGGCCGCCTGCAGATCGGCGTAGAGCCGTTCGCCTGCCTCGACGATCGACGGGTCCTTGCCGGCGACCACGAGGTGGACGTCGAACGGGGCGAGCTCGGCCGGCCACGCCAGCCCGAGATCGTCGTGGGCGTACTCGGCCACCGCGGCCACGGCACGCGAGATGCCGACGCCGTACGAGCCCATGGTCACCGTGACCAGCTTGCCGTTCTCGTCGAGCACCTTCAGGCCCAGCGCCTCGGCGTACTTGCGCCCGAGCTGGAAGATGTGGCCCATCTCGATGCCACGGGCCAGGGACAGCGGTCCCGATCCGTCCGGCGCGGGGTCGCCGGCGCGCACCTCGGCCGCCTCGATGCTGCCGTCCGAGGTGAAGTCGCGGCCCGCAACGAGGTCGATGACGTGCGACCCGGCGACGTTGGCTCCCGTGACCCACCGGGAGCCGTCGGCGACGCGCGGATCGGTCAGGTAGCGGATGCCGGACTCATTTTCGGTACCCAGTGCGCCCGGCCCGATGTATCCCTTGACCAGCGCGGGGTGGGCGGCGAAGTCCTTGTCCTCGAAGGGCTCGACCTCGGCCGGCGCGACCTGGGTCTCAAGGCGCTTGGCGTCCACCTCACGATCGCCCGGCACACCGATGGCCAGGGGCTCGCGCGTGCCATCGGGGTTCCGCAGCACGACCAGCACGTTCTTGAGCGTGTCGGCCGCGTGCCACGGCCGGTCGTCGCGCGGAAACGCCTCGTTCAGGTGGTTCACGAGGGTGTCGATGGTGGGCGTGTCCGGGGTCTGCTCGGCGTGCGCGGCCGGGAGTCCGTCGAACGTCACCGGGTCGGGCGCGACGGTGGTGACCGCCTCGACGTTGGCGGCGTACCCGCCGGCGGAGCGCACAAAAGTGTCCTCGCCCGTCTCGGAGACGGCCAGGAACTCCTCGCTGGCTGATCCGCCCATCGCTCCGGAGTCAGCAGCGACGATGACGTACTCGAAGCCGAGTCGCTCGAAGATCCGGACGTAGGCGTCGCGGTGCGCCTGGTACGACGCCTCGAGGCCGGCGTCGTCGACGTCGAAAGAGTAGGAGTCCTTCATGATGAACTCGCGTCCGCGCAGGATGCCGGCGCGCGGCCGCGCCTCGTCGCGGTACTTGGTCTGGATCTGGAACAGGCTCAGCGGCAGATCCTTGTACGAGGAGTACAGGTCCTTGACCAGCAGGCTGAACATCTCTTCGTGGGTGGGCCCGAGCAACATGTCGTTGCCGCGGCGGTCCTTCAGCCGAAAGAGGTTGGGGCCGTACTCGGTCCACCGGTCAGTGACGTCGTAGGGTTCGCGCGGGAGCAGCGCCGGGAACCGGACCTCCTGGGCGCCCATGGCCTCCATCTCTTCGCGGACGATGGCCTCGACCTTGGCCAGCACCCGCAGGCCCAGCGGGAGCCATGAGTAGATGCCGGGAGCGACGCGACGGATGTAGCCGGCGCGAACCAACAGCTTGTGGCTGGGCACCTCGGCGTCGGCCGGATCGTCGCGCAACGTACGAAGGAACATCCGGGACATGCGCATGGGCCGACCCTATCGGCGCGCCGTCGGTCAGCGGGCGCGGGCGGCGCGCAGCGCGATCCGTACCAGCGGCACCTGCAGCGGCAGCCGTGCGATCAGCGCACCCACGTGCCACCACGGACGGTTCTGTCGTACGGCGTCGACCGTCATCTGGACGTTGGCCGGCCAGACACCGATCAGCAGCGCGGTGGCCGTCGCTCCCCCGAGGCGCTGGGTCGCCGGAACCATCAGCAGGCCGGCGGCCGCAATCTCAACCGCGCCCGACACGAGGACCAGCTCGTGCTGGTGGGGCAGCGCCTCCGGAACCATCGAACCGAACAACTGGGGCCGGACGAAGTGCAGGACGCCCGCGCTGGCCAGCAGTCCGGCCAGCAGGACGCGAGGTCGCCGTGCCGCGCTGGAGCTCTCCCTCACAGCAGCACCGAGGCGAAGGTCGCGGTCTGCTCGAACCCCACGCGCTCGTAGGCGCGGCGAGCCGGCAGGTTGTGATCATTGACGAACAAGGTGACCACGGGTGCGATGCTGCGGCGAGCCTGCTCCACCACAGCGGCCAATGCCCCGGCGGCAATGCCCTGACCCCGACGGTCCGGCCGCACGTAGACGCCTTGCAGCTGACAGGCCTCAGGCGAGACAGCGCCGATCTCGGCCTTGAACAGCACCGAACCGTCCTCGATGATCCCAAATGACCAGCCCTGTGCCACCAGCTGGGCCACCCGGGCCCGATAGCCGCCACCGCCGGCTTCGGGATCCACGCCCACCTCCTCGGTGAACATGGCAACGCTGGCGGGGTACAGCGTGTCGATCTCGTCAAGCAGAATACGTCGCACGCGTGGGTCGGGCTCGATCGCGCTGTCGGCCGACATCGTGAGAAACGGCTGATCCAGACGCGGAGAGCGCGCGGGACCCCACGACGGTGCGACGCGGTCCCACAGATGGAGCACCGGCGCCTGCGGGCCCACGATCGACGACGGGCGCGACGTGGCGTGGAGCAGCCGTTCGGCGAAAGCCTCGACGGCCCGTTCGGTCGCCTCGACCGGCACGATGTTGGCGCCGGCATGGCACGCCGACACCAGCGCGCCGTCCTCGAAGTACCCGAGCACCTGGCCTCCGAGCCACCGCTGGTTCAGGCGGGTGGCGTCCACGCGAGACCGGACGAACAGGTTCACCAGCGGATCGCGACGAATCAGCACGAGCAGGTCGGTCAGATCTTCCGGCCCGAGGGCTCGAAGAGTCGGCGTCTGCAGCATCTGGTCACACCTCCCGCCGTCTCGGTGGGGTCAGCCTACGACTGGGGGGATCAGCTGACGCTGACAGATGCCCCGCCGCCCTCGACCGGCTCCATGGTCTCGGCGATGCGCATGGCCTCTTCGATCAGGGTCTCGACGATGTCCTTCTCCGGAACCGTCTTGATGACCTCGCCCTTGACGAAGATCTGACCCTTGCCATTGCCGGAGGCGACACCGAGATCAGCTTCACGGGCCTCGCCGGGGCCGTTGACGACGCAGCCCATGACCGCGACGCGCAGGGGCACCTCGAGACCCTCGAGGCCAGCGGTGACCTGCTCGGCGAGGGTGTAGACGTCGACCTGAGCGCGCCCGCACGACGGACACGACACGATCTCGAGCTTGCGCGGGCGCAGATTGAGCGACTGCAGGATCTGGATGCCGACCTTGACCTCCTCGACCGGAGGGGCCGACAACGAGACGCGGATCGTGTCGCCGATGCCCTTGCTGAGCAGTGCCCCGAAGGCCGTGGCGCTCTTGATGGTGCCTTGAAACGCCGGCCCGGCCTCGGTGACTCCCAGGTGCAGAGGCCAGTCGCCACGTTCGGACAGCATCTCGTAGGCCTGCACCATGATGACGGGATCATTGTGCTTGACCGAGATCTTGAAGTCGTGGAAGTCGTGCTCCTCGAACAGCGAGGCCTCCCAGACGGCGGACTCGACCAGGGCCTCGGGGGTTGCCTTGCCGTACTTCTCGAGCAGACGCTTGTCGAGCGAGCCAGCGTTGACGCCGATGCGGATGCTGGTGCCAGCATCCTTGGCGGCCTTGGCGATGGCACCGATCTGGTCGTCGAACTTGCGGATGTTGCCGGGGTTGACGCGCACTGCAGCGCAGCCGGCATCGATGGCCGCGAACACGTACTTGGGCTGGAAGTGGATGTCGGCGATCACCGGAATGTTGGAATGCTGCGCGATCTCGGCCAACGCGTTGGCGTCATCGGTGCTCGGACACGCAACCCGCACGATGTCGCAACCGGCGGCCGTCAGCTCAGCGATCTGCTGGAGGGTCGCGTCGACGTCGGACGTGAGGGTCGTGGTCATGGACTGCACGGACACAGGTGCGTCGCCGCCGACGTCGATCGATCCCACCTTGATCTTGCGGGTCTTGCGGCGCGGAGCGAGCACCGGAGGCGGAGCCTCGGGCATGCCCAGAGAGATGGGGCCGGTCATGACAGCCGCACCGGGTTGACGATGTCTACGTACACGAGGATCACACTCATCAGGATAAGGACCATGCCCACGCCGTAGGCCACGGGCAGTCCCTTGGCCACGTCGACGAAGCCGGGATCAGGACGCCCGCGCAGCGTGGCCCACCCCCGACGCAGCGCCTCCCACAGCGCTCCGGCGATGTGCCCACCATCGAACGGCAGCAGCGGAATCAGGTTAAACATGGCGAGGAACAGATTCAGTCCGGCCAGCAGGGCGAGCACGCGTGAGCCGCGCTCGGCCCACGTGGGGTCGTCATACGTGACGAGCTCGCCGGAGATGCGGCTGGCACCCACGACGCCGATCGGACCGGCCGGGTCGCGCTCCGCCCCAAAGGCTGCCTTGGTCACGTCGATCATGCGAACAGGCAGGTGCACGATCGCCGACGCGGTGTCCTGGCCGTAGGTGCCGACCGTGGACAGGACATCGAATGGCGTGCCGCGTTGATTCTCGGTGGTGGGTTGGACACCGAGGAAGCCGACCTCGACGGTCTCGCTGGGATCGTCGAGATCGGCGCGCGCAATGACCGTGGGCCGGATCGTGACCTGCTCGGCCCGCCCGTCGCGCGTGTAGGTGAGCTCGGCGGTGTCGCTGCCGTTGTCACGAATCACGCGGGTGAGCTGATCCCACGACGTGATCTGCTGGCCGCCGAAGGAGGTGATGACATCGCCGGGCTGCAGCTTCGCGATGCTGGCGGGCGTCTCTGGATCTGCGGCGGTGCAGGCTCGGCCCTGCTCGGCATCGCTGATGGCGCAGTCCGAGACGGCCTGAACGGTCAGGGTGGGCTGGAGCGCGCCGAAGCCCATGATGACGATGCCAAACAGCACGACGGCGATGACCACGTTCATCATGGGGCCGCCGGCCATGACGATGACCTTCTTCCACCACGGCAGGCGGTAGAACAGCCGTGGCAGGTCCTCGTCGGTGATCGTGTCGTACTCGGCGTTGCGGGCATCGGTGGCCAGCTGGGTGAACAGTCCGGTGTTGGTGTCGCGCACCTCGTGCGGATCCTGGTCCTTGGCCGGGGGCAGCATGCCCACGAGCTTGACGTAGCCGCCGAGCGGAATCGACTTGAGGCCGTACTCGGTCTCGCCGCGCTTGGTCGACCAGATGGTGTTGCCGAAACCAACGAAGAACTGGGTGACCTTCACGCCGAACTTCTTGGCGGGATACATGTGTCCGAGCTCATGCAGACCGATCGACACGGCGATGCCGACCACGAAGAACAGCACGCCCAAGGCGTAGATGAGTGCGTTGTTCATCGGCGATCTCCCACACATTCTGTGGCCCGCTGGCGCGCCCACCGGTCCGCACCCAGCACGCTGTCGAGCGTGACCGAGTCGGTGAACCACACCGGATCGGCAAGGTGCTCGTCCAGAACTGCGGCCACCGTGTCAACGATGCCGAGGAACCCCAAATCTCCCGACATGAAGGCGTCGACGCAGACCTCGTTGGCGGCGTTGAAGACCGCCGGACCGGTGCGGCCGTAGGCTCCGGCGCGGCGAGCGACCGACACCGCGGGAAAGGCCACCTCGTCGAGCGGGAAGAACTCCCACGTGGTCGGGTTCGACCAGTCGCACCCCGGCGCGACGTCGGGAATGCGGTCTGGCCAGGAGAGGCCCAGAGCGATCGGCAGCTTCATGTCCGGCGGAGACGCCTGCAGCATCGTGGCGCCATCGGTGAACTCCACCATCGAGTGCACGATCGACGGCGGATGCACCACCACCTCGATGCGGTCGAAGCCGATGTCGAACAGCAGGTGGGCCTCGATGACCTCCAAACCCTTGTTGACCAGGGTGGCGGAGTTGATCGTGATGACGGGCCCCATGTCCCACGTGGGGTGGGCGGCCGCCTGCTCGGGCGTGACGTCGGCCAGCTGCTCGCGCGTGCGCCCGCGAAAGGGGCCGCCGCTGGCGGTGACGACGAGTCGTCGGATGTCGTCACGT
>NZ_JBAVCB010000154.1:0-1653 GCF_049586495.1 Aeromicrobium sp. | reverse complement strand
AGCGGGTGGCCAGATCGGTGGCCTCACGCGCGCGGGTCAGCGCCTCCCAGTAGCTGATGTCGTGCTGGGTGGCCAGCCGCTGGACGGCCGCCTCGGCTCGGTCACCGATGCCGCGCTTGGGCTCGTTGAGGATGCGCCGGATGGAGACCGTGTCGCGGGGATTGACCAGCACCCGCACGTACGCCAGCGCGTCCTTGACCTCCTTGCGCTCGTAGAAGCGCACGCCTCCGACGACGCGATAGGGCAGGCCGACCCGGATGAAGACCTCCTCGAAGACACGGCTCTGCGCATTGGTGCGGTAGAAGATCGCGACGTCCTTGGCGGCGATGCCCTCCTCGTCGGACAACCGGTCGATCTCGTCGGCGATGTACTGAGCCTCGTCGCGCTCGTCGTCGCCGACGTAGCCGACGATCGGGTCGCCATCGCCCTCGGCCGACCACAGCTTCTTGTCCTTGCGGCCCTGATTGCGGCTGATCACCGCGTTGGCGGCCGACAAGATGGTCTGCGTGGACCGGTAGTTCTGCTCCAGCAAGATGGTGGTGGCGTTCGGGAAGTCGTCCTCGAACTCCAGGATGTTGCGGATGCTGGCGCCGCGAAAGGCGTAGATCGACTGGTCGGAGTCACCCACCACCAGCAGGTCCGACTCCGGATCGGTCAGCTCCTTGATGAGCTGGTACTGCGCATGGTTGGTGTCCTGGTACTCGTCGACCAGCAGGTGGCGGAACCGACGGCGATAGGCCTCGGCGACATCGGGCCACCCCTGCAGCAGATGCACCGTGTTCATGATGAGGTCGTCGAAGTCCATGGCGTTGGCGGCGGTGAGCCGCGCCTGGTAGGTGGTGTAGACCTCGGCGTAGATCTCCTCGGTCGGGTTGGTCGCCCTACCGGCGGCCGACTCGTGGTCGATCAGCTCGTTCTTCAGGTTCGAGATCCAGTTGAGGACGGCGCGCGGGTTGATGCGCTTGGGGTCCAGGTCCAGGTCGCGGCACACCATGGTCATGAGCCGGCGTTGATCGGCCGCGTCGTAGATGGTGAAGGACGAGGTGAACCCCAGCTTGGCGTGCTCGCGACGCAGGATGCGCACGCATGCGGAGTGGAACGTGGACACCCACATGGCCCGGGCGGCACCCCCGACGAGCTCGGCCACCCGCTCGCGCATCTCGGCCGCGGCCTTGTTCGTGAAGGTGATGGCCAGGATCGAGCCCGGATGCGCACCCCGTGCTGCGATCAGCCAGGCGATGCGGCGGGTGAGCACACGGGTCTTGCCGGACCCAGCACCGGCGACGACCAGCAACGGACCACCCGGATGGGACACGGCCTGCTGCTGTGACTCGTTGAGGCCGTCGAGCAGCGTCTCAGACCGCGGCCGTCGCTGAGCGGGGGTCGGTCGAGCGGTGGCCTGGGGCACGGGAAACGGCAACGTCATGTCGCTGTCCAGAGTAGATGGACGCGACGACAATGAGCGCATGGCCTTCACGATCGACCCCACGTCCGGCGTACCTCCGTACGAGCAGCTTCGCTCTCAGGTGACAGCTGACGTCGACGCCGGTGCGCGACCAGCCGGGTCCTCCCTGCCGACGGTCCGCGCTCTCGCTGCCGAGCTCGGCCTGGCGGTCAACACGGTGGCCAAGGCGTATCGGGCTCTGGAGGCAG
>NZ_JBAVCB010000153.1:0-25744 GCF_049586495.1 Aeromicrobium sp. | reverse complement strand
GTCGCTGCTGCCGCCACCCGCCCCGAGCCGGGTGCCCGCCGAGCGGTCGCCGACGAGGACGACGGGGGCCAGAACCGCTGGTGGATGGCCGTGGTCGGGTTGCTGCTCGTCGTGGCTGCCATCATCGCGATCTTGCTGATGACAGGGGGCGGCGATGACAAGACGCCCACCACGGTGACCGTGCCGGCCGTCGCCGGCAAGGAGGAGCAGGTCGCGACCCGTCTCCTCACCGAGGCTGGCTTCACCGTCGAGACCGAGGAGCGCGCCGACGCCGACATCGCAGCGGGTCGGGTCATCGAGTCCGACCCGGCCGAGGGGACCGACGCCGAACCAGGCAGCACGGTCACGCTGATGCTCAGCACCGGCCCCGAGCAGGTCACCATCCCCGATCTGCAGGGATTCAGCTACGACAGTGCCAAGCAACGCCTGGAGGATCTGGGACTGAAGGTCAAGAAGGACACGGCTGATGACCAGGCCGAGGCCAATCAGGTCATCAACACCAACCCGACGTCGGGTGAGTCCGTCGAGGTCGGGTCAACTGTCACGATCATCGTGTCGCGGGGGCAGACGACGGTCCCCAACGTGGTCAACATGAAGCAGTCCGATGCCGAGAAGGCTCTGGAGGACGCCGGCCTCAAGGTCTCGGTCGAGGAGGATCCGGCTGCCACGCAGGAGAAGGGCGTGGTGTCGGACCAGTCGCTGTCCAGCGGTCAGCGCGTGTCCCGGGGGACGTCGATCACGATCACGGTCTCGAGCAGACCCGACGAACCCGATGACGCCGAGGACGGGGTCGCCGAGGACGGGCTGGGCGGGTAGCTCGGTCAGGACCCGCTGGCGGTCGACCTGGCGTACTGCAGGCTGACCTGACCGCTGTAGGCGGGTACCGCCACGTCGTCATCGCTGCGGATTCGCAGACCAAGCCCGTAGACGCGGGCGTAGTCCGCGTACGTGACCGTCTCGGGCGTGGTGTCGATGGCGGCCAACATGCCGTCGACGTCGCCCACCGCTTGGATGCGGTAGGGCGGAGAGTAGGGAACGCCGTCCAGCAGCACGGTGTTGCCGACGCACTTGATGCCGGTGGTCGAGATCAGCCGCTGCCCCTGCAACGAGATCGCCTCGGCACCTCCGGCCCACAACGCGTTGACGTACGCCTGGAGGTCCTGCTCGTGCACCACGAGAACATTGGGGTCCAGGCCTTCACGCCCGGCGGTCTTCGGGGCGTCGTCCAGCACCACACCCACTCCCGGTCCACGAACCGGCGTCAGCCCGGTCACCGGCTCGAGCCGGGCCGTCTGCCTCTTGAGCTGGTCGATCGTGGTGCCGCCGACGCTGCCGGTCATGCCCTCGATCGACCGCTGGAGGTCACGGGCGGCGTCTCGTCGCTCGTCCACGCGTTGCGAGCGTTCACGCAGCAGGGAGTTCAGGTCTCCACCGGCCGGGCGCAGATCGTCGCCTGACGCGCTGACGGCGGCCGTGACGAACAGCAGACCGGTGGCAGCGCACACCGCCATGACCGACAACGGCCAGCGCTGTTCGGCATGCGAACCACGCTGTGGCCCCACCTTGCGCGCCATACGGCCTCCCCGGTCCACGACTCCCCCCACTAGGCTAGACGAGACCCTGTGAAACTGCGGCGCCTGCGCCGCCTCGTCTGGAGGACCACGTGGCACGAGACAAGACCCCCGACGGGCCGAGGCCTCAGCGAGTCGGCAACCGTTGGGCCGGCCCAGCGATGCTCATCTCGGCCGTCTTCGGACTGCTGTGGATCGTGACGTTCTACGTGCTCAACGGTCAGGTCGCCAGCTATCCGTCGTTCCTGCAGTGGTACGACGACCTGGGCAACTGGAACATCTTCATCGGCATGGGCTTCATCGTGGCGTCCTTCGGCTTTGCCATGAAGTGGGAGTGACCGGCTCCGAACAGCCGGTTGTCCCCACCTGTGTACGCACATGGGGATAACTACACGCGTGTAACTCTCCCCAGATGTGGACTAACCTGTGGACAACCCTAGGGGCGGGTGACGAGAGCGTCGCTGCGCAGCCACATCGCCACCACCGCGACCACCAGCAGCAGTGCGAAGGCGCCGATCTGCGCCTGCTGGCGGTACTGCTTGGGGGAGTACGCAACCGCCGCACCCAGCAGCAGGCCGGCCACGAAGCCGCCCAGGTGGCCCTGCCAGCTGATGTTCGCTCGCAGGCTCAGCACCGCGTTGATGCCTAAGAGCACCAGCAGACTTCGCACATCGATCTTCGCCTTGGTCTGCAGGACCAGGGTGAGCGCGAACAGTCCGAAGATCGCCCCCGATGCACCCACCGTGGGGGTGCCCGCCGGTGACAGCACGTAGACGACGACTGACGAGAACACCGCCATGGACAGGTAGGCCACGACGAACCGCCACGTGCCGAAAGCCTTCTCGACGTACGGGCCGAACAGGTAGAGCGCGTACATGTTGAAAGCCAGATGGAGCAGCCCACCGTGCAAGAAGGCGGCTGTGAGCAAGCGCCACCACGCGCCGTCGACGACGCCGGTCAGCTGAGTCCCGTCACTCGCGAATCGGGTTTCGGCCAGCATGGCGCCCTGCCGGAAGATTCCACCGTCGAATCCGCCGGTCGCGAGCTGCATCAGATAGGCGAGCACATTGATCCCGATCAGGACCATGGAGACCGTGCCGACCGAGCTGCTGACCGCGCCGCCAGCCATCGTGCGGGCTGCGCGCACCGACTTCCTGCCCTCGGCGATGCACGCAGGACACTGGAACCCGACCGCGGCGTCCCGCATGCAGTCCGGACAGATCAGCCGTTCACACCGCTGGCACGAGATGTACGCGTCACGGTCGGGGTGGCGGTAGCAGCGTTGCTCGGCTGCGGCCTCAGGCGTCACGCCTGGGGGCGCTCGATCCGCAACGACTCGATGACCACTGGGGTGTCGGGACGATCGAAGCGTCCGGTGCTCAGTGCGCCGATGGCATCGACCACGGTCCGGCTCTCGTCGTCGGCGACCTCGCCGAAGATGGTGTGCTTGCGGTTCAGCCATTCAGTTGCCGCGAGCGTGATGAAGAACTGCGAGCCATTGGTGTTGGGTCCGGCATTCGCCATGGCGAGCAGGTACGGACGGTCGAATTGCAGATCGGGATGAAACTCGTCCTCGAACTCGAAGCCCGGACCGCCGCGGCCGTCACCCATGGGGTCGCCGCCCTGCAGCATGAAGTTCGCGATGATGCGATGGAAGCCCAAGCCGTCGTAGAAGGGCCGCGTGGTCGGCTGGCCGGTCGCGGGATCGACGAATTCCTTCGTGCCCTCGGCGAGACCCACGAAGTTCTCCACCGTCTTGGGCGCGTGGTCGGGGAACAGATCCACCACGATGGTTCCGTGCGTGGTCGTGAAATGAGCGGTCAACTTCGATGACACGGTGGTGAACTTCCTTTTCGAGTCGGTGGAGGCCATTGTCCCACGCGACCCCTGAACCAGCTCCGTGCCGGGCCGTTGAGCCCTGATCAATGCGGCTACCGTGGCCGTCATGAACGACTCTCCCAGCGTGACCGTCGACCGATCCGAGGCTGGCATCGCTGTGCTGACCTTCCAGGCGCCGCCCGTCAACTTGTACTCCGCCCAGATGCATGACGCCTTCGACGCAGCCCTCGACTCCGTCGAGGCTGATCTTCCACGCGCGCTGCTGATCCGCGCTGAGGGCAAGCTGGTCTCCGGCGGGGTCGACGTCGCGGCCTTCCACGCCCGCACGAGTCGGGCGGACACCCAGGACCTGTACGACCGGATGCTCCAGCTGCCTGAGCGTATTGACGCCCTCGACATCCCGACTTTCTTCGCCGCCCACGCGCTCACCCTCACGTGGGCGTTCGAGGTGGCCCTCGCGTGCGACATCATCATCGCTTCGGAGCGCGCGAAGTTCGGCCTGGTCGAGCGCGTCATCGGACTGACCCCGACGATGGGCGGGACCCAGCGTCTCGCGGCCAGAGCAGGTCTGGGTCGAGCCAAGGAGCTCGTCTTCACCGGAAACCTGTACGACGCCACGACGCTGGCCGGCTGGAACGCCATCAACCACGTGCTGCCATCGGTGGGGTTCGATGACGCCGTCCTCGACCTGGTGCGTCACGTCGCGGTCGGACCCACGCGAGCCTTCGGCGCCGCGAAACACATCCTGCGTCACTTCGAGGCTGGCGGCATCCCCGAGGCGATGGTCCACACGACCACCATCGCCTCGTCACTGTTCGACACCGACGACCTGCAGCACGGCATGGAGTCATTCCTTGCTGACGGTCCCGGCCACGCCACGTTCCAGGGTCGCTGAGGCGCGGCGTTCGGCCCAGAAGCTGACGAGCGGGATCGTCGCGAACAGCGCTGTGGTGATGGTGAAGAACGGGTTCCAACGGTGCCGGCGTGCGAGCACCGCGATCAGCACGAGCAAGCCCATGAAGAGGTAGCCGTGCACCATGTCGACGACGGTGATGGCGCTGGCGTTGCGGTTCCACCACGACCCACCGTCCGTGGTGAGCTGGCCGATCCACGCCGTGATGACGAAGATCAGGTTTAGTCCGACGATCCAGGCGACGACGCGGTAGGCAGTGGCGGTTCGACTCACGTCCGCAGGCTACGGGAGTCCACCTGGTCGCTGGCCATGCGCCACCACATGAACAGGGCGAACAGCCCGAAGACCCACCACTGCATCGTGTATGCGAGATTGCGCAGACCCACGGTCCACGGGACATCATCATCTGGAATCGACGCGAGAGACAGACCTCCGGCCACCTGGCGGTCGGTCCCGACCGCGTAGCCGGAGTAGAGGTCGTACGGAAGCTCGTTACTGAGAGCCGGGATGCGCATCGACCCGATCTCGCGCCGTTCCCGATCCCACCCTTCTCCTGCGCCCTGGCCCTGTTGCAGCACACCGGCGACGGTGACCTCACCTCTCGGGACGGCAGGTGCGACATTCGGCTCAGGCGCCCACCCTCGCACCACCAGCAACGCTGTGCGCGCATCGGTCAGCAGCGGCGCGACGAGCCAGGCTCCGCTGACACCACCCTGGATGCGGTCGGTGACCCAGAACTGGTCGGCGTTCGGAGCGAACACCCCCGTCGCCGTGATGGGCCGCTGGTTCAGGCGCGCTGCGAACGGCTCGTCCGGTCCCCACACCTCGCTCAGGGCGACCGTGGGCACCTCCTGCTGGTCGGCTCGCTCGTCAGCCTGACGTGAGTCGTAGATGCCCAGCTGCCACAAGCCCATGACGACACAGAAGACCACCGCAGCAACGGCGAACACGTGCAAGCCGAGCAGGCCCGGCCGGAACCAGGAACTCAGCCCTCCGGCCGGCTTCACCGTCACGCCGAGAAGGGCGCGACGTCCGGGTAGAGCGGGAAGCGCTCGGCCAGCACGGCGGTGCGCTTGCGCAGGCTGTCGATGTCGACGTCACCAGCCTTCAGGGCCTCGGCGATCACGTCAGCGACCTCGGTGAACTCCTCGGCGCCGAAGCCTCGTGTGGCCAGCGCGGGCGTGCCGATGCGCAGCCCGGAGGTGACCATGGGTGGACGCGGGTCGTTGGGCACCGCATTGCGGTTGACCGTGATGCCGACCTCGTGCAGCCGATCCTCGGCCTGCTTTCCGTCGAGCTCGCTGTCACGCAGATCAACCAGCACCAGATGCACGTCAGTACCGCCGCTCAGCACCTGGACACCCGCCGCCTTCGCATCGTCGGCCATCAGACGGGTGGCCAGGATGCGGGCGCCGTCGATGGTGCGCTGCTGGCGATCGGTGAAGTCCGGACCGAGCGCCATCTTGAAGGCAACCGCCTTGGCCGCGATGACGTGCTCCAACGGCCCGCCTTGCTGGCCCGGAAACACTGCGGACTGCAACTTCTTGACCAGCTCGGGGTCATTGGACAAGATGGCGCCACCGCGAGGACCACCCAGCGTCTTGTGCGTCGTGGTTGACACGACATGGGCGTGCGGCAGGGGGCTCGGGTGCAGACCCGCGGCGACCAGACCGGCGAAGTGGGCCATGTCGACCCACAAGATGGCGCCGACCTCGTCGGCGATCGCTCGGAAGGCCGCGAAGTCGAGCTGGCGCGGGTACGCCGACCAGCCGGCGATGATGACCTTGGGTGAGTGCTCGATGGCCAGAGCCCGCACCTCCTCCATGTCGACCAAGCCCTGCTCGTCGACGTGGTACTGCACGACCTCGTACAACCGGCCGGAGAAATTGAGCTTCATCCCGTGCGTGAGGTGGCCGCCGTTGGCGAGGTCGAGGCCCAAGATGGTGTCGCCGGCGCGCGCGATGGCATGCAGCACGGCGGCATTGGCCGAAGCGCCTGAGTGCGGCTGGACGTTGGCGTAGTCGGCGTCGAACAGCTCCTTGAGTCGATCGATCGCGATCTGTTCGACCTGGTCGACCACCTCGCAGCCGCCGTAGTACCGCTTGCCCGGGTATCCCTCGGCGTACTTGTTCGTGAGAACGCTGCCCTGCGCCTGCAACGCGGCAACGGGGGCGAAGTTCTCCGAGGCGATCATCTCCAGCGTCGTCTGCTGGCGGCTCAGCTCAGCATCGAGCAACGCGGCGATCTCGGGATCGAACTCAGATAGCGGCTGATTCAGGCTCATGCGGCCAGACTATCTGCTGGCTCCAGCGCTCGGAAACAGCGATCCGCCGCACGTGGTGACCAGCACTGCGACCTGCGTGCGTGATGGACTTTGGTCCTTGTTCTCGGCCTCTCAGCAGGCGGCGAACCCAAAGGTAACCGAACTGCAATCACGCTGGGTCTCCCGCAGGTGTAGCGTGCCAAACGGCCTAGTTCGACTGAACTAGCCCGGCGGCCGGTGACGGCGCCGCGAAGCACTCAGGAGGACATGGATGAACAACTTCCGACGGGGCACCGCGGTCCTCGCGGTGACCGCCCTTTCCGGGCTTGCGCTCGCCGCCTGTGGCACCGGCCAGTCCGGTGACTCAGGCGAGGGCCTCATCGTGGGCACCACCGACAAGGTCGTCTCGATCGACCCGGCGGGCTCCTATGACAACGGCTCGCTCAACGTGCAGACCCAGGTGTTCCAGTACCTGCTCAACTTCCCAGCTGGCACGACCGACCTGACGCCGGATGCCGCCGAGAAGTGCGACTTCGACGCCGAGGACGGAACCAAGTACGTCTGCACCATGAAGGACGGCCTGAAGTTCGCCAACGGCAACGCGCTGACCGCCAGCGATGTCGCCTTCTCCTTCAAGCGCATCGTCGACATCAAGGACCCCAACGGCCCGTCACCCCTGCTGGGTGCCATGGAGTCGGTCGAGGCAACCGACGACTCGACGGTCACCTTCACGCTAGCGGCCCCCAACGACCAGACGTTCCCGCAGATCCTCGTGACGTCGGCCGGTCCGATCGTCGACGAGGACACCTTCCCGGCTGACGAGGTCATGGATGACAACGCGGCCGTGGAGGCCAATGGCTTCTCTGGTCCGTACACGATCAGCAGCTACGAGAAGAACCAGCTCGCTGCGTTCAAGGCCAACCCCGACTACAACGGCACCTACGACGCGCCCAAGACCGACAACGTCACCATGAAGTACTACGCCAAGGCCGAGAATCTCAAGCTGGACGTGCAGAACGGTGACATCGACGTCGCCTACCGCTCACTGACACCCACCGACATCGCCGATCTGGACAAGACCGACGGCGTCACGGTGCACACCGGTGCGGGCGGTGAGCTGCGCTACATGGTGTTCAACCTGGACAAGATGCCCGGCGAAACACCCGAGGAGAAGCTGGCCATCCGCAAGGCTGTGGCGTCGTCGGTCAACCGTGCCGAGCTCGCCGAACAGGTCTACAAGGGCACGTTCACCCCGGCCTTCTCGATGGTTCCTGAAGGACAGGCCGGCGCCAACGAGGCGTTCAAGGACGCCTACGGTGACGCCCCCGACAAGGCGGCAGCACAGAAATTCCTGGATGACGCCGGCGTCGAAGCTCCGGTCGACATCAAGCTGCAGTACAACCCGGACCACTACGGCTCCAGCTCGGACCAGGAGTACAACGCGGTCAAGCGCCAGCTCGAGGCCACCGGGTTGTTCAACGTCTCGCTGCAGTCCACGGAGTGGGTCACCTACTCCGAGGAGTACCCCGCAGACGCGTACCCGGTCTTCCAGCTGGGCTGGTTCCCGGACTTCCCGGACGCCGACAACTATCTGTCGCCGTTCCTGAGCCCGTACGACGACAAGAAGAGCGGCAACTTCACCAACTCGCACTACAACGAGCTGGGGACTGACTTTGCCGATCCGACGATGTCGAAGCTGCTGGACGCAGAGCGCGTTGATGCCGACCAGGCTTCGCGTGAGGTCACTCTGGGCGAGATCCAGGACCGACTGGCCGACCAGGTTCCGTACCTGCCGCTGCTGACCGGTTCGCAAGTCGCTGTGGCCGGCGACGGTGTCAAGGGAGTCGAAGACACTCTCGACGCGTCGTTCAAGTTCCGGTTCACCCAGCTGTCGAAGTGACACACCCGTAGCACCATCGTGGGGGCAGGTCCGAGTGGACCTGCCCCCATGGTGTGTGTCCACCACCATCGTTGAGGGACCACCATGGCGACCACCCAAGCGCTCGCGCCGACCGCAGGACCGGACCACCCACCACCGACCCGCACCGGTCTGAGCCCCCTGGCCCGTTATCTGCTGGTGCGCCTCGGCCTCCTCGTGCCGATGATCTGGCTGCTGGTGACCATGGTCTTCGTGCTGATGCGCGTGATCGGCGACCCGATCCAAGCCGCTCTGGGCGGGCGGCTCAGCCCGGCACAGATCGCAGAACGCAAGGCCGAAGCCGGCCTGGACCGACCGATCCTGAGGCAGTACTGGGAGTACCTGACCGGTCTGCTGCGGGGCGATTTCGGCGTCACGCTCACTGATAACCGTGAGGTGTCGGACATCTTGGTGGTCAACGGCGCGGCCACTCTCGAGCTGGCGTTCTGGTCCCTGCTGGTCGCTTTCGCCGTGGGTATCCCGCTCGGTCGGATTGCGGCTCGGTACCGCGACCAGCTGCCCGACGTCCTGCTCCGTCTGTTCGCGATCCTGGTGTATGCGGCACCGGTGTTCTTCGTGGGTCTGCTGCTCAAGCTGGCCTTCACCCCCTTCGGCTGGCCGTCCTCGGGACGGGCCAGCATCAGCACCGAGCTGACTCTGCAACAGGTCGAGCCGCAGACCCACATCATGATCCTCGACGCCATCTTGTGGGGCGAGCCGGCGCTGATCTGGGATGTCCTGCAGCACGCCATGCTGCCGGCCATCGCGCTCGGGCTGTTGACCGGTGGCATCTTCTTGCGACTGGTCCGCGTCAACCTCCTGCAGACGCTGCGGATGGATTACGTCACCGCCGCCCGCGCTCGCGGCGTCAGCGAGCGACGGGTGCTGAGCAAGCACGCCTTCCGCAACGCCCTGGTTCCCGTGGTCACCGTGATGGGTCTGCAGATCGCATTGCTGCTGGGCGGCGCCATCTTGACCGAGACGACCTTTGAGTGGAAGGGCTTGGGCTACCAGCTGTCCCAGTACCTGATCCGTCGGGACTTCCTGGCCGTCCAGGGCATCGTCACCGTCATCGCCCTGATCGTCGGGGTGATGAGCTTCCTCATCGATGTCATCGTTGCGTTTGTTGATCCGCGAGTGAGGTTCTGATGAGGCGTGTGTCCTTCGGCCTGCCCGGCGTCGTGCGCCAGTCCCACGGGCTGCAGCGATTCATGCTGCTGCTCGGCTTTGCGCTGGTCGCGGTCTTCCTGCTCCTCGCCATCTTCGCTCCGCTGATCGCGCCCTATGAATTCAACCAGGCGCGAGGTGACGACGGTGTGCTGTTCGGCACCCAGACCTCGCCGTCCTGGGACCACCTGTTCGGCACCACGGTCGGGGGCGCCGACGTCTTGTCTCGCGTGATCTGGGGTGCCCGCACCGCGGTCATCGTGATCATCTTGGCGGTCATCCTGTCCGGCCTGGTGGGCGTTCCTCTCGGACTGCTGTCCGGATTCGTCGGTGGTTGGCTCGACCGCGCGTTGGTGTTCGTGATGGACGCGCTCTACGCGTTCCCTTCCTTGCTGCTGGCCATCGTCGTGTCGATCGTGCTCTCCGGCGGCAGCAGCGGTGCGGTGGGCGGGATCCTCGCCGCCGCTGTGTCGATCACGGTGGTGTTCGTGCCGCAGTACTACCGGGTCATCCGCAATGCGACCTTGTCGGTCAAGGCAGAGCCCTACGTCGACGCGGCCCGCGTGGTGGGCGTTCGCACGCCGCGAATCCTGCGCCGGCACATCTTCTCGAATGTGTCCCAGTCACTGCCGGTCATTGCCACCCTGAACGCCTCCGAAGCGATTCTCACCTTGGCTGGACTTGGTTTCCTCGGCTTCGGCATCGAGCCGTCTGCGGCGGCGGAATGGGGTTACGACTTGAACAAGGCCTTGCCTGATGCCGCGTCCGGCATCTGGTGGACGGGAGTGTTCCCCGGTTCGGCCATCGTCCTCATCGTGCTCGGCGCCACCTTGGTCGGCGAGAGCCTCAACGACATTCTCAATCCACTGCTGCGCACCCGCAGTGGCGACACCACGACCGCAGACGAGGCCGAGATCGAGGCGGAGTTCCACGAGGTAACCGGCGACGCGGCTCCCTCGGTCGAGATCCGGTCCGACGTGGGCACCACACGCGTGGCTGCTCTGTCACTGACCGACCTGAACGTCACGTTCCGTACCGACGCCGCACCCGTGCACGCCGTCAACGGAGTCAGCTTTGACGTCGCCCCGGGAGAGGTGGTGGCTGTGGTCGGCGAGTCAGGCTCTGGCAAGTCGGTCAGCTCGCGCGCCGTGCTTGGCCTGCTGCCGTCGACCTCCGCGGTGACCGGATCGGCGCGCCTGCGCTCCAAGGACGGCCAGGAGCATGACCTGATCGGCATGACCAGCCGCCAGCTCCAACCCATCCGCGGCGACCAGGTGTCGATGGTCTTCCAGGAGCCGTCTACCGCGCTCAATCCTGTCTACACGGTGGGGTGGCAGATCGTGGAGGGCCTGCGCGCCCATGGCACGAACTTCACCGGAAGGGGCTCCAAGAAGGCGGCGTGGGCACGCGCCGTCGAGCTGCTCGAGCTGGTGGGCATGCCCGATCCCGCAGAGCGGGTCGACTACTACCCGCACCAGCTGTCCGGTGGTCAGAAGCAGCGGGTGGTCATCGCCATGGCCATCGCGTGCGATCCCGATGTCATCATCGCTGACGAACCCACCACGGCCCTCGACGTGACCGTGCAGGCCGCGATCCTCGAGCTGCTGTTGTCCCTGCGCGACCGGCTGGGCACCGCGATCGTCCTGATCACCCACAACATGGGCGTCGTCGCTGACATGGCCGATCGTGTCGTGGTCATGTATCGCGGCTCGGTCGTCGAACAGGCCCCCGTCGAGCAGCTGTTCGCTGCGCCAGCGCACCCGTACACACGGGCTCTGCTGGAGGCTGTCCCCCATCTGGGCCGGGCAAACGGTCCTGAACCGGTGCCCACTGACGCCGAGCCCGTTCTCCAGATCGAAGATCTCGTCGTCGAGTTCCCCGGGGGATTCGGCCAACCGAGCTTCCGCGCCGTTGACCACGTGTCGCTGACCGTGCACCGTGGTGAAGTCCTCGGTCTGGTGGGCGAGTCTGGCTCCGGCAAGTCCACCATCGGTCGCACCGCGGTCGGGCTCCAGCAACCGACGTCTGGAATCGTCCGAGTCTCCGGCATCACGGTCTCCGGGTTGTCTGATCGTCAGCTGCGACCCCAGCGGTCCCGCTTCGGTTTCGTCTTTCAGGATCCCGCAGCCTCGCTGAACCCCCGGATGTCGATCGCCGACTGCATCGCCGAGCCGCTGCACGTCCAGACCGACCTGTCCGACGGTGCCGTCCACGCCAAGGTCCGCGAACTGCTCGACAGTGTGGAACTGAGCGGCGCCTATGCCGAGCGCTTCCCGCACGAGCTGTCTGGCGGTCAGCGTCAGCGGGTCAGCCTGGCTCGCGCCCTCGCACTGGACCCAGATCTGTTGATCGCCGACGAGCCGACGTCGGCACTCGACGTGTCCGTGCAGGCGCGGGTGCTTGACTTGTTCACCGACCTGCAGCATCGGCTCAACTTTGCCTGTCTGTTCATCAGCCACGACCTCGCCGTGGTCGACGCGCTCGCCAATCGGGTCGCCGTGATGCAGAACGGGAAGCTGGTCGAAGTGGGCGATCGGGCCCAGGTCCTCGGATCACCGCAGGAGGGATACACCCAACGCCTGATCGCTGCCGTTCCGGTGCCCGATCCGGCGGAGCAGCGACGCCGGCGGGCCGAGCGAGGCCATCTGCTGACCGGCCTTTCCTGACCTCCGGTGCCACACTGGATCCATGGATCCGGTGGCGGTGGTGCGACAGCACATCGGAGGAGCTCTGTTCGAGCGAGTCGCCGGCGACGAGGGGCCAGCCCGGCGCGAGCGAATCTGGAACACCCCCGGCGAACGCCGGTACGGACCCGACACGGCGATCCACCGCGTGCACTCGGACGCGTCGATGTTCGTGGGTGGCATCCGAGCACTGCTCCTGCAGTCCTTGCATCCCCTCGCCATGGCCGCGGTCGACCAGCACTCGGGCTACCGGGGCGATCCCTGGGGGCGGCTGCAACGCACCAGCACCTTCCTCGCCGAGACAACGTTCGCCACGATCGAACAGGCCGATCAAGCCATGGCCGTCGTTCGGTCCGTCCACGACCGCATCGCCGGCGTCACGCCAGATGGCCGGCCGTATCGAGCCTCCGATCCGCACCTGATCCGTTGGGTGCACGTCGCCGAGATCGACAGCTTCCTGCGGGCCCACGACCGATACGGCCGCACACCGCTGGATGCGTCCGGCCGCGACGCCTACGTCGCCGAGACGGCCCACGTCGCCCGCGGCCTTGGTGCCGACCAGGTGCCCGAGACGGTGGCCGAGCTGGACGAGGTCATCGCTGGCTACCGCCCCGAGCTGCAGAGCACCGAAGCTGCTCGCCGGACCGCGCGTTTCATCCTGATCCGCCCGCCTGTTCCGTGGGTGCAGCGCGCCCCGTACTCGCTGCTGTGCGCCGCTGGCGTGGGTCTGATGCCCCGATGGAGTCGGTGGCCGTTGCGACTTCCGTACCTGCCGTTGACCGAGGCCACAGCGGTCCGCGCGGCTGGCGTGGCGATGACCGGCACCATTCGCTGGGCCATGGCCGCCGATTCCACCCCCGAGCGCACCCGGTGATGTCCTGGCCCGAAGGCGCGCAATGCGACAATCTCGGTGTGCCGATGACGGCAGAGAGGATCGGACTGATTCAGGTGCTGCCCTTCCCACAGCAACCCGTCGCCGTGGCCTCCGTGGCGTCCTTGCCGCAGACTGAGGATCTTCCCGGGGGCACGGTCTTCGAGCCGAAGTTCGACGGCCGCCGGGCGCTGCTGTTCGTCGAACGGGGCATCTGTCGCATCCAGTCCCGCCGCGGCGACGACATGACCGATGCCTTTCCCGAGATCGCAGCAGCGGCCGTGCAGTGGTTGCCCGGCGGAGTGGTGCTCGATGGCGAGATAGTCATCTGGGGCAGGGGACGAGCGGACTTCGACGAGTTCCGGCGCCGGCTTTCTGGTCAGACGGGCGTGCGCAGCCTGCACGCCAACACGGTTTCCTTTGTGGCTTTCGACGTCCTGGCCGGGGCGGGTATAGACATGCGTGCGAGTCCGTTCCGGGTCCGCCGCCACGCCTTGGAGATCCTTCTGGAAGACGCTCTGCCGCCGCTGCACATCGTGCCGCAGACCAGGGTCCGGGAACAGGCTCATGCCTGGCTGCAGAGCTATGCCGAGACGCGCGTGGGCATCGATGGAGTCGTCGCCAAGGGGACGGCGACGCGGTACGCACCCGGTTCCGCCGCGTGGCAGCGGGTGCGGATTCAGGAGTCAGCGGTGTTCGTGGTGTGGGCGGTCGCTGGCCAACTGCGACGACCGACACGGCTCATGCTGGCAACCCCCGACGGTGCGGGTGGGCTGCGGCACGCGGGGTGGTCTGCGCAGGTGTCCGCGCTCGAGGGACAGCAGCTCGGACAGGTCCTCATCCAGCCTCAGGGCCCTCACCCGTGGCCCGGATTCCCCTCGACCGCCAATCTGCCGGGCTGGGAGGGTCCGGCCGAGTCGCTCATGCTGGTTGATCCGCAACTCGTGGTCGAGGTGGAGAACGGTCCAGGTGCCGCATCAGACTTCGTTCGGCAGCGCCCAGATCTTCACCTGGCCGATCTCGATCAGCCGTAGATCACTCGTCCTCGTCGCCCGGCCGCTCGGCGAGCGCGAGCAGGCGTCGGTTTTTGTCTTCCAGCGAGATCCGATGGTGCCGATCGCCTGGATGGTGCCCCTCCGGGCCCCCGGGAGGAGGGGCCGTCGAGGCCCCCGTCGCCACCAGGACGGCGATGTCGTCGCGGGCCTGGCCCCCTTGAAACTGCATCACGTCCTGCAAGATCTCGTCGGCCATGTCGGTAGCTGAGTCGGATGTCTCGACCAGGCGGGTGAGGCGGTCCTCGCCATAGTGGTCCCGCGACGCCTGGGCGTCGATGACTCCGTCGGTGAACAGCACGATTGATTCGTCCTCGCCGAGCACGAATGTCGCGTCGACGAGGTGGGGGACGTCCAGCACCCCGAGCAGTGAGCCGGGAACCCCCATCTCGGTCACCATTCCGTCAGAGCTCTTGAGTAGCGGCAGTGGGTGCCCGCCCACCGCCAGCGCTCCAGACCAGTGGTCGCCCTGCCAGGACAACCGCACCGCCGCGACCGTACAGAATCGGTTTCGCCCATCCAGAGCGAGCGCGAGGTTGACGGCCTGCAAGATCTCGGCGGGGCTGTCGACCTGCATGGCGATCGCGCGGATCGAGTGACGGACGAACGCGGTCACAGTTGCCGCGTGCATCCCCTTGCCCTCCACGTCCCCGATGACCAGGACCCACTCGCCAGTTCGCACCTGGAAGACGTCGTAGAAGTCGCCTCCCACCTCGGTGCCGTCCCCTGCCGGACGGTACGCCCCCTCGATGTGCAGTCCCGGGATCTGCGGCGGAGCCGCTGGTATGAAGGTCTTCTGCAAGGTCTCAGCCAGATCTCGCGCCTTGCTCTCGGACGCAACGGCCTCCGCCCGGGCGACAAGCAGCTCCTTTTCGTACGTACGGCGATCCCGCGCCTCGAACACGATCGCCCGGACAGACCCGTCCTCGGCGCGGACGTTTGCGCTCACCAAGACCGGGACGGACGCTCCATCGGCGCGCACCACGTCGAAGGCAATCTCGTGCACCTCGCCGTGCATCTGCAGCAAGGGGCGAAAGTGTGTCTCGTGATACATCCGATCGCCGACGCCCAGGAAGGTGGGAAAGGTCGCGTGACCCACGACCTGATCAGCCGGCCGACCCACGAGATCGAGGAACTTCTGATTCGCGGCGGTGATCACGCCGTCTGCGCCTAGGGCGAGGTATCCGCAGGGCGCACGGGCGAAGAAGTCCTCGACGCCGGCGGGCGTCATGCCGCTCGCACGTACGGATCGATCGCCGCGATCGTCGTGGCGGGAGCGCTCAGATGCGGGCAGTGTCCGGTCGTGTCAAGCACGACGTACGTCGCGTCGGCAAGGTGGTCCCTCACGTATTCTCCAGCCGACATCGGTGCGATGAGGTCGTCACTGCACTGGAGCACCAGCGTCGGTACGGAGACCTTCGCGAGGTCGTCCCGGTTGTCGGAGGTGAAGGTGACCTTGGCGAACTGGCGCGCGATCTGCGGATTCGTTCGGCAGAAGCTCTCCTCGAGCTCGCTGGCGAGCGCCGGCTCGTCCGGGTGCGCCATGATGACCGGCGCCATCGCCCTGGACCATCCCAGGTAGTTGCTGTCCATCGAGCCAAGCAGGTCGTCGATGTCGGCCTCCGTGAAACCCCCCACGTATGCGCCGTCGTTGATGTAGCGAGCTGACGGCGCCACCATCACGAGCCTGGCAAACAAATCCGGTCGCCTCGCCGCCGCCAGCGCGCCGATCATCGACGACACCGAGTGCCCCACGAAGATGACATCGGACGCTCCGAGTGCCTCGCAGATGGCTACCACGTCGTCGGCGTAGCCGTCGAGGGTCGAGTACTTCGATGCGTCGTAGGCCGACACGTCAGACCCTCCGGCACCAACGTAGTCGAACAGCACCACCTGGAAGTCGGCCTGAAAGGCGGGGGCGACCTCGCGCCACATGTGTTGGTCGCACCCGAAGCCGTGCGCGAACACCATGGTCTGTCCGTCTGGATTGCCGCTGACCGTCACGGCGTGCCGTTCAAGAGTGCCCATGGTCCCCGACAGTATCCGATCCGGCCGCCTGACGGACGTCCGGCGAAGTTGGTGCTCAAGGCTTTCGGGCCCCTCATCCTCAGCCCGAGATCGACAACGCGCACTGGACCTTCTGGCTGGTCAGGGCGCCACAACCCGTTGACCTGCACGTACGCGGTCCACCAGTCGTTGCCGGCGTCGGACCATTAAAGACAGACTGGAGCGTCGCTGGCCACGTTCCCGCTCGCCATCCAAGACGGTAAGAGGAACCTCGCTGGCGAAAAGTTGTCGCTTGCGTGGAGCCTAGGGACTCGAACCCCTAACCGCCTGCTTGCAAAACTGACGACACTTTCCGGGCGTTCCTGCAGGTGAGAGGCAGGATTGCCCTCTGACCTGCGGATACGCTACCACCAAGAATTGCCAACGTCCGACAGTTTTGGACAGCACTAGACAGTTCTTTGGGCACGTATGGGCACGCCGCCGGCGGCCCGCCTAGCGAGAGCTGACCGCACACTCCTACGCGGAGTGGCCGCGACACGATTCCAGCGGATCAATCGACGACAACACATAGTCCGCTTCAACGCCTCGGACCGGCGCACGGATTGCGGCATGAGCGTGCGTTCATTGCCCCACCTGGGTAGCCGCTGCTAGCGTCGCTCGACACCACCTGGAGGTCAGATGTCCGCGTTCGACTATCAAGGATCGACGCTCTGGTACGACACGTTCGGCGACGGCGAGCTTCTCATCATCCTGCACGGCGGGCTCGGCCTGGACCACACTTATCTCCGGCCCTGGCTCGACCCGTTGGGCGAGTACATGACGCTGACATACCTGGACTTCCGTGCGAACGGCAGGTCCACAGGCGACGGGGACGACCTCACGATGCAGCGCCTGGCGGAGGACGTAAACGCACTGCGCGAGCACCTGGGTCACCCGCGCACCTGGCTGCTTGGTCACTCCTACGGCGGCTTCGTCGCGCTCGAGTACGCATTGACCTTCCCGGAGAACTTGCACGGCTTGATTTTGCTGGACACAGACAGCACGGGTCCAGCTCCAGAGACAATCACCGCGGGCTTGCAGCGCCTCGGGGTGCAACCCGAGGCGCTGTCGGTCTTCGAGGAGCCGGTGGAGAACAACGCCGACCTGCTACGCGTCTTCGACGTGGCCGGACCGTGGTATCTCCCGCACTCCGAATCTTCCGCCGCGCGGTCCGTTCTGGGCAAGACCATCTACCGGAAAGGCGGCGACGACGGCGGCCAGCGCGCGCTCCAGGCCTGGGACGTCACCGAGAGACTGGACGACATCGCCGCTCCTACGTTGGTGATGACCGGTGCAGACGACTTCATGTTCCCGCCCGACCGCGCGCAACGCTTGAGCGACGCGATCCCGGCCTCTGCCCTACAAGTCGTACCGAGGAGCGGTCACCTGCCGTTCGTCGAGCAGACGGAGACAGTGCTCAAGGCCGTCTCGGCCTTCCTGCGGCGCGACTGACGCACAGCGCCGCGTGCGCCAGGGTCAGGTTTGCCTGGTTCGCTGACAAAAGATCGCTCATCGGCATGACCGTGCGTTTCTCCACCGCGTCAGAGCATCCCGAATGCTGATCCACCTACGGATCGTCGGCGCGGCCTCGGGTCAGGACCGAGGGCCGTACGCCGCCAGGAACGTGGCAACCGCGTCCCGAACGTGAGCCTGTCGCGCGGCTGGGGCTGGCGCGACGTCGTCGCCAAGGAACATTGCGGCGTTTGTGGGCGCACCCATCACTAGCCAGTTCAATTGCTCGGCGGCCATGGCGGGATCCGGCACTCGCACCCACCCACGCGCGTTGAGTTCGCGTATCAATGCCTCGAGGGTGGTGACCGCGCGACGCGGTCCCTGCTCGAACACCGCGCGCGCGAGGTCGGGGAAGCGGGGGACCTCGCTGATCACCAGGCGTCGTAGCCGCAGCATGCGCGGAGACAGCACTACCGCGAGCTGGTGGCCGAGCATGCTCTCCAGAGTCGGAATGACGTGGTATCGGGCTTGATATCTACCGGACGGGAGGCGTCGAATGCTGCCGAAGGATGCGCGGGTGTTCTTGCGCTTGCGGGTTATAGCTGAGGTGGCGGTCATCGCGGTCGTCTCCTGATGGGTCAAGCGCGCCTTCGTGAGGCGGGCTATGGGCACGTATGGGCACGAACCCCAGTTCTGTGCTGCCGTTTGACCCATCGGGGGGTGGTACTAAAACCTCCGCTGACCAGCGGTTCTGTGTGGCGTGGAGCCTAGGGGACTCGAACCCCTAACCCCCTGCTTGCAAAGCAGGTGCGCTACCAATTGCGCCAAGGCCCCTCAGACTGCGTCTGTTCCCGCTGCCCATGTGTCGTTCGAGGGCGCCTTGCGGCGCTGACTCAGGGTCCACAGGACGCTGACAGCCGCGAGGCTGAGAGTGATGACCTTTTTCATGGATCCTCCTCGAACAGTGGGCGTACCAGGACTTGAACCTGGGACCTCTTCCTTATCAGGGAAGCGCTCTAACCAAGCTGAGCTATACGCCCGCAACAGCGATGAACATTACCTCACCGCCGGACGCGGATGAAATCGGGGAGGGACCGGCCGACTGGTCCCGTCAGTCCTGCGAGGTGTAGGTGACCTGGAAGCCACCCAACAGCTGGGCGGCCAGGTTGTACAGGTGCGCCGCAATGGTGGCCAACCCCGTCATGATGACCACGTTCACGGCCGACAGGACGAGGCTGAGGCCGACCAGCCGGCCGAAGCCGAGGTAGTCGGTGATCTGGAACGTGGCCGTGTCGTCGCTGAGCACAGAGGTGACGCTGCCGTCGATCTGATCCCACACGCCGCTGACCTCGAGCACGATCCAGAAGATCGCCACGGCGACCACGGCCACGATCATCATCGCGACCGAGATGGCGAACGCCATGCGGGTGACGGACCACGGCTCGATGTACGCCAGTCGCAGCGTGGCCTCCCGACCACTGCGGTCATCGGTCATCTGCATCGATGGTTCCGACTCCTGATGGCCTTGCCGCTTGCTGGAGGAAACGGTCTTGGGCGTGGACCGTGCCTCGCGCTCGGCCTTGACAGCCGGAATGACCGCCGTGGTGGACGGCGACTGCGAGGTGGTGCGGGCGTAGTCGCTGGCCGTCAGCGGGCGGCCTTTCGGGCCACCATCGGAGGGTTCCGACTTCTTGGTGGTTGCGGCATCGGACGTGGTCGATCCACCCGGCTTGCCGGCGGATTTCGTTGTGGAGCGCGGCCTGCCCTTGTCGGTCTCCGCCTCGCGTTCGAGGTGCGGGATCGACGAGGTGTGCGCGGCATCGCCAGCACCCGAGCCAGGAGTCGCTTGATCGCTCACTCGTCGTGCACCTCATCGGTCGATTCGTCAGGGTCTGCCACGACGTCTTCGGGGGTGGGTTCGGCATTGCGTGCGATGGTGACCACGCGGTCCTGACCCTTCAACGTCACGAACTTGACACCCATCGTGCCACGTCCTGTGGCATTCACACCGGAGACGAGGCTACGAGTGATCTGACCTCGGCTGGTGACCGAGATGACGTCGTCGGTGTCGACGAGCACCAGACCGCCCACCAGCTCGCCACGATTCTCGGTGATCTGCATTGCCTTGATGCCCAGACCGCCGCGGCCCTGGAGGCGATAGTCCTCGATGCGGCTCTTCTTGGCGAAGCCACCATCGGTGACGGTGAAGACGTAGAGCTGCTCGGGTTCGAGCACGGCATCGGCATCAGCGACTTCCTCGGGTCGACGAATGACGCTCATCGACAACAGCGAGTCCTCGCCGCGGAACTTCATGCCGGTGACGCCGGACGTGGCTCGGCCCATCGGTCGTAGCTGCTCGTCGTCGGCCCTGAACCTGATGGCCTGAGCGCGTCGAGAGATCAACACCATGTCGTCCTGCGGATTGACCAGCTCAGCGCCGATCAGCTCATCATCATCGTCGCGGAAGTTGATTGCGATGACGCCGGCCTGGCGTGGGCTGTTGTAGTCGGTCAGGCGTGTCTTCTTGACCAGACCCCGGCGGGTGGCCAGCACCAGGTATGGAGCCTGCTCGTAGTCGCGGACCGCGAGCACCTTGGCGATCTGCTCATCGGGCAAGAACGACAGCAGTCCAGCGACGTGGCCGCCCTTGGCGTCGCGTGCTGCCTCGGGCAGGTGGTACGCCTTGGTGCGGTAGACCCGGCCAGCCGTGGTGAAGAACAAGATCCAGTGGTGGCTGGTGGTGGCGAACACGTGGTCCACGACGTCCTCACCACGCAGAGAAGCCCCGCGGACCCCGCTGCCACCACGGTGCTGGACCCGGTACTGATCCGTGCGCGTGCGCTTGGCGTACCCGCCCTTGGTGATGGTGACGACGACGTCCTCGTCGGGGATGAGGTCTTCGTCGGACAGATCGCCATCGGCCGGCACGATCGGGGTACGCCGGTCATCGCCGAACTTGTCCACGATGGCTGCCAGCTCCTCACTGACGATGGAGCGCTGACGCTCCTCGCGCGCCAGGATGTCCTGGTAGTCAGCGATCGCGGTTTCGAGCTCATTGAGCTTGTCGATGATCTTCTGTCGCTCAAGTGCCGCGAGGCGGCGCAGCTGCATCTCCAGAATCGCCCGTGCCTGAATCTCGTCGATCTGGAGCAGGTCGATCAGACCGTCGCGAGCCTCGTCGACCGTCGGGCTGCGGCGGATCAGGGCGATGACGTCGTCGAGCGCGTCGAGTGCCTTGCCGTAGCCGCGGAAGATGTGAGCCTCCTCCTCGGCCTTGCGGAGGCGATACTCCGTGCGACGTCGAACCACTTCGATCTGGTGGGTGATCCAGTGGGTGATGAAGCCGTCGAGGCTCAGGGTGCGTGGCACGTCGTCGACCAGCGCCAGCATGTTGGCGCTGAAGTTGCTCTGCAGCTCGGTGTGCTTGAACAAGTTGTTGAGCACCACCCGGGCCACGGCGTCGCGTCGGACTTCGATGACGATCCGCCGTCCGACCCGCGAGCTGGACTCGTCCCGCAGGTCCGAGATGCCCTGCATGCGACCTGAGTTGACCAGGTCGGCGATCTTGCGCATGAGCGAGTCCGGGTTGACCTGGTACGGCAGCTCGGTGACCACGAGCTGGATACGACCCTTGGCGTCTTCCTCGATGTTGACCACCGCGCGCATCGGGATCGAGCCGCGACCTGTGCGATACATGTCTTCAATGCCCTGCGTGCCGACGATCAGTCCGTGGCTGGGGAAGTCGGGACCCTTGACCCGCTCGAGGAGTGCCTCGAGAGTCTCCTCCTTCGAGGCGCCGGGATGCGCCAGGACCCACTGGGCGGCTGCCGCGACCTCACGGAGATTGTGTGGCGGAATGTTGGTGGCCATGCCGACCGCGATACCTGCCGAGCCGTTGACCAGCAGATTGGGAATGCGGGCCGGCAGGACGGTGGGCTCTTGCGATCGGCCGTCATAGTTGGGCCGGAAGTCGACGGTCTCCTCGTCGATGTCCCGGACCATCTCCATGGCGATGGGCGCGAGCTTGCACTCGGTGTACCGCATGGCGGCGGCCTGGTCGTCGCCGGGCGAACCGAAGTTGCCCTGGCCCTGCACCATCGGCGCGCGCATGACCCACGGCTGGGCCAGTCGCACCAAGGTGTCATAGATCGCGGTGTCGCCGTGCGGATGATACTGACCCATGACGTCACCGACGATGCGGCTGCACTTGCTGAAGCCGCGGTCAGGACGGTAGCCGCCATCGAACATGGCGTAGAGCACCCTGCGGTGCACCGGCTTGAGGCCGTCGCGCACGTCGGGCAGCGCCCGCGAGACGATCACGCTCATCGCGTAGTCGATGTACGAGCGCTGCATCTCATCTTGCAACTCGACCGGTTCGATGCGGTCGCGCTCGATCGGGGTGTCAGTCATCGGGTGTTCCCATCCATGGTGAAAGAGCGAGTCATCAGATGTCCAGGAACCTGACGTCCTTGGCGTTGCGCTGGATGAAGGAACGTCGTTGCTCGACGTCCTCACCCATCAGCACGGTGAACATCTCGTCAGCCGCGGCGCCATCCTCGAGGGTGACCTGGCGAAGGATGCGGGCGTCGGGATCCATCGTGGTGTCCCAGAGCTCGGAGTCGTTCATCTCTCCGAGCCCCTTGTAGCGCTGGACCGGAGCCTCCTTGGGCAGCCGGTGTCCGGCTTCGACGCCTGCGGCCAACAGCGCATCGCGCTCGCGGTCGGAGTACGCCAGCTCGGCCGCGGCATTGGTCCACTTGATCTTGTACAACGGCGGCTGAGCCAGATACACGTGGCCGCCGTCGATCAACGGCTTCATGAACCGGAACAGCAACGTCAGCAGCAGGGTGGAGATGTGCTGACCATCCACGTCGGCATCGGCCATCAGGACGATCTTGTGATACCGCAGCTTGGCGATGTCGAAGTCCTCGTGCACGCCGGTGCCAAGTGCCGAGATGATCGCCTGGACCTCGGCATTCTGCAGGATCTTGTCGATCCGGGCCTTCTCGACGTTCAGGATCTTGCCTCGCAACGGCAAGATCGCCTGGGTGCGCGGATCGCGGCCGCCCTTGGCCGAGCCTCCGGCCGAGTTTCCCTCGACGATGAAGACCTCGCACTCCTCGGGGCTGCGGCTCGAGCAGTCGGCCAGCTTGCCGGGCAGTCCGCCGCTGCCGAGGAAGCCCTTGCGGTTGCGGGCGAGGTCGCGCGCCTTGCGGGCGGCCATGCGCGCGGTGGCCGCATCGATTGACTTGCGCACGATGACCTTGCCCTCGGCGGGGTGCTGCTCGAACCATGCGCCGAGCTCGACGTTGAGGACCGACTGCACATAGGACTTGGCCTCGCTGTTGCCCAGCTTGGTCTTGGTCTGCCCTTCGAACTGCGGTTCCTCGAGCTTGATCGAGACGATCGCCGTGAGGCCTTCGCGGACGTCGTCGCCAGAGAGATTGTCGCTGGCTTTCTTGATCAGGCCTTGCGTGGTCGCGAACTTGTTGACCGTGTAGGTCAGGGCCGCACGGAAGCCTTCTTCGTGGGTACCACCCTCGTGCGTGTTGATCGTGTTGGCAAAGGTGTGCACCGACTCGGTGAAGCTGTCATTCCACTGCATCGCCACCTCGAGCGACAGACCCTTGGCCTCATCCTCGGACTCGAAGGCGATGATGCCGTTGTGGATGGGCGACTTGCTGCCCACGTTGATGTGATCGACGTAGTCGATCAAGCCGTTGTCGAAGCGGAACCGTGCCTCGGACTCGATCGTGTCGACCTCGGTGTCTCCCTCGGCCGCCTCGAGGGTCGCTTCTCGCTCGTCGCGGATCACCAGCTCGAGGCTCTTGTTGAGGAATGCCATTTCTCGAAAGCGCGTCTTGAGCGTCTCGTAGGAGTAGACGACCGTGTCGAAGATGTCTTCGCTCGCATAGAACGTGGTGGTGGTGCCGGTGTCGGTGGTGGCAGCTCCGCGCGCCAGCGGTGCATCGGGTTCGCCGTACGTGAACGACTGGGTCCATACGTAACCATCGCGCTTGACCTCGACGTGCAACTTCGTGCTCAGGGCGTTGACGACCGAGACGCCCACGCCATGCAGCCCGCCAGAGACCTTGTAGCCACCTCCGCCGAACTTGCCGCCGGCGTGCAGCGAGGTGAGCACCAGCGTGACGGCCGGGATCTTCTCCGTGGCGTGCTCGTCCACCGGGATGCCGCGCCCGTCATCGACCACCTTGACACCGCCATCGGCCTGCAGCGTGACCTCGATGTGGGTGGCGTGGCCGGCGAGTGCTTCGTCGACCGAGTTGTCGACGACCTCGTAGACCAGGTGGTGCAGTCCGCGCTCGCCCGTGGACCCGATGTACATGCCAGGACGCTTGCGCACTGCCTCCAGACCTTCGAGAACCTGGATGTTGCTTGCATCATAGGACTGCGCAGGATCTGGAGTTTGAGTCACTCAAGCAGTATACGGGGCCTTTGCGCGCGCCTGACGCAGGAGTGCCTTTTCGGTGCACCGTGTCGGCGGATGCAACGGGTCGCCAGAGCCACAGAATCACGCCTGTGACGGGCTGATGGGTCCCCTTTCGAGGCGGGGTATTGTCCAAGGCCCACCAAAGCGTGAGCGGCCCGACGATTTCATCTGTCGCCGCTGGGCCGTATCAGGCAGGCTGGAGCCATGTTCTCAGTCCGTGATCGCGTCGTGGCACGCGCCATCGCCGCGGCCATCGCCGCGCTGTCCGCCGGCGTCGCCGCGGCCACCTATCAGTACGCCGTGCAGACCGGATCGGGCCAGCGGTTTGATGCGGCCGCAGTGAACACCGTCTACGCCGGCCCGGACGCCCGGTTGGCCGTCCTGAGCGTGCTGGGTTACGTGTCGATCGGTGCCGTCGTGATCGCCATGATCGTGTCCATCAGCCTGGCCCTCGCACGTGGTCACGTCCGCTGGGCCATGGGCTCCGTCGTCGTGATCGTGGGGGCCAACGTGAGCACGCAGGTGCTCAAGCACCTGCTCCTGGACCGTCCAGACTTCGGGCTGCTCACCTTGAACTCTCTGCCCAGTGGGCACACCACCGTCGTGGCCAGTGCCACCGCAGCGACCTTGTTGGCTGCTCCGCCTGCCTTGCGACCCGTGGTGGTGCTGGGCGGCGCCATGGCCACGACCCTCACGGCGACCTCCACGATCGTCGCCGGCTGGCACCGTCCCTCGGACATCGTCGCGGCGTTGGCCGTCTGCCTGTTCTGGGCAGCCGTGGCGTCGGCTGGCGCGTCGCGTCGCGTCGTCTGGACGCGCACGACAGTTCCTGCCGCCGTGATCGGTGCTGCGGCCGGCGTCATCGCGTTGGGCGTGCTGGGCGTTCGGCCGACGACCGGCTGGGGCGGTGTCGTGGATGCGGCGCTCGTGCTCGGCGCCCTGGCGGCGACGGTGTCGGTGTTTGTCGCAGCGGTCGCCGTGTTGGCGTTCGACGACGATGTTTCCCGTGAAACATCCCATCAGGACGCTGACGTCGGCTCAACCGTAGGTGTCGCGGGGTCCTCGCTGACCCCGGATCGACCGTGGTCCTGACTTCCAGCTGGGGGCCTGTGGCCCGCGGATCTCGATCCGCACGACCGACCCGTCGCCCAGCAGTTCGTTGAGCTTGGCCACGATCCGCGGTGCCAACAGCTTCAGCTGGGTGGCCCACGCCGTTGATCGTGTCTCGACATGCACCACGGCGTCGGCGAAACCCGTGACCCGTGAGTGCTGCGCGACCTCAGATCCAACGATCGACGCCCAGTCGTCGAACAGCCGGTGGGCGTCAATCTGTCTGCCCCACCCGCGATCTCGAATGAGATCGCCCAGCACCTCGGAGATCGGCACCGCATCCTCGCGTCGCTGACGCGGGCCGGACGGAGGTGGCGGGCGACGGCGAGGCTGCCCCTTGGGGGCTGGGGCGCCACCGCGCTTGTACCGATCGGTGATGTCCCGGGCCAAGTCGAGCGGGTCAGGAG
>NZ_JBAVCB010000152.1:0-13928 GCF_049586495.1 Aeromicrobium sp. | reverse complement strand
GGGGTCGGTGAGCAGCCGGCGGACCGACGCGTTGCGGGCGGTGGCGATGAGGTCGTCAGCGACCGAGGGTGTGATGGGGCCGTGACCGATGAGCTCGGCGGGGGTGTCACCGTCGCCGATCAGGGTGGGTGCGTCCATGACGAGGTGGATCTCGACGTCGATGTGGTCGGCTGATGCCAGTCCGGTGACGCGTTCGACGAGCGTGTCGACCATGACTTGACCGCGAGTGCGGGGATCGCCGGTTGATCGCAGGCCCACCGCCCAGGCGTCGAGTGCTTGGTAGGCGGCGGTGATCTTCTCGGCCGGTCCGCGGACCCACAGCTCGGCCACTCCGTCGGGGTCCGAGCGCATCTCGACTCGGGCGCCAGCACGGTTCTTGACCGCGCGTTCGTGGGCGGCGTCAGCGTCGAGCCCGATGACGACCCGTGCGGCGGCGCGGTCGGCGCGGATGGTGGTGCACCCGGGCAGCAAGGGAGCGATCTCGGCGTCCGCGACCACCAGGTCCTCGACGTCCAGGGCGTCGGTCTCGCGCACCACGGCCCGAGCCACGGACTCGGGGATGACGCCGATCTTGAACAGCTCGAACACCTGAGGGAGTCGGGCCAGACCCAGACCGACGGCGAGCTGATGTCCGGCCACGGCCGGTCCGATGTTGCGGGCCATGCCAACCTCGCCGGCCACGGTGAGCCCAGGATCGGGATCGCCCAGACCCATCATCTGGGACCGCTCGCGATGCAGGGCGACGACCTGGACGGTCTGCTCGGCCTGCGCCTGGCGGATCAGCCGGTCCAGCGCGGTGATGGCCTCGATGCGCTCGTATCCGGCCTCGAGCGGACGGGGATCGAAGTCGTGCGAACGCACCCGGGCCAGCACACTGGTGCCGGATGCGTCCTCGAACATGCTTTTAACCTAGCCGTCACCACTGACACTTCTTCCCGGCAGCGCAACGGTTTCGGCACCGTGTCGAGGAGGCGACTAGTGCGCGTAGGTGGCGTGCATGACGGCCCGACCAAGCGTCTTGAACGCGAGGTTGAAGCCGACCACGGCGGGGGAGGCGTCACCGTCGACGCCGAGGCGATCCTCGCCCACCGCGTGGACCACGAAGTAGTACCGGTGCACCTGATCGCCCTCGGGCGGCGCGGCTCCCATGAAACCGTGTCCGCCCCCGTCGTTGCGCACGTGGAAGGCCGGTCCGGGCAAGGTGTCGTCAGACGCGCCGGCACCGGTGGCCAGCTCGGACACGTCAGCGGGGATGTCGACGGCAGTCCAGTGCCAGAAGCCCGAGACGATGGGCGCATCGGGGTCGAAGCACGTGACGACGAAGGACTTGGTGCCCTCGGGCGCGTCGCTCCATGACAGGTGCGGCGACGTGTCGCCGTGGGCATTGACGTGTGCGTCGGCCAGCGGCTGGCCATCGACAACGTCCTCGCTGGTGACCGTGAAGGACGGCACTGTCGGAAGCAGCGGATACGGATCGGGCGTGACAGGTCGTTCAAGGCTCATGCTGGCTAGGCTAGCCCGGTGGCAGAGATCGTACGAGTGGACGATGCGAACGATCCCCGTCTCGCCGACTACGTCCATCTGCGGGACGTGAGCCTGCGTCAGAAGCTGGAGGCCGAGCACGGCGTGTACCTGGCGGAGGGTGAGAAGGTGGTCCGGCGGGCTGTCGAGGCCGGCCACCGTCCGGCGTCCTTCCTGATGGCACCGAGATGGCAGGAGAGTCTGGCCGACGTGCTGGCCACCACGGACGCTCCCTGTTTCGTGTTGTCCGAGCGGCTGATCGAGAGTCTCACCGGATTCCACGTCCACCGTGGAGCGCTCGCTTCGCTGCAACGGCCCGCGCCCACCCCGGTCGCCGATGTCTTGTCGGACGCTCGCCGCATCGTGGTGATGGAGGACCTGTCCGACCACACGAATGTCGGTGCGATCTTTCGTTCCGCTGCAGCCCTCGGCTTCGACGGGATCTTGATGTCGCCTCGCTGTGCCGACCCGCTCTACCGGCGAGCGATCAAGGTGTCGATGGGAGCGGTCTTTCGGCTTCCCTACGCTCGCCTGGACGACTGGTACGCGGCACCAGAGGTACTGCGGATGGCCGGATTCACCACCTGCGCGCTGACCGTCGGCGGGGGAGCCATCGCGATCGACGAGGTCCCGCACGACATCGACCGACTCGCCTTGATCGTCGGGTCCGAGGGGCACGGACTCACCGAGCGCTGGGAGCACGGTGCCGATCTGCGGGTCACCATTCCCATGTCCGCCGACATCGACTCGCTCAACGCAGCAGCATCGGTGGCCGTGGCGTGCTGGCAGCTGCGTCCTACTCCTGCGCGTCCTCGTCGACCAGGATCGTGATGGGCCAGTCGTCGGGATAGCCGTCGGCGACCTCCTGGTGCTGCTTGTTCAGCTTCTTGCGCGCCCGCTCAGGCACTCGATCGCCGAAGACGGTGCCGAAGAGGTGGTCGGTCTCGTGCTGGAGGCAGCGCGCCAGCAGTCCAGTTCCGTGGAACTCCACTGGCGAGCCGGTGTGGTCGACGCCTGTCACGTGCGACTGATCGGGGCGAGCGCACTCGGTGAAGGCACCCGGCAACGACAGGCAGCCCTCGTCGGCTGTCTCGAGCTGACGATCCTTGCCCGACGGCAGGGTCAGGACGGGATTGCACACGACGCCCGTGACCCGGTTGTCCTCGTCATCGGGGCAGTCGAAGACGAACACCTTGCGATTGACTCCGACCTGGTTGGCAGCCAGCCCCACACCCCGGGCGGCATGCATCGTGGCGACCATGTCGGCCACCAGCGTGGCGAGGTCGTCGTCGAAGACCGTGACCTCGGCCAGCTCGTGATGCATCACGGGCGTTCCCCACCGAGTGATGGGGCGGACGGATCCGCCCGCAGGCAGGGGGCGGGACTGTTCGCTCTCAGGCACCGCGTCAGCCTACCGACCGGTGCGGGCAGGCCACGACGCGTGGTCGAGTCCGCAGCGTACGTGTGATGTCGGATACCATCAGTATGCGGTCGTGTAACTCTGAGTTACATTGAGCGTTGTCAGTTGCACGCGCATCCGCTTCCTGAGGAGAGTCCCCGTGGCCACCAGCAAAGACCCCATGGCGATTGGCTTGGCGGTGCTGAATCGCATTGCCAGCTCGCCAGCCATCGACAAGTTCAAGCTGCGTAAGACCACCGAACGGGCTGTGTACCACGGCACGAAGGGTGGCTTCCAGGTCGCGGCATCTGCCGGACGCACCTTCAAGCGGGTCAAGGGGTCAGGCTCACCGCAACGACTGAAGCGCTCCCACAGCGGCGGCGTGTTCGATCTGACGCCCACCGAAGACCAGCAGATGATGGTCGAGGTTCTCTCCGAATTCGCTGCCGAGGTGCTGCGTCCAGGTGCCGGCGACGCCGAGGCGGCCAACAACACGTCCAAGGAAGTGCTGGCGCAGACCAATGAATTCGGTCTCACCCTGCTCAACATCCCCGAGGAGCTGGGCGGGCTGACCGAAGAGCGCTCGGCTGTCACGGGTGTCCTCGTCGCCGAGGCGCTTGCCGACGGCGACATGGGCCAAGCCGTGGCATGCCTCGCCCCAGCCGCTGTGGCGACCGCGATCTCCTTGTGGGGCTCGGACGAGCAGCAACAGACGTACCTGCCGGCCTTTGCCAGCGACGACATTCCCGTCGCGGCGCTCGCGGTCGCTGAGCCGTTCCCGCTGTTCAACCCCTTCGAGCTGCGCACCCGCGCCGAGAAGACCGACACCGGATATCGCATCAATGGCCTCAAGTCTGCCGTCGTGCGGGGCAGGGAAGCCGAGCTGTTCGTGGTGGCCGTGGACATCGACGGCTCGCCCACCTTGGTGCTGCTCGAGTCGAGCACGACCGGTCTGAGCATCCAGGACGACCCGAGCATGGGATTGCGAGCCGCCGGACTGTCCAGGCTGGTGCTGGAGGACGTCGACGTCACACCCGAGGCGATCCTCGGCGAGGGATCGATCGACGACTACCGCGAGTGCATCCGCCTCTCGCGACTCGCCTGGGCTGGCCTTGCGCTCGGAACAGCCAAGGCCGTCCTGGATTACGTGAAGCCCTACGTCAAGGAACGGCATGCGTTCGGCGAGCCCATCGCGTACCGCCAGTCGGTCGCGTTCATGGTGGCCAACATCGCGATCGAGCTCGAGGGCATGCGCCTCGTCACCCTGAAGGCCGCCTCCCGCGCCGAGCAGGGCAAGGATTTCTCGCGCGAGGTCGCCCTCGCGCGCCGGCTCGCGTCGGAGTACGGCATGAAGATCGGCACCGACGGCGTCCAGCTGCTCGGTGGTCACGGATTCGTCAAGGAACATCCCGTCGAGCGCTGGTACCGCGATCTGCGCGCTGTCGGCCTCATGGAAGGAGCAGTCCTCGTCTGAGGGCGGACCACATCATGATCAATCTCGAGACCCCCAAGAAGTTCCGGGCGTTCATCAAGCAGGCCAATGACGTCGCCGACACCTTCCTGCGCGCCAACTCGCGCAAGTACGACCTCGCCGAGCACACCTACCCGCAAGAGCTCGACCTGCTCGCCTCATTGATCGACGGCATGAGCGACTCCGGCTCCGGCCAGGGCGCAGGCGCCGCTGGCGTTCGCCGCAGCGACGACGAAGTCGTGGACAAGTCGAAGGTCAAGAACGGCACCAACATGTCCTCGGTGCTGTCCATCATCGAGATGTGCTGGGGCGACGTGGGGCTGCTGCTCTCGATGCCACGGCAAGGGCTCGGCAACTCGGCCATCGCGTCGGTGGCCAATGACGAGCAGCTCGAGCGATTCAAGGGCACCTGGGCCTCGATGGCGATCACCGAGCCGAGCTTCGGCTCCGACTCCGCAGCCATCACGACCACGGCGGTCAAGGACGGCGACGCCTACATCTTGAACGGCGAGAAGATCTATGTCACGGCCGGCGAGCGATCGGACTCGGTCGTCGTGTGGGCGACGCTGGACAAGAAGCTGGGCCGCGCTGCCATCAAGTCATTCCTCGTCACCAAGGACACCCCGGGCATCAGGGTCGAGCGACTGGAGCACAAGCTCGGCATCCGCGCCTCGGACACCGCGGTGATCGTGCTCGAGAACTGTCGCGTGCCCGCCGAGAACCTGCTGGGCAATCCAGAGATCGACACCAAAGAAGGCTTTGCCGGCGCCATGGCGACCTTTGACAACACCCGTCCGCTGGTCGCCGGGATGGCGGTCGGTTGTACCCGTGCCGCCCTCGAGGACACCAAGCGTCTGCTGCACGAGGCTGGTGTCGAGATCGACTACGACCGACCGCTCGCGTCGCAGTCGCACGCAGCAGCCACCTACATCGCGATGGAGGCTGACTGGGAAGCGGCTCTGCTGCTCACCCTGGAGGCTGCGTGGCTCGCGGACAACCGCAAGCCCAACTCCATGGAAGCCTCCATGGCCAAGGCAAAGGCGGGCCGGGTCGGCAACGAGATCACGCTGCGGTGCGTCGAGCTGATCGGCACGCTCGGCTACAGCGAGACCGAGCTGATCGAGAAGTGGAGTCGGGACTCCAAGATCCTCGACATCTTCGAGGGCACGCAGCAGATCCAGCAGCTGATCGTCGCTCGCCGTCTGCTCGAGCTCAGCTCTTCGCAGTTGCGCTGAGCACTCCACGCTCCGGCATCCCTAGACTGGCCGCATGAACCGCGACCTGCCCGACCTCGTCGATCTTGACGTCGAGCTGGCGCGGTTCGTGCGGAGGGTCCGCGTGCAGTCGTTGAGACGACTGGAGAAAATCCACCCCCAGCTCGACTACGGAACATTTCTGTTCCTGATCATCATCTGCGACGCCGTGAACGGTATTCGCGGCAGCGAGCTGGCCGAGACGCTGGGCGTGCACAAGTCGACCGCGAGCCGTGCCATCGCCTCGCTGGAACGGATGAACCTGGTCTCGCGCGTACCCGATCCCGACGACGGTCGCGCACACCTCCTGGCGGCCGAACCCGAGGCAGCTCGTGCGTTGGCTGAGTACCGGGCGTCCTCGCGTGCCCGGCTGGGCAGGATCCTGGCCGACTGGTCGTACGAGGAGATCGAAGCGTTCTCCGGATCGATGGCACGCCTGAACAACTCGGCCGAGGAGCTGGACTGAGGATCTTCCACCTGGCGCTGCCGGCTGACTGGAGCGCCGCGGTGGCCTCAGGGGAGTACCGGGTGTCGACCCGGGGAGCGACGCTCGAGGAGGTGGGTTTCATCCACTGCTCTCGGGCCGAGCAGACCGACGGAGTGCGTGCGAGGTTCTACGCAGACGTGCCAGATCTGCTGCTCCTGACGATTGACACCGACCTGCTGACGTCGCCGTGGCAGTTCGATGAGGTGCCCGGTCAGGCGCTGAGCTTTCCGCACGTCTACGGCCCGATCAACCTCGATGCCGTCGTGTGCAAGGATCGTTGGCATGACTCAGAAGCCTGAAATCGACTTCATCGAGGGCCCCGCGCCCGCCGAGCTGCAGATCACGGACATCATCGAGGGCGATGGCCCCGAAGCGGTGCCCGGTGGCGTCGTCGACGTCCACTACGTGGGTGTCGAGTTCGACACCGGCGAGCAGTTCGACGCCTCGTGGGACCGCGGCCAGTCCGCGAACTTCCCCCTGCCCCAGCTGATCGGCGGCTGGCAGAAGGGCATTCCCGGCATGAAGGTTGGCGGTCGCCGCCAGCTGGTGTGCCCGCCCGAGCTCGCCTATGGTCCCGCCGGTGGCGGACACCGCCTCTCTGGCAAGACGCTCATCTTCGTCATCGATCTGCTTGGCGTCGGCTGATCCTCAGAGGGCGTCGACGAGGGCGGTCACGCGCTTGATCGACACCGGGAACGCCGTGCGCAGATGCTGGGCCAGCAGGCTCAGTCGGAGCTCCTCCAGCGCCCACCGCACGTGCTGGACGTCGGGGGAGAGCCGAGCCCATGGGCTCAGATCAGCGGTGCCGGCGTGAAAGCGCGCCTCCAGGTCCTGCGCAGCCACCAGGTCGTCGGTCAGCGTCGCGTCGAGCCGCTTGCTCGCCGCCTGCAGGTACAGCGGCACACGACGTAGCTGGTCGACTCCTGTGTCGCGGATGAATCCGGGATACACCAGCCAGGACAGCTGTACGCGCACGTCCTCGCCCGCCTCCGTCGCGGGCAGGGGAGTGACGTCACCGAGTGCACGCAAGACCATCAGGACGCTCTGAACGGCTTGCTGGGTCTGCTCATAGGCGTCGGCTCGCACGACGTCGCACAGCAGCGCGAACGATGCCTCGTCCCAGACCGGTCCGCCGTGGTGCACCAGCAGCTCCTCGAGCACAGCCAGCCAGCACTCCTCGATGACCTCGGCGGCGTCGCGATGCGGCCCGGTCGAGAGCAGCAGCTTGGCGTGCAGATCCAGTGACCGCCCCAGCTGTGTGACGGGCGTGGGCAGCGCGAAGGACAGCAAGCGTGCCTGACCCTTGACCATCGCAACCTGCTGCTCGATGGCGGTGTCCAGGATGCGCAGCCCCACCGATGATCCTTCGTCCACGAGGGCGGGAAAGCCGGTGACCTGACCTGCGGTGATCGTCGGTTCGAGGCTGCCGACATCCCACGTGCGGATTCCGGACCGCTCCTCGCGACGAGCCACTGTGGTGAGATCAGCTCGCACGTGGCCGGCGAGCTCGTCGCGTAGCACGGCCAGGTCCTTGCCACGCCCGATCTCCGTGCCGTTCTCCATGACGCGGAACGTGACCCGCAGGTGGGAGGGCAGTGCGGCGAAGTCGAAATCCTCCGGGCTGACCACGGTGCCGTTCAACAAGCGCATTCGACGGGCCAGCTCGTCGCTCAGGTCGGCAGCCGTCGAGTCCATGGCCGCCACCAGCTGAGGAGCGAACTGACCGGCGGGCACGAACTCTCGCCGCAGCCGCTTGGGGAGCGAGCGAATCAGCGCAGTGACCAGCTCGACGCGATGGCCCGGCACATGCCAGTCGAACGCGCGCTCGTCGACCGTGAGCAACCGGTCGAGCGGCAGGTCCACCGTCACCCCGTCGTCGTCCAGCCCGGGTTCGAACGCGTAGGTGAGGGGATATGTCTCGCCCTCGGAGCGCCACTCGCGGGGGAACTCGTCCTCAGCGCCGCCGGTGCCGTGATGGAGCATCGCCGGATCGAATGTCAGGAGGTCGGGCTGATCGTGCCGAGTCTTCTTCCACCAGCTGTCGAAGTGTCGAACCGACACCACCTCGGTCGGGATCCGCTGGTCGTAGAAGGTGTACAGCGTGTCGTCATCGACCCGCAGATCGCGGCGCCGGAGGCGCTCCTCCAGCTCCTCGACGCTGGCGATCATGCGCCGGTTGGCGTCGTAGAACGCGTGATGCGTGCGCCACTCGCCCTGCACCAGTGCATGGCGGATGAACAGGTCTCGCGCCACCACCGGGTCAACGCGGCTCAGGTGCACCAGCCGATCCGCGACGATCGGCACCCCGAACAGCAGCAACTTCTCGTGCGCCATGGCCGAGCCTCGCTTTGAGGACCAGTGCGGTCCGCTGTACGACCGGTTGATCAGATGCTCGCCGGCGGACTCGACCCACGCGGGGTCGATCTTCGCCGCCGTGCGGCCCCACAGCCGACTGGTCTCTACCAGCTCGCCGACCATGACCATGCGGGGCGGCTTCTTCGCCAGCCCCGATCCGGGGAAGACCATGAACTTGGCCTGCCTCGCGCCGAGGAACTCCCGTCCGTCCAGCTCTCGCAGCCCGATGTGTGACAGCAGACCGGACAGGAGGGCCTGATGGATCAGATCCGGGTCTGCTCCGATCGATCCAGGTTTCAAACCAAGTTCCTTCGCGGTGCGGCGCAGCTGGGAGTGCACGTCCTGCCACTCGCGGATGCGGAGCCAGTGCAGGTATTCCTCGCGGCACAGTCGTCGAAAGCCTGAGCTCGACAGCTCGTCGCGCTGCTCGCGGATGTAGCGCCACAGCGTCAGATATGACAAGAAGTCCGAGTCGGGTTCGCGGAACCGGCGGTGCTTCTCGTCGGCTGCCTGTTGTTTCTCCAGCGGTCGCTCGCGCGGGTCCTGGATCGACATGGCTGACACGATGACCAGCACGTCGGCGAGGCAACCGAGACGGTCGGCCGCCAGCAACATGCGGGCGAGCCGGGGATCGGTCGGTAGCGTCGACATGCGTCGACCGATCTTGGTCAGGCGGTGGCCCGTTCCAGTCCGGGCGGGGTCGAGTGCGCCGAGCTCGTAGAGCAGATTGAGCCCGTCGCTGACGGCGCGGGAGTCCGGCGGGTCGAGGAATGGGAAGTCCTTGATGTCGCCGAGGTCCAGCGAGGCCATCTGCAGCAGCACCGAGGCCAGGTTGGTCCGCTGGATCTCCGGGTCGGTGAACGCCGGCCGGCCGTCGAAGTCCTCCTCGGAGAACAACCGGATACAGATGCCGTCCGCCACCCGCCCGCACCGGCCGGCGCGCTGGGCGGCGCTGGCCTGGGAGATCGGCTCGATCGGAAGCCGCTGCACCTTGAGTCGCTGGCTGAATCGCGAGATGCGGGCGACCCCGGTGTCGATGACGTAGCGAATGCCCGGCACGGTCAGCGACGTCTCTGCGACGTTGGTCGCGAGCACGATACGCCGGCCCGGATGATTGCTGAAGATCTTCTGCTGGTCGGCGGCAGCTAGCCGGCCGTAGAGCGGCAGGATCTCGGTGTGGGGGTACTTCTTGCTGGCCAGATGATCGGCCGCATCGCGGATCTCGCGCTCGCCGGACAAGAAGACAAGGATGTCGCCGCCGGTCGGGAGCTCGGCGACTGCCTCGGCGATGGCGTCGAGCTGGTCGTCGGCGCCGGTCTCGGCTGGCGGACGGTAGCGAATCTCGACCGGGAAGGTACGTCCGCTGACCTCGATGACTGGCGCGCCGAACATCTCCGCGAAACGCTCGACGTCGATCGTCGCCGACGTGATGACCACCTTGAGCTCTGGCCGCCGGGGGAGGAGCTGCTTGAGGTAGCCGAGCAGGAAGTCGATCGACAGCGATCGCTCGTGCGCCTCGTCGATGATGATCATGTCGTAGCGGGACAGCTGGCGGTCGCGCTGAAGCTCGGCGAGAAGCAGCCCGTCGGTCACCAAGCGGATCGCGGTGGTGGCGCTGGTCTGGTCGTCGAACCGGACCGCGTAGCCGACCTCGGCACCCAGCTCCACCGCGCACTCCTCGGCGATCCGCTTGGCCACGCTGCGAGCGGCGATGCGCCGCGGCTGGGTGTGCGCGATCGAGCGGTGGCCGAGCTGATAGGCGATCTTGGGCAGCTGGGTGGTCTTCCCCGAGCCGGTCTCGCCCGCGACCACGACGACCTGGTGGTCGCGGATCGCCGCAGCGATGTCCGCCTGGCGTTCAGTGATCGGCAGGGCGGGGTCGTATCGGATCCTCATCCCGCTCATGTCAGCCCGAGTGCGTCGGCGAACAGCAGATAGCCGACGAACGCCACGACGTCGAGGATCGTGTGGGCGATCACCAAGGGCATGACGCGCCGGGTGCGGTGGAACCAGTAGCCGAAGACCAGGCCCATCACGAAGTTGCCGATGCCAGGCCCGATGCCTTGGTAGAGGTGGTAGCTGCCGCGCAGTGCCGCTGACGTCACGATCGTCGCGCCGGTGGTCCAGCCGAACTGGCGGAGTCTGGTCATCAGGTACCCGACCACGATGACCTCCTCCACGATTGCGTTTTGCAGCGCCGCGAGGATCAACACCGGGACGGTCCACCAGTACGAGACGTCCGGCGCCGGGATGATCTGCGTCGTGATGCCGGCCAACCGGCCGAGTCCGTACAACCCGAGGCCGGGCAGGCCGATCGCGGCGGCAAGACCGGCGCCCCAGAGCAGGTCGAAGCCCGGCCGCGCGCGATCCAGACCGAGGCGTTGGCTCACCCGCTCCTTCACGTCGTCCTGGGACAGCAGGTACAGCGCGAGGGCCACTGGCACGAGGGCGAACCCGATCGCGAGGACCTGGTAGATGAAGTCGAACGCCTCGCGATTGTCCCGCGCGGCGTTCAACGTCGCGGTCTGCCCGCGCAGACCACCTGCCAGCGTGGCCTTGCGGATCAGGCTGACCAGCGAGTAGACGCCGGACGCGCCGAGCGACAAGCCAAGGACGATCCACACCTCGGCCCGGAGGTGTCTGCGCTCAGACACGACTCAGAGGTCGTTCGTGGCGAACGTGTCGCAATCGTTGACGTTGCCGCTCTCGTAGCCGGCGATGAACCACTTCTGGCGTGACTCGCTGGACCCGTGGGTCCACGTCTCTGGGTTGACCCGGCCACCGCCGAGATTCTCCTGGATGTTGTCGTCGCCGACAGCCGATGCGGCTGAGAGCGCGGAATCGATGTCCTTGCGGGTCAGCGGCTCCAGCAACGTCTGGCCGTTGGCATCTTCGGTGGACGCCGCGTGATTGGCCCACACCCCGGCCATGCAGTCGGCCATCAGCTCGACGCGGACACCGCCGCTCTGTGGTCCGGTCTTGCCGTCCTGGGCCTTGGCCAGGATGCCCAACAGATTCTGCAGGTGGTGCCCGTACTCGTGCGCGACGACGTACTCCTGGGCCAACGCGCCGCCATCAGCGCCGAACCGGCTCGTCAGCTCGCCGAAGAAGCTGGCGTCGATGTAGATCTGTTGGTCCGAGGGGCAGTAGAACGGACCGGTCTGATTGGAGGCGGTGCCGCAGGCTGACTGGGTCGAGCCTGAATAGAGCACGGTCTTGGCTTGGCTGTACTGGCGCTTCAGATCCGCTGGAAGTGCGTCGGTCCAGTAGGCCTGCACGCTGTTGACCGTGCCGATGACGCGGCAGGTGTCGTCACGGTTGGCGTCGGCGCCAGTCTTGCACTGGGAGAAGTCGACGCTGGAGGCCTCCGAACCGCCAGGGCTGAGCTGGCTGGTGTCGAAGGGATTGGCCCCGGTTCCGCCGCTGACGTCCACACCCAGGAACACCGCGATCAGGAGCATGATCAGGCCACCGGCGCCACCGCCGACGACTGCTCCGGCTCGCCCGCCCCCGCCGCCACCGGAGACCTGGCTCGTGTCGAGCGAGGCTCCCTCGTTGAAGCTCATGGCGAGCAGTCTACGCAGGCGTACGACGGCTGCTGGCCCTACTGTCAGTGCGTGACCCAGATCGACTCATCACCGACCGACATCGATTTCGGCCTGCAGTTCTCCGAGGCTGATGCTGCCCGACTTCGCGGATTGCGCCGCATGCGTGCCCTCGCGCTGTCCCTGCTGCTGCTGGCTGCTGTCGTCTTCATCCTCACCCACGGACGCGACGGCGCCTGGGCCTACGTCAACGCCACATCCGAAGCAGCCATGGTCGGAGCCATTGCCGACTGGTTCGCTGTCACGGCGTTGTTTCGGCACCCGTTGGGTCTGCCGATCCCGCACACGGCCATCATCCCGCATCGCAAGGCCGCTCTGGGTGCCAGCCTCGAGGAGTTCGTCGCCGGCAACTTCTTGCGTGCTGAGGTCATCCGCGAACGTATCGACTCGGCCCAGGTCAGCCGGAGGCTGGGAGAGTGGCTGACCAGCGAAGGCCACGCCAAGCGCATCGTGGACGAGGGAGCGCAGGTACTGGCTGACGCGTTGTCACACGTGCAGGAGCGCGACGTCGCGACAGTCATCGAACAAGCACTGATCCCTCGGCTCGTCGACGAGCCGCTCAGCGAGGTCATGGGTCAGCTGCTCGACGAGGTGCTGGCCGACGGCGCCCACGTCGGACTGGTCGACCTCGTGCTCGATGAGCTGGGTCGTTGGCTGGCCGACCACGAGGGGGAGGTCGCCGCGCTGATCGAGCATCGCGCTCCGACCTGGACTCCGGAGTGGGTGGATCGACGGGTTTCCACCTGGGTGCATGGCCAGGTCGTGGAGTGGGTGGGCGAGATCAGCCGCGTGGTCAACCACCCGGCCCGACAGGCCCTGAACACGTGGCTGGAAGAACTCGCACGAGCGTTGCAGCACGACGCCGAGACGATGGAGCGCTTCGAGGCGCTCAAGCGGCGCATGCTGGCGCAGCCCCGCGTGGTGCACACCTCCATCAGCCTGTGGGACGCGCTGCGCCGCGCGGTCATCGGATCTCTGCACGACGACTCGGGCCTGATGCGCCGGCGCGCTCTGGAGGAGCTGGAGTTGTTCGGTCACCGATTGATGGACGACGCCGAGCTGGCCACCCGCATCGACGCGCGGATCAGCGACGCCGCGGCCTACGTGATCGAGAACTACGGCACCGAGATCGCCACCGTCATCTCGGTCACGGTCAACCGGTGGGACGGCAAAGAGACAGCCGAGCGGATCGAGCTGCACGTAGGTCGCGATCTACAGTTCATCCGCATCAATGGAACGTTGGTGGGCGGACTCGTGGGACTCACGATCCACACCGCGGCGCACCTGTGGTGACCGTGCAGCAGGTCGTCGATGTGGACAAGATGTGGGTAACGATGGCCGATCTGTGGGCTAACACCCACAGTCTGTGGGTAAGGCTGTGGACGACGAGAATTACCCGGAAAAGGTTGGAAAAAGCTCTTGCGCCGGGGTGGCCCAGGGCATAGAAATGTCTCACGCACTTCTTCGGAAATGCGGGAACGGAAACAGATTCGAACCCATGGCCAGCGGCGCAAGCCAAAGGCGGTCGGCCGGTGATGCGGTTGGCGGGAGAGAAGGAGTTTCCCGGATGGAGAGACCATCACGCTCTCCGATATGAAGCCCCGGGAAACTCATACTTTCCCGGGGCTTCTTCCATGTTTGCAGACTCAGATCGAGATCGCACACCACGGCCGCGTGAGATGGCTGACACGATTCGGAACCACGTCAGCGGTTTGCTAGAGTTCATTGCTGCCCCGCTCGCGGGGTGACGCACCACTCGTCCGGGTGGCGGAATGGTAGACGCGCTAGCTTGAGGTGCTAGTGCCCGGTTACGGGCGTGGGGGTTCAAGTCCCCCCT
>NZ_JBAVCB010000151.1:0-17559 GCF_049586495.1 Aeromicrobium sp. | reverse complement strand
GGTGATCATCGACTCCAGCATCTGGGTCGCGACGATGACCGGCTTGGCGTTGCGTCGGGCCTTCTCGATGATCAGCTTCTGCACGATCGGCACGTCTTCGAGCGGCAGCTCGACGCCGAGATCGCCGCGGGCCACCATGACGCTGTCAAAGGCATCCATGATCGCGTCGAGGTTCTGGACGGCTTGCGGCTTCTCGATCTTGGCGATGATGGGGCGGTGCACGCCCTCTTCGTCCATGATGGCGCGCACGTGGTCGGCGTCCTTGGCGTCGCGCACGAACGACAGCGCGATGAAGTCGACCCTGGCCTGGAGTGCCCACCGGAGGTCGTCGACGTCCTTGTCGCTCATGGCAGGGACACTGACGTTGACGCCGGGCAGATTGATGCCCTTGTTGTTGCTGACGACACCTGGCACCTCGACGATGCAGGTGACGTCGGTAGCGCTGACCGCCGTGGCGCGCAGTCGCACCCGTCCGTCGTCGATCAGGATCTCGTCATCCGGGTTCACATCGCCGGTCAGGCCCTTGTAGGTGGTGGAGCAGCGCGTGGCGTCGCCCTCGATGTCGTCGGTCGTGATGGTGAAAACGTCACCGGACTGCAGGTCGTGCGGACCATCGGCAAAGCGGCCGAGACGAATCTTGGGGCCCTGCAGATCAGCGAGCGTCGCGATCGCCTTGCCGGTGGATGCGGCCGCGGCGCGCACGTGCTCCAGATTGCTGATGTGGTCCGAGCGGTCACCGTGGCTCATGTTCAGTCTGGCAACGTCCATGCCGGCCAAGGCCAATTCCAGGATGCGCTCGGACGTGCTGGAAGCGGGTCCGAGCGTGCAGACGATCTTTGCTCTACGCACGTGCTCCACCGTAGTCGGGTCGCGGCGTTACCCGCGAGTCATATATGTGGTTTCGGACAACTTATCTGTTCAAACCACCATCGGCCGGGCTGTGGGCGGAATCGGTGACGGCAGATGGGTGGTGCCCGACAGGTAGGCATCCACACCGGCGGCCGCAGAACGGCCTTCAGCAATGGCCCACACAATCAGCGACTGACCGCGGCCAGCGTCGCCTGCGACGAACACGCCATCGACACTGCTCATGTACGTCTTGTCCCGCACGATGTTGCCGCGATCGTCGATGTCGACGCCCAGCTGCTCGACCAGGCCGTCGGTCTCGGGGCCGGTGAATCCCATGGCGAAGAGCACGAGCTGCGCTGGAATGACCCTTTCGCTGCCTGGAACCTCCTGGAACGTGCCGTCCTTCATCTCGACCTCGACGAGTCGCAGGCCCGAGACGTGGCCATCGTCATCGCCGACGAACTCCTTGGTGGAGACCGCATACACACGATCACCACCCTCTTCGTGAGCCGAGGCGACGCGGTACGTCATCGGGTAGGTCGGCCACGGCTGGTTCTCTGGCCGGTCCTCCCCCGGTTGCGCCATGATCTCCAGGCTGGTGATCGACTTGGCCTTCTGCCGGATCGCGGTGCCAAGGCAGTCGGCGCCGGTATCGCCGCCGCCGATGATGACGACGTCCTTGCCCTCGGCCGTGATCTGATCTGAGCCATCGGTGGTCGGGGCTTCCCCGAGCGCGGCCCGGTTGGCCTGCGGCAGGAACTCCATGGCCTGGTGAATGCCGACGAGCTCCCGGCCTGGGGCGGGGAGATCGCGCCGGACCGTGGAGCCGATCGCCAGGACCACCGCGTCGTAGCGGTCGCGCAGCTGCGACCCGGTGAGGGTGTCCCCCACGCGCACGCCGGTCCGAAACACCGTTCCCTCGCGAACCATCTGGTCGACGCGACGGTCGACCTGCTCCTTCTCCATCTTGAACTCGGGGATGCCGTACCGCAGCAGCCCGCCGATCTTGTCGTCGCGCTCGTACACCGCGACCGTGTGGCCGGCGCGGGTCAGCTGCTGCGCGGTGGCCAGACCCGCAGGTCCCGAACCCACCACGGCCACGGTCTTGCCGGTCAACCACTCAGGTGGCTCGGGCCTGACCTGTCGATCCGCCCACGCCTTGTCGATGATCGCGACCTCGACGTTCTTGATCGTGACCGCATCGCGGTTGATGCCGACGACGCACGCAGTTTCGCACGGGGCTGGGCACAGGCGCCCGGTGAACTCCGGGAAGTTGTTCGTGGCGTGCAGGCGGTCGAGCGCCTCGTCCCACTCCTCGCGCCACACCAGGTCGTTCCACTCCGGGATCAGGTTTCCCAGTGGGCAACCGCTGTGGCAGAACGGGATGCCGCAGTCCATGCATCGGCCCGCCTGCTCGCTGATGATCGGCAGCAGCGCTCGCCCGGGCCCCCCGGGGTAAACCTCGTTCCAGTCGTTGACCCGCTCCTCGATCGGTCGACGCGGTGCGACCTCGCGGGGGGTGGTGATGAATCCTCGGGGATCAGCCACGGTTGGCCACCTCCATCATGCGTGCTGTGGTGTCTTCTTCGGACAGGCCACTGGCCTCGGCGCTCGCGCGAGCCTCGAGGACCAGGCGGTAGTTGGTGGGCATGATCTGGGTGAATCGCTCCAGCGACTGGTCCCAGTGCTTCAGCAGCTGGTCGGCCACCGCGGACTCAGTCTCCTCCAGGTGCTGGGTGACCAGAGTCCTGAGCGCCTCGGCCGCCTCGTCGGGAACGGGGCTGAGCTCCACCATGTCCATGTTCACCAGAGACTCATCGAGGTCGAGCACGTAGGCCTGACCACCACTCATGCCAGCAGCGACATTACGGCCGGTGGGTCCCAGGATCACCACAGTCCCTCCGGTCATGTACTCCAGCGCGTGGTCGCCCACGCCCTCGACCACGGCACTCGCGCCGGAGTTGCGCACGCAGAACCGCTCACCGACTCTGCCGCGCAGGAAGATCTCACCGGTCGTTGCGCCGAAGCCGATCACGTTGCCAGCCAAGATCTGCGACTCCGCGGCGAATCCGGACTCTCGCGGAGGTCGAACGATGATGCGCCCTCCGGACAGGCCCTTGCCCACGTAGTCATTGCCGTCGCCCTCGAGGCGCAGCGTGATGCCGCGCGGCACGAACGCACCGAATGACTGTCCCGCCGAGCCGAGGAAGGTGAGGTCGATGGTGTTCTCGGGCAGCCCCTCGCCCTTGTATCGCTTCGTCACCTCGTGACCCAGCATGGTCCCGACCGTGCGGTTCACGTTGCGGATGTCGAGCTGCGCTCGCACCGGGTCACCCTGCTCGAGCGCGTCAGCGCTGATCTTGATCAGCTCGACGTCGAGCGCGACGTCCAGGCTGTGGTCCTGCGTCACGGTGTTGTGCAGCGATGCGCCCTCGGGCAGCTCGGGCACATGGAAGATCGGTGACAGGTCGAGACCCGCGGCCTTCCAGTGCTCGACTGCGTCGCGGGTGTTCAGCAGCTCAGCGTGGCCGATGGCTTCATTCACCGTCCGGAAACCCAGGGCCGCCAGGTGCTCGCGGACCTCCTCGGCGATGAAGGTGAAGAAGTTGACGACGTACTCGGCCTTGCCGCTGTACATCTCACGCAGCGTCTTGTTCTGCGTGGCGACGCCCACGGGGCAGGTGTCCAGGTGGCACACGCGCATCATGATGCAGCCGCTGACCACCAGTGGGGCCGTCGCGAAGCAGTACTCCTCCGCGCCGAGCAGTGCAGCGATCATGACGTCGCGGCCGGTCTTGAGCTGGCCATCGGTCTGCACCACGATGCGATCGCGCAGGCCGTTGAGCAACAGGGTCTGCTGGGTCTCGGCGAGGCCGAGCTCCCACGGACCGCCAGCGTGCTTGAGCGAGGTCAGCGGAGAGGCACCGGTGCCGCCATCGTGACCGGAGATCAGCACGACGTCGGCCTTGGCCTTGGACACGCCCGCCGCCACCGTGCCGACGCCGACCTCGGACACCAGCTTGACGTGGATGCGCGCGGACGGGTTGGCGTTCTTGAGATCGTGGATCAGCTGCTTGAGATCCTCGATCGAGTAGATGTCGTGGTGCGGCGGCGGCGAGATGAGTCCGACGCCCGGCGTGGAGTGCCGCGTCCTGGCCACCCATGGGTACACCTTGGGACCAGGCAGCTGACCTCCCTCGCCGGGCTTGGCGCCCTGCGCCATCTTGATCTGGATGTCGTCGGCGTTCGTCAGGTACTCCGAGGTGACCCCGAAACGGCCCGAGGCGACCTGCTTGATGGCGGACCTGCGCGCGGGGTCGTGCAGTCGTTCCGGATCCTCGCCACCCTCGCCGGTGTTGGACTTGCCGCCCAGCTGGTTCATCGCGATGGCCAGCGTCTCGTGCGCCTCCTGGCTGATGGAACCGTACGACATGGCTCCGGTGGAGAAGCGCTTGACGATCTCGGACGCAGGCTCGACCTCGTCGAGCGGCACCGGTGTGCGACCTTCGGCAAAGGCAAACAGGCCGCGCAGCGTCATCAGCCGCTCAGACTGGTCATCGACGCGCTGCGTGTACTGCTTGAAGATCTCGTAGGAGCCCGAGCGGGTGGAGTGCTGCAGACGAAAGACGGTCTCGGGATCGAACAGGTGCTCTGGGCCCCCACGTCGCCACTGGTACTCCCCGCCCACCTCGAGATGGCGGCGCGTGCTGGCGATCCCGCTGGTGGGGTAGGCGCGGATGTGACGCGACTCCACCTCGCTGGCCAGCACGTCGAGACCGACGCCACCCAGCTTCGAGGCGGTGCCTGTGAAGTAGGCGTCGACGACGTCCTGCGACAGGCCAACCGCCTCAAAGATCTGGGCACCGGTGTAGGACGCGACCGTGGAGACGCCCATCTTGCTCATCACCTTGAGCACGCCCTTGCCAAGGCCATGGACCACGTTGCGCAGGGCGACGCCGGGCTCGAGGCCCTCGACGAAGACCCGTTCGCGGGCGAGGTCCTCAGCGGACTCCAGCACCAGATATGGGTTGACCGCGGTGGCGCCGTAGCCGATCAGCAGAGCGACATGGTGCACCTCGCGGACGTCGCCGGTCTCGATGATGAGCCCCGCCTGGCTGCGCAGCTTCTCTCGCACCATGTGGTGATGCACGGCGCCGGTCAGCAGCAACGACGGGATGGGGGCAAGATCGGAATTGGAGTGCCGATCCGACAGCACGATGATGCGCGATCCATCTTCGCGGATGGCGCGGCTGACCTCAGCACAGATCTCGTCGAGCTTGCGGCGGAGTGCCTCACCCCCGCCGTTGACCTCGTACAGGCCGCGCACGACGTGCACCGCGAAGCCCGGCATGTCGCCGTCCTTGTTCATGTGCCGGATCTTGGCGAGCTCATCGTTGTCGATGACGGGGAACGGCAGCTGCAGCATGCGGCACGAGGCAGGACTGGGCGCCAGCAGGTTCTCCTCGGGACCGATCGTTCCCGCGAGCGACGTGACGACCTCCTCGCGGATGGCGTCCAGCGGCGGGTTGGTCACCTGCGCGAAGAGCTGCGAGAAGTAGTCGAACAACGGACGGGGGCGGTCCGAGATGGCCGCGATCGGCGTGTCGGTACCCATCGAGCCGATTGCCTCGGCACCCGTTCGGGCGATGGGTGCGACCAGCAGGCGCAGTTCTTCCTCGGTGTAGCCGAACACCTGCTGGCGCCGGGTGACCGAGGCGTGCGTGTGCACGATGTGCTCAAGATCGGGCAGGTCCTCGAACCGGACCAGCCCGGAGTAGAGCCACTCGTCGTACGGGTGCTCATTGGCCAAGGAGGCCTTGATCTCGTGATCCTCGATGATGCGGTGCTCGTCGAGGTCGAGCAGGAACATCTTGCCGGGCTCGAGGCGGCCCTTGCGGGTGATGGTCGACTGGTCGATGTCGAGCACGCCGGCCTCAGAGGCCAGCACGACGAGGCCGTCCTGAGTCACCCAGTAGCGCCCCGGACGCAGGCCGTTGCGGTCGAGCACCGCGCCGATCTGCGTGCCATCGCTGAAGGTCACGCACGCCGGGCCGTCCCACGCCTCCATGACCGAGCTGTGAAACTCGTAGAAGGCGCGGCGCGCGGGATCCATCACGGTGTCGTTCTCCCACGCCTCAGGAATCATCATCATGACGGCGTGCGGCAGGCTGCGGCCACCCATGTGCAGCAGCTCCAGCACCTCATCGAGCGAAGCCGTGTCGCTGCCCAGTGGGTCGCAGATCGGGAACAGTCGGCTGATGTCGCCGGGGATCAGATCACTCTCGAGCGTCGCCTCGCGGGCCCGCATCCAGTTGCGGTTTCCGCGCGCGGTGTTGATCTCACCGTTGTGGGCGACGAACCGGAACGGGTGAGCCAGTGGCCAGCTGGGGAATGTGTTGGTGGAGAAACGACTGTGCACGATGGCCATGGCGGACTCGACGCGCTCGTCGGACAGGTCCGGGAAGAAATCCTCCAGCTGCTCGGTGGTGAGCATGCCCTTGTAGATCAGGGTCCGACCCGACAGCGACGGAAAGTAGACGCCGGTCTCGTGCTCAGCGCGCTTGCGCAGGCAGTACGTCAGGCGATCGAGGTCGATCCCGCTGTGCGGAGCACCTGCCGACTCGACGAAGGCGATGGCGAACGACGGCATGGCACCGCGCGACATCGATCCGAGAATCGTGGGGTTGACTGGCACCTCGCGCCAGCCGAGCAGGTTCAAACCCTCCTCGATGGCCAGCGCCTCGATCCGCAGCTTGGCAGCAGCGGCTTCCTTGTCGTCGATCGGCAAGAAGGCCATGCCCGCGGCATAGGTGCCCGCGGCGGGCAGCTGCACGCCGAGCTCGTCTTGCGCCACAGCCCGCAGGAAGCGGTCGGGCACCTGCATGAGGATGCCGGCGCCGTCGCCGGTGTCCGGCTCGCCGCCCACGGCACCGCGGTGATCGAGGTTGCGCAGCGCGGTCAGGCCTTTGACGACGATGTCGTTGCTCGGCACGCCCGTGAGCGTGGCCACGAAGGCGACACCACATGAGTCATGCTCGTTGGCGGGGTCATACAGACCCTGAGCCGGCGGGAGCATCGAGAAGGGCTGAACAGCCATCGGAGCCTCTGTTTCAGTCGTCGGGTGAGCGGTTTGCTCAGCACCGGGGACGACGTTGGCCTCGGAAAGCAGACTCAGTCTACACAGCAGCGCAGCCGGTCAGCCGAGGCTGGCGCCGACCGCGTTGCCCACGAGGAAGGTCAGTCCGGCGGCCGCTCCACCGAGGATCAGCTGACGCATGCCGCCGAACCACCAGGTGCGGTCGGTGATCGAGGTGACGACGGCTCCGCAGGCGAACAGCCCGATCAGCGAGAGCACGACAGCTGGCCAGGCCACCGTGATGCCGACGAGGTAGGGAGCGATCGGGATGAAGGCACCGATGGCGAACGCGAAGAATGACGAGACGGCGGCCAGCATCGGCGAGGCGAGATCATCGGCGTCGACGCCAAACTCCTCGTGGGCGTGGACGGCCACCGCGTTCTCGGGGTCGCGGTGGATCTGAGCCGCGACGTCACGCGCCGTGCCCTCGTCGATCCCTTTCGCGACGTACATGGCGGCCAGCTCGGCCTCCTCGGCCTCGCGGTTGTTGGCGATCTCGTGACGTTCGGATTCGATCTGGGCACGAGCGAACTCGCTCTGGCTGGCCACCGAGGTGTACTCCCCTGCTGCCATCGAGAACGCGCCGGCGGCCAGCCCCGCGAGCCCCGCCAGCACGATGGGCTTGGTGTTGTCAGCCGAGCTGCCGCCCACGACGCCCATGATCAGCGCGAAGTTGGAGACCAGTCCATCCATGCCCCCGAACACGGCCGGTCGCAGCCATCCTCCGGTGACGTCGGGGTGTTCGTGCTGCACCTGGGCGACAGATGGCAGCGGTTCATCGTGGTTCACGGCGTCGGTCATGGGTGCAAACTACCGACTCGCCCCGCCCGCGTCATGGAAGGGAAGCCTGCGCTCAGGCCAATATCCCTCGCGACAGCAGCCGTGGGCACTACGGTGAGCGACAAACTTACTCATCCCCACGGAGTGCTCACATGAATCTGAAAGAAGCAGTCAGCAGCGTGTTGTCCAAGTACGCCGACTTCACCGGGCGCGCCCGGCGATCGGAATACTGGTTCTGGTTCCTGGCGGTGATCATCGGTGCGATCGTCACCAGCATCATCGACTCCATCATCGGCGCCCCGATCACCTACGTCGTCTTCATGCTGGGGATCTTGGTGCCGAACATCGCCGTGTCGATCCGGCGCATGCACGACATCGGCAAGAGCGGCTGGTGGATTCTGGTCGGACTCATCCCCTTCATCGGCGCGATCATCCTGATCGTCTGGTTCGTCGGCGACAGCCAGCCGGACAACGAGTACGGCCCGAACCCCAAGGGCGGCAGTGGCAGTGCTGCTTCTGACGTCCCCCCGGCCTACAACACTCCTCCTCCGCCGGCCCCCGGCACTCCTCCTCCGCCGGCCTACGGCACTCCTCCTCCGCCGGCCCCCGGCACTCCACCTCCCCCGGCCCCCGGCACTCCGCCGCCGCCAGTCATCTGATCACGAGACGCCCTCAGCAGCTCCCACTCACGGGGCCCACTGCATCGAGTGGTTGCCGTGGGTGTGAGCAGGCGACAGGCGTGACGAGGTCGCACCGTGTGCGATGAGACGGGTTGACCTGCGAGATCAGGGGTTTTCGGTGTCCACGGGGCCATTGCTCGCAACCGCCGGGTCATCGGCCCTCTTCCGCGTGCGCACGAAGAAGATGAGCGCCAGCGAGAACACGATGATCGAGGTCCACACGTTCACACGGAACGGGCCGATCTCATTGGCGGCGTCGATCCGCAACAGCTCGATCCAGAACCGTCCGGCCGTGTAGAGCATCACGTAGAGCGCGAAGGCGCGTCCTCCCGTGAATCGGAACTTGCGATCCAGGGCGACCAGGACGGCGGCGGCTGCCAGGTTCCACAACATCTCGTAGAGAAAGGTGGGGTGGAACGTGGCGAATTGTTCGAAGCCCTCAGGGCGATTCATGGCCGAGATCTCCAGTCCCCACGGCAGGGTCGTGGGTTGGCCGAAGAGCTCCTGGTTGAACCAGTTCCCGATCCGCCCGATCGCCTGAGCGACCAACAAAGCAGGCGCCAGCGCATCGGCGAACATCGAGAACGAAGCCTTGTACCGCCGGCAGGCGATCCAGGCTCCGAAGGCGCCTCCGGCGACAGCACCCCAGATCCCGAGGCCGCCCTTCCAGATCATGAAGGCATCCAGCACCTGTCGGCCCTCGCCGAAGTACAGCTCCGGATCGGTGATGACGTGGTAGATCCGTGCGCCGATGATGCCGAACGGGATGGCCCAGATGGCGATGTCGCCCACCGTGCCCGCCGTGCCCCCGCGAGCCTGGAATCGGCGCTCAGCAATCCAGACGGCGACCAGAGCGCCGATGATGATGCCCAAGGCGTAGGCGCGCAAGGGGACAGGTCCCAGCTCCCACACGCCCGACGATGGGCTCGGGATGTACGTCATGAGGTTCGGGGCGGCAATCATCTGACGGTCCTTTCCACGCCAGCGCGCAGGTTCTCGGCGAGTGTACGGATGGCTTTGAGCCCGGCGGCCTCGTCCGGGGCGTCCAAGAGGCACCGCACGAGGGCGGAGCCCACGATGACGGCGTCGGCGTAGGCGGCGATCTCGCGCGCCTGGGCCCCATCGGACACTCCCAGGCCGACCCCGACCGGCTTGTCGGTGACGCGCTTGACGCGCGCCACGAGTGCCTCGCCGAGCGAGCTGGTCTGCTCCCGCGCGCCGGTGACGCCCATCACCGCCGTGGCGTAGATGAATCCGCGGGACGCCTTGGCCGTCATGGCGAGTCGCTCATCAGTCGTGGACGGGGCAACCAGGAAGACCCGGTCCAGCGCGTGCTCCTCGGACGCTGCAAGCCACTCGGCGGCCTCGTCGGGGATGAGGTCAGGCGTGACCAGCCCCGAGCCACCGGCCGCAGCGAGCTCGGCGGCAAACCGGTCCACGCCGTAGCGGTCGATCAGGTTCCAGTACGTCATGATCACGGTCGGCGCCCCAGCGGCGACGCTGGCCGACACCACCTCGAACACCTGCCGCGTCCTGAATCCAGCCGCGAGCGCTTGGCCCGCCGCAGCCTGGATCGTGGGGCCGTCCATGACTGGATCGCTGTACGGCAGACCCAGCTCGATCAGATCGACGCCGCCCGCGACCATGGCCTCAATGGCCTTGATCGAGTACGGCAACGACGGGAAGCCAGCTGGGAGGTAGCCCACCAGCGCTGCCCGGTTCTCAGCCCGGGTCCTGACGAAGACGTCGTCGATGGCGCTCACTCCTCGACACCCTCCTCGAGGACGACTGGACCGTCGATGAGCCCGAAGTACTCGGCCGCAGTGTGCACGTCCTTGTCGCCGCGGCCCGAGAGATTGACCAAGATGGTGGAGTCCGACCCCAGCTCCTTGGCCAGCACGATCGCACCGGCCAGCGCGTGCGCGGACTCGATGGCTGGAATGATTCCCTCGGTCTTGCACAGCAGGTCGAAGGCGGTCATCGCCTGTGCATCGGTGACGGGGCTGTACGTGGCCCGGCCGATCTCGGCCAGATAGGAGTGCTCCGGTCCGACGCCCGGGTAGTCCAGACCGGCCGAGATGGAGTGCGACTCCAGAGTCTGACCGTCCTCGTCCTGCAGCAGAAACGATCGAGCTCCGTGGAGGACACCGACGTCGCCGCCGGTGATGGTGGCCGCGTGTCGTCCGGTCTCGATGCCGTCGCCGCCGGGCTCGGAGCCCACCAGCCGCACATCGGCGTCGTCGATGAAAGCGGTGAACAGGCCGATCGCGTTCGATCCGCCTCCCACACAGGCCACGGCGGCATCGGGCAGACGACCATCGAGCAGCTCGAGGCATTGAACCCGCGCCTCGTCACCGATTCCGCGCGTCAGGTCGCGGACCATGCTCGGGAACGGGTGCGGCCCGGCGGCCGTGCCGAACAGGTACGACGTGGTGTCGACACTGGCGACCCAGTCGCGCAGCGCCTCGTTGATTGCGTCCTTGAGCGTGCGGCTGCCGGTGGTGACGGGGATGACCTCGGCCCCGAGCATCCTCATGCGTGCGACGTTCAACGCCTGCCGCTCGGTGTCGACCTCGCCCATGTAGACCGTGCACTCCAGGTCCAGGTAGGCGCAGGCCGTGGCGGCGGCGACGCCGTGCTGACCGGCGCCGGTCTCAGCGATCGCGCGCGGCTTGCCGATGCGCTTGGCCAGCAGCGCCTGACCGATCACGTTGCGGATCTTGTGGGCGCCGGTGTGGTTCAGGTCTTCACGTTTCAGCAGGATGCGGGCACCGGCTGCCTCGGAAAATCGAGTGGCGTCGTACAACGGACTTGGCACGTTGGCGTACTCGCGCATCATGCGGCCCAGCTCGGCCGTGAAGTGTGGATCGGCCTTCGCCTCAGACCAGGCGCGGTCGAGCTCGTCGAGCGGCGCGATCAGTGCCTCAGGCATGAAGCGACCGCCGAACCGGCCGAAGTGGCCGGTGGCGTCGGGCTGAGCGTACGTGGGCGGGTGCTGCGAGTGGGGGGCGGTCATGCGATGTCCTCGGTCAGGGTGACGACGTGGCGGGGCGCTCGCTCTGGCGGACTCGGAGCCAGGCTCCCGAGTCGATCAGCGCGAGCCTTCACCACCGGTGCTGCATGGCCGGGTGCGTTCCCGCCGCGACGAGGTCGGCCACCGTGGCGCGGGGATCGTCGCCGCGGACCAAGGTTTCGCCCACCAGCACGACGTGGGCACCAGCCTTGGCGTACTCGATGACGTCGAGCGGTCCTCTGATGCCGGACTCAGCGACTCGAACGACGGAATCGGGAATCAGTGGCGCGAGCCGCTGGAAGGTGTCGCGGTGCACTTCAAGGGTCTTGAGATTTCGGGCATTGACACCGATGACCTCGGCGCCGGCATCGAGTGCGCGACGCACCTCGTCCTCGTCATGCACCTCGACGAGTGCCGTCAGTCCGATGGAGCGCGCGCGCTCGATCAAGCTCTCGAGCGCCATCTGGTCGAGGGCCGCCACGATCAGCAACGCCATGTCCGCCCCTGCCGCTCTGGCCTCCCACAGCTGGTACGACGTCGTGATGAAGTCCTTGCGCAGCACGGGCACCTCGACCACGCCGCGCACCGCACGGAGGTCGTCGAGCGATCCATTGAAACGACGCTGTTCGGTCAACACGCTGATCGCTGCGGCTCCGCCGGCGGCGTAGTCTGCTGCCAGACCAGCTGGGTCCTTGATCGGCGCCAGGTGTCCCTTGCTCGGGCTGGCCCGCTTGACCTCCGCGATGACCGATACGCCATCAGATCGGAAGGTCGGCACCGGGTCCAGAGCCGGCTGCTGACGTGCGGCTGCCGCCTTGAGGTCGTCCAGAGTCGTCGACTCCATCCGCACGCGGAGGTCCTCGGCGGCACCGATCAGGATCTCTTCGAGTACGGACATCGATCCTCCTCGGGACAAACAGCTCGCGAAACGTGTTACTGACAAGGGTAGACCCGCACTCGGATCCAGATCAGGTGGGCCTGTCACGGTGCCCTCGCCCTATGCTCGCCTCATGTCCCCCGGCGAGCGCCCACCGTTGAACCAGCGAGCTGTGCTGAGCCTTGGTCTCGGTTTCATCGCCTTCGTGCTGCTGGTGGTGGAGCCCTTCTTCTCCATGATCCTGAGCCTGCCGGCACTCACGATCGGCGTGCACTCCCGGATCGCGATCCGTGCATCCGCTGGTGCCGAACGAGGTTTCGAGCTGGCCGGGATCGGCATCGCGATGGGCTCCGCGACTCTCATCTTGTCGGTCGTCGCGGTCTTCCTCGACCTGCTCTAAGGCCGCTAGGGTCGACGTCATGACGACGAATGAGCCGCCTCAGTACCCCGACTACGGGTCGGTGCCCGACCAAAGCGGGACCCCGCCCCCGCCCCCGTCACCTCCTGGCGAGTCCGGCGGCTGGGGACCTCCGCCGCCGGGCGCCCCCATGGGCGCTCCGGGTGGATATGGACCCCCGCCCCAGACTCTGCAGAAGGCCACGTGGGCCATGATCATCGGCATCGTCAGCGTGCTGTGCTGCGGACCTGCGGGTATCGCCGCGATCATCGTGGGCCATCAGGCCAAGAAGGAGATCGCCGCCTCCGGTGGAGCGCTCGCCGGTCAGGGACAGGCGCAAGCCGGCTTCGTGCTGGGCATCGTCGCCCTGGTCCTGACCGTTGTCGGAGTGGTGTTCTACGTCGCTCTCTTCGCGATGTCCGGCGACCTGTCGGTCAACTGATAGTGGGGCACAGCGACGGGTGGCGTCGTGAGTGCATCATCACGGCGCCAGCGCAGCGCCGAACGGCAGGTTGCGCACCACGCCGAACACCACCAGGGTCGCGATCGCCAGGTAGCCCCATCGCTCCGACAGCACGATCATGGGGCCGACGCCCCCCCGCCACCTGCTAGCCACCCAGGCGAGCCAAGCCACTGCGAGCACCGCGACCAGGGCCACCGCCAGCACATTGCTGGAGACGGCGGCAGCGATGTTGCCGTGCAGGAGATCGTTGACCGCTCGTAGGCCACCGCATCCAGGGCATGGGATGCCAGTCAGCAGCAGCGACGGGCAGTACCCGTAGCTGCCCGAACCATGCGGATCGCGGACGCGCAGCAGGGCGAACAGCCCCGCGCCAATCAGCCCGACCAGAGCAGGATCGCGCAGATTCGACGATCGCGTCGCGATCTGGGCGGTCACGTGCTGAGCACTGTCATGATCTCCCACGGTGCACCATCACGATCGCGCGCGGAGCACGACCGAGCCGACGACCTTGTCGTGCAGTGCCTGCTTCTTCTCGTCCCACAGCGGCCACAGCACGTCGATCAGGGCCAGGCAGCCCAGGACGAAACCAGCGAAGGTCGCGACTGCCCATCGACCACAGGCCGCGCCTAGCCCGATCGGGCCGCCATGACTGATCGCCACGACACGGATGCCCACCGCCTTCTTGCCGATGCTCTGGCCGGTCCGGCCCATGCGGAACACGCGGTTCCAGATGTCGAAGGCGAGGTACGCCAGCAGCCCCACACCCACGAGGATGAATCCAGCGGGCTCCACTCCACCGGTGATCTCGCCGGTGCCCGGGTCGACGTCAGCGTCACGGAATGCCTGGAACAGTCCGACACCGAGCGGGACGACCAGAATCAGCAACGCGATCAGTGAATCGATCAGCGACGCTCCGACCCGCGACCACCACGTGGCGTACTGTCCTGGCGGCACGTAGACCGGCGGGTACTGGCCCGCGGTGTACGGGGACGCCGGCTGCTGGGCCCCTGCTCCGGCGGCGGGCGGCGGGTTGTAGCCGGGAGGGGGCTGGCCGTATCCAGGAGGGGGCGCGGACTGCGACGGAACGGGCTGCTGCGGCTGCTCGCCCGGGTACGTGGGGTACTGCGGTCCGTCGGTCACGGTGCCTCCCTCGGATCCGAGTCCGCTAGGTCAGTGGTGGTCGGAGTCGGCGCCCATGCCGGCAGCGGACATGATCAGTCCGACTGGACCGGCGATCAGCGCCACGACGCACCCGATGGTGAACACGATCCAGTTCGGATCGGGGATCAGCGCGACTCCGCCAATCGTGATGCCGGCGAGGGCAAGCAGTACGGCGGTCCAGGCGGCAGGCGATGATCCATGCATGGTGCCAACCTTACTGGGTGGGATCGCGACCTTCGTCGAGCGCCTTCCAGAGGTCGGCCTCGGTCTCGGGCGCCACCGGCGCGGGAGAGGCGGACGGTGCGTCATAGCGCTCGCTCATGGTGGGCCACCGCGACGCGAAGGCCACCACGATCGCACCGAGCACCGCCGCGACCGCAAAAGCCGCGATGGCGACCAGATCCCACGACGTGTTCGTCCGCAGGACAGACCCTCCGCCGGTGAATGCCGGTGATGCCGTGACGGCATCGCTGAGCGTCGAGTCAAGCGCACCGCGTCCGTCGATCATGGCGACGATGGCACCCACGGACGCCGCGATGACCAGCGCACCCACGCCTCGACGGACCCGGCGGCCGGTGGCCAGCACGGCGATCGCAGCCGTGACGACGACCAGTGCCAGCGCTGACGCGAGCGGGTGGGCGTCGGATCCGGAGACCATGACGACGTCGCTGGGCAGTCCGTCAGCGGCGACACGGGCCCTCGCCCAGGTGCGGCCCAACGCGACGAAGGCGAGACCGCCAGCCGCGAGGGTGCCGAGCACCGCCGGCGCGTAGAGCCGCCGACCCCGCGCCGTCACAACAGCCGGTCCGCGTCAAAACACGTGCGTTCTCCGGTATGACAGGCCGCTCCGTGCTGATCGACCACCACCAGCAGGGTGTCTCCGTCACAGTCCAGCCGGACCTCACGCACGTGCTGGACGTTCCCGGACGTCTCGCCCTTGACCCAGTACTCCTCACGGCTGCGGCTCCAGTACGTACCCCGGCCCGTGGTCAAGGTGCGGCGCAGGGCCTCGTCGTCCATCCAACCGAGCATCAGGACCTCACGGGTGGAAGCGTCCTGGACGACCGCAGGGACCAGCCCATCAGCCGTTCGCTTGAGCCGAGCGGCGATGGAGGGATCGAGCGGGGTCTGATCGAGGGAGCTCACCGCTCCAGTCTCCCAGTCCTGCACCTCATGAGGACAACGACGCCTGCGCCACCCAGCTGGCGTGCAGTCGGGAGTAGACGCCGCTGGCGTTCACCAGCTCGGCGTGCGTGCCGTCCTCCACCAGCTGTCCACCGTCGAACACCAGCACGCGATCGGCGTTCTCCGCCGTGGACAACCGGTGCGCGATGGTGACGCTGGTGCGTCCGTGAAGCAGTCGTTCCAGGGCGCGGGTGGCACGCAGCTCGGTCTGAGGGTCCACCGCGCTCGTGGCCTCGTCGAGCACGAGGAGGTCCGGGTCGGCCAGGGCTGACCGGATCAGGGCCACGAGCTGACGCTCGCCGGCCGAGAGCGACTCGCCGCGCTGACCGACGCGGCTGTCCAGACCGCGGGGCAGAGTGGAGTACCAGTCGCGCAGCGCGAGGTCGTCAATGACCGAGAGCAAGTCGGTGTCCGTCGCGCCGCTGCGGCCGTAGACCAGGTTTTCTCGCAGCGTGGCGTCGAAGAGGAAGCCCTCCTGCGGCACCATCAACACGTGGCGTCGCAGCTCGTCGAACGCGACCGTGGAGATGTCGACTCCACCCAGGCACACTGCACCGTCGCGCGGATCCATCAACCGGGTCAACAGCTTGGCGAAGGTGGTCTTGCCCGAGCCGGTCTCGCCGACGACGGCGACGCGTTGACGGGCCGGGATGTCGACCGCGACGTCGTGCAGCACGTCAGGACCCTCGGGATAGGCGAAGGACACGTGGTCGAACGTCGCGCCCAACGCACCCTCGGGCAGCGGAACGCCCGCCTCGCCGGGGTCGATGACGTCGGCGGGAGTGTCGACCAGATCCATGACGCGGCGCCACGACGCGATGGCGTTCTGAGCCTCGGTGAGCACCTGCGTGGCGTTCTGTGTGGGTCCGACGACGAGGCTGACGAGGAAGGCGAAGGCGATGACAGTACCCATCGACAGGCCACCTGCCACGCCGATGATGACGCCGGCCGCGAGAACTCCCGCGTTCGCAAGACCACCGGAGACGCCAGCGGATGCGAAGGTCACCGCGATCAGCTTCTGAGCCTGGGTGTTGGCGTGCAGGTTGTTGCCGATGCCGGTGTCGACCCGATGCTGAGTCCGCGGCTCGATGGCGTGCGACTTGACCACCGAAGCACCCACGACCGGTTCGGCGATGACCGCCAGCAACTCGCCGACCGTGCGCCGCACGGTGTCATAGGCGACGCTCAGCCGTGCCGCGAAGTAGCGCAGGCTGAACACCAGCGGCAGGAAGCACAGCCACACCACGAGGGTGAGCTGCCACGAGTAGAACACCATGACGACGGTGGCCACCACGATCTGGCCGAGGCTGATGACGATCATGATTCCGGTCATCTGCAGGAACAGGGAGACCTGGTCGATGTCCGACGTCACGCGCGCGACCAGCACACCCCGACGCTCGGAGTTCTGGGTCAGCATCGACAGATCGTGCACGTGTCGAAATGCCGTGATGCGCAGCTCGGACAGGCCATTCTCGCTAGCCACGAACAAGCGAACCCGCATCCAATAAGCGACCCCAGCCGTCACGAGCACCAGCACCAGAGCAATCAGCACCGGCGACAGGACGTCAGACAGCGCGATGGTCGTGCCTGCGTCGCCGAGGCCAGAGTCGATCGTGCGCTGCACGACGATGGGGATCACCGACCCGCCGAGGGTGCTCAGTACCGCGAGGAACAGCGTGAAGCGCAAGCCCTCTTTGACGCCCGGCGACATGGCAAGGCCGCGGCGCACGACGGCCATGCCGGTCGCTCTCGAGGCCTCGACGCCCGGCAGATCCTGCTGCGCCGCTGCATCTCGCGCGCTCATGAGATGACCTCGCGGGCCTGGTCGTAGGCGTTGACGATGTCGCGGTAGGCGGCCGAGCGCTGCGCCAGCTGGTGGTGCGTGCCCTGCTCGACCACCCGGCCACGGTCCAGCAGCACGACGTCGTCGGCCAGCGCGATCGTGGCCTTGCGGTAGGCGACCACCAGGACCGTGGGACCGGCGCCGCCAGCGGTCTGCTGGGCCAGCGCCTTGAGGA
>NZ_JBAVCB010000150.1:0-6721 GCF_049586495.1 Aeromicrobium sp. | reverse complement strand
TGAGGATGCTGGCCGCGTCGATGGCGCCCTCGGCGGCACCCGCACCCACCAGGGTGTGGATCTCGTCGATGAACAGCACGATGTCGCCGCGGGTACGGATCTCCTTGAGCACCTTCTTCAGGCGCTCCTCGAAGTCACCGCGGTAGCGCGAACCGGCCACCAGGGCACCCAGGTCGAGGGTGTAGATCTGCTTGTCCTTGAGCGTCTCGGGCACGTCGCCGCGGACGATGTCCTGGGCGAGGCTCTCCACGACGGCGGTCTTGCCCACGCCGGGCTCGCCGACCAGAACCGGATTGTTCTTGGTCCGGCGCGACAGGGTCTGCATGACGCGCTCGGCCTCGTCCTCGCGGCCGATGACCGGGTCGAGCTTGCCCTCGCGGGCCGCCTGCGTGAGATTGCGACCGAACTGGTCCAGCACCGCCGAGGAGCCGGTGGGGCCCTCGCTGGGCTGGTTGGCTGCTTCGGACTCCTTGCCCTGGAAGCCGCTGACCAGCGTGATGACCTGCTGGCGAACCCGGTTGAGATCGGCGCCGAGCTTGACCAGCACCTGGGCTGCGACGCCCTCGCCCTCGCGGATCAGACCGAGCAGGATGTGCTCGGTGCCGATGTAGTTGTGGCCGAGCTGCAGCGCTTCGCGCAGGCTCAGCTCGAGGACCTTCTTGGCGCGCGGCGTGAACGGGATGTGTCCGCTCGGTGCCTGCTGGCCCTGGCCGATGATGTCCTCGACTTGACCGCGGACAGCTTCCAGCGAGATGTCGAGGCTCTCCAGCGCCTTGGCTGCTACGCCTTCGCCCTCGTGGATCAAGCCGAGCAGGATGTGCTCGGTGCCGATGTAGTTGTGGCTGAGCATGCGCGCCTCTTCTTGGGCGAGCACGACGACGCGACGGGCGCGGTCGGTAAATCTTTCGAACATTCGTCCCCCTCAGCTGGGTCTGTTCCTGCCAGTCTAGGCGTGGTGCGAAATCCGCGATCGGGACCTCGGTATGTACAACCCAACCGTCACCCGTCCCCGCGTGTTCCACCGTTCGCTCTGGGCGGAACACGCGCCCGATCGCCCCAGTCGGCGAGATCCACGATGCCGAGCGCGGCGCCTGGCAGACCTTGCAGCGTCGTCTCGTAGTGCGTGTCGGAGAATCGGTTCATCGGCACGTCCCAGGTATGCCCTTGGTCATGCCTGACGTAGACGTACCCGGGACCGCTGCACGCGTAGCTGAGAGCACCGGAGTCCCACAGCCGCGTGCGCATCCCCTGCTCGATCCCACGGACCTGCGGTCGCCATCCGCCGATCGAGTCGAGGTCGTGCCGGGCAATCATCATCGACCCTCCCGCCACCGTCGACCGATAGTTCTCCCGGAACAGCCGCCGAACCAACAGGGAATCGGTGGCTTCGTGCCGGATCAGCGTCATCTTGCGACCGACCAGCTGCGCATCTGAGTAGATCCACGCCGTCATCACGTCCGCGAGGTGATGGGGACCGTACAGATCGTCGTCGTCGACCTTCGTGACCAGGTCGCCTGAGGACGCCGCGGTCAGTCGCTGCAGCACTTCGCCGAAGCGCACCCCCTGATCGATTCCGAGCACCGGGCCCACCCGATCGCGCACCTCAGGACTCCACGTGCCGATGTCCGGCGGCGTGAATCCATGACACCCGACGACGATCTCGATGCCGGGGTGATCCTGGGCGGCGAGCTGTTGAAGAATCACGGGGAGCAGGTCCGGACGCCTAGTGGCCAGGACGACCGACACCGATGGCCACTTCTGGACCGTGAGCGCGCGGGTGTGGTGACGCATGACCGCCCGGACCTGTGCGAGCGAGCGGTTCATGTGGTCCAGCAGCGGCATCGAAGCGAACGGCAGGCTCCACACCCGCGAGAGATCCGCGTGGACCGGCAGCTCCGGTGGAGCACTGTGGACGATCTGGCCCACCGCCGCCACCTCGGCCAACCGGGTCGCGCTCGCGACGTCAGCCCCCACGCCCGACGCGTCGATGCACCCGGCGTACATCAACGCCAGATTGTGCGTGGACCGCAGCGGCTCGTCGGTCGACAGATCGAGCACGACGGAGTCATCGGCCCGTGTGATGACGAAGCGTCCGTCGACAGTTCGCGCCGATGCCGAGTAGAGCCCGGGATCGGGTTGGCGACGCCCGACCGGACGATGAATCTTGGGATTGATTCTCACGACCGGGCCCGTGGGGCGATCGAGAAGTTCCACGCTCTGCGATTCTCGGTCGAGACGGACCAAGCCCTTCGGCGTGGCGACCTGGTCGTAGTCGACGAAGTGCATGCCACTGATGCGAGCGGGGAGCACCGGCCGCAGCCCGCCCCCCGCATGCCAGAAGAATTCGCGATCGGCTCCAGACTGGACGCCGATGCGCGGACCAGACTGTCCGCTCGGGCGGCTCGGGTAGAACACGGTGTAGGCGGCACGAAGCAGCTGCACGGCTTCGACCCTGGCGGTCATGACCATCCGGATGCGAGCGCGATGCCCGGCGGGATCGAACTCGGTCTCGACCTTGAGCACGTTCGGGATCGGACCGAGTCGTCCCGTCCAGCCTGCAGCCGCCTCGTGCCAGGGCTCGACCTCCAGCTCCAGCACCTCAACCCGTTTGAGCGCCCGAGGATCGTCGATGAAGTGCACGAAGCGGTCGTGACCGTCCAGCCGCAGCGACAACGTCACCGGTTCCGGTGCGATCGGTGCCGGCGGTGGTGCTGCGCGACGTCTCACGATGCGACGCAGTCGACGGCGAGCTGCCCCCAGACGTCTCCGCATGGTCGAGACGGTATCGCCTCGACCATCGCGCAGGTGCGGATTTCCCCCTCGAATCGGGACCGCGTCGGCCTGCTGCTCCTACTGTTCCTCGCGGCGTGAGAGCGGAAAGAGGATGGCCTCACGGATGCCGACGCCCTGCAGGAGCATGACGAGGCGGTCGACGCCCAGGCCCATGCCACCGGCGGGCGGCATGCCGAATTCCAGCGCCCGCAAAAAGTCTTCGTCGATGTCCATCGCCTCCGGATCGCCCGCGGCGGCCAGGCGTGCCTGTTCCTCCAACCTTTCGCGCTGGATGACGGGGTCGTTGAGCTCTGAATACGCAGGCGCCAGCTCGATGCCGTTGATCACCAGGTCCCACGCCTCGACCAGGCCGGGCACGGTGCGGTGCTTCTTCGCCAGCGGGCGGACGGCCTCGGGGTAGTCGCACACGAAGGTCGGCTGGATGAGGGTGTGCTCGACGAGCTTCTCGAACAGCTCGAGCACGATCTCGCCCGCGCCCCAGTGGTCCTGCAGCGCGACGTCGTGCTGCTCGGCGAGGACCTTCAGGCTCGCCTCGGACGTCTCGATCGACAGCGTGGTGCCAACGGCTTCGCTCACCAGCTCGTGGATCGTGGCCCGGCGCCAGTCGGCCCCGAGGTCGATCTCGGTGCCGTCGCGGCCGGGCACGACGGTCTTGCCGACGGCGCGCGCAGCGTCGAGCACCAGATCGCGCACCAGATCGGCCATCGTGTCGTAGGAGCCATAGGCCTGGTAGACCTCGAGCATCATGAACTCGGGGTTGTGCGAGTTGTCGACCCCCTCGTTGCGGAAGGTCTTGCCGATCTCGTAGATGCGGTCGATCCCGCCCACGAGGCCCTTCTTCAGATCCAGCTCGAGCGCGATGCGCAGCAGCATGTCCTCGTCGAAGGCATTGGTGTGGGTCTGGAACGGCCGCGCGGCCGCGCCACCGTTGGTGTGCTGCAGCACCGGCGTCTCGACCTCGATGAAGTCCTGTCCGTCGAGCGTGCGACGCAGTGACTGCAAGACCTTGGCCTTGACCCGAACCGTGTCGCGCGCCTCTGGGCGCACGATCAGGTCGACGTACCGCATTCGCGAACGCGCCTCGTCCGACAACGGCGTGTGCTCATTGGGCAGGGGGCGTACCGTCTTGGCGGCCAGCGCCCACGTCGTGGCTTGCACGCTCAGCTCGCCGCGACGCGATGTGATCACCTCACCGGTGACCTGCAGGTGGTCGCCGATGTCGACCAGATGCTTGTAGGCGGCGAGTCGGTCCTCCCCGATCAGGTCCAGCGACAACATCGCCTGCAGCTCGGTGCCGTCGCCCTCACGCAGCCGGGCGAAGCACAACTTGCCGGTGTTGCGCATGAAGATGACGCGACCGGTGATGGAGACGACGTCACCGGAGCGGGTGTCCGCGCCCATCTGCTCGGGGTCGTATCGCTCGACGATCGTGCGCAAGGTGTGGGTGCGCTCGACGAGGACGGGATAGGGATCCTCTCCGGAGTCGAGCAGCTGCTGCCGCTTGTCGCGACGCACCCGCATCTGTTCGGGCAGGTCGGCCTCGTGGTCGGCGGGGAGAGCGGCGTCGTTCACGAGTGACAAGACTACTAGTCATCCATCGGGTCGACTCGTGCGGCGACGGCCCACGCCACGACCGGCGGAATTCAGCAGGTGGCCGATGCGCGTGATCGAGATCCGACGGGGGTTCTAGTGGTTCTTGTCGTGAATCAGCCGAAGACCCGTCAGCGTCAGCCACGGATCCCGCGTGGTGATGCGGTCGCACACGTCGACCACCGCGTCGGGGAACGCGCCGGTGGCGACCACCGTGACGTGATCGGGATCGGCCCCGAGCGAGTCGATGATCCGATCGATCATCCCGTCGACGAGGCCGGCGAAACCGAACACCGCCCCCGACTGGATGGCCTCGACCGTGTTCTTTCCGATGACGTCGCGGGGAGCCACCAGCTCGACGCTGCGGAGCTGGGCACCGCGGCGGGCCAGCGCCTCCAGCGACAGCTCGACCCCGGGGGCGATGGCTCCACCGACGTACCGGTTCTGCTCGTCGATCACGTCGAAGATGGTGGCGGTGCCATTGAGGTCGACCACGATCGCCGGTCCCCCGTACAGCTCGACGGCGGCGAGTGCGTTGACGATGCGGTCGGCGCCGACTTCGCGCGGGTTGTCGGTGTGGATCGGTACACCGGTGCGCACGCCCGGTCCCACGATCGAGACCGGCAGATCCTCGAGGTAGCGGGCCTGCATGACCCGCAGCTCGACCAGGATCGCCGGCACCGTGCAGCTCATGACGGCCGCCTGGACTGCCGGCAGTCCGGACTGGCGCACGAGGCCGGTGAGCATCAGCCACCACTCGTCAGCGGTTCGGCGGTGATCCGAGGACACCTGCCAGTGGCCGACGAGCTCGTCACCCTCGAAGGCGCCGATCGTGGTGTGACTGTTGCTGACGTCCAGAGCCAGCAGCACCCCAGCACTCATCGTGGGAACCTCATCGCGTCACGCGCGGGTTCAGCACGACGTCCCCGCGGGTCAGGTCCGAGCCGGGCAGCACCTCGGCCGGGTCGGAACCGGTGCCGATGATCTTGTTCTCGGAGTCGACGAACACGACGTGCGGCGTGAAGTCGCGCGCTTCGGCGTCATCCATCTGGCCGTAGGCGATCAGGATGACCAGATCGCCGGGGTGCACCAGACGAGCGGCAGCGCCGTTGATCCCGATGACTCCGGACCCCCGCTCACCGGCGATCGTGTAGGTCTGCAGGCGAGCGCCGTTGTCGATGTCGACGATGTGCACCAGCTCGCCGGCGAGCAGGTTGGCGGCGTCGAGCAGGTCTTCGTCGACCGTCACCGATCCCACGTAGTGCAGGTCGGCTTGGGTGACGGTGGCTCGGTGGATCTTGGACGTCATCATGGTGCGCCACATGGTCATCAGGCTCCTAGGCCGAGGTTGACGGAGATGTTGTCGATCAGGCGGGGCTCTCCCACCCTGGCTGCGATCAGCAGCCGGGCCTGCTGACCCGGGACGGGTTCGCCCAGGTCTGCGTCGGTGAGCGCTACGTAGTCCGGCGTCACCGCCGCGTCGTCCAGCACGCGACGCGCCGCGGCAAGAACTGCCTCCGCGCCATCGGGTCCGACGGCGGCGCCAGCCTGCAAGGCGGCGTGCAGCGCTGGCGCGCGTCGCCGGTCGTCGTCGCTGAGGTAGACGTTGCGCGAGCTGCGGGCCAGACCGGATGCCTCGCGCTCCGTGGGGCATCCGACGATCTCGACGCCCGTGGCCAGCTCTGTGGCCATCTGGCGGATCAGGACGAGCTGCTGGTAGTCCTTCTCGCCGAACACGGCGACATCGGGCCGGACGAGGCCGAACAACTTGGACACGACCGTCAGCACGCCACGGAAGTGGGCCGGCCGCGACGCTCCTTCAAGGATCGCGCCCAACGGGCCGGGATCGATCGACACCGTCTCGATCAACCCGTGCGGATACATCGTCTCGACCTCGGGGGCGAAGACCACGTCGACCCCCACCGACTCGCAGGTGGCGAGGTCGGCATCGAACGTGCGGGGGTAGGCGTCGAAGTCCTCACCCGGCGCGAACTGCGTGGGGTTGACGAAGACCGAGGCGACCAGGACGTCGCCGAATGGCCTGGCGTGCTGCATGAGCTGACGGTGCCCGTCGTGCAGCGCGCCCATCGTCGGGACGAAGCTCACCCGCTGGGAGCCTTCGAGGATCGTTCTCAGCTCGGCCCGCGTGCGGGCGATGGCGGGAGGCACCCTCAGATGCCTGCCGCGATCTCGGCCAACGTGTCCCAGTCGGCCTCTGCGAGCACCTGTCGGATCGAGCCGGCGGAGGCCGGGCTCAATCGGCCGTCGGCTGCCGCTCGTCCGGCCGTGGCCCGGGCGAGCTCGAGGTAGGTGTCGACCGTGGCGGCCGGCACGACTG
>NZ_JBAVCB010000149.1:0-7572 GCF_049586495.1 Aeromicrobium sp. | reverse complement strand
GTCAACGAGGTCGGCATCGTGTCGCCCAGCTCAGGCGGCTTCATCACCGTCCAGCCGCCCGACGGCGGACCGCCGCAGACGGTCGACGGGTGGATGGACATGCCCGGCCGCGGACTCGGCGGCAGTCAGGATGGCCGCGGCACATGGGATGTCCACACCGAGTACGGGGGCGGCGTGACCGTGACGATTGGTCCTGGGTCGGTGGCCGCTCACGGATCGATTGCCGCCTTCGAGCAGGCGCACCGGCGATGGGGTCGGCTGCCGTGGCGCGAGCTGGTGCTTCCGGCGGTCGATGTCGCGCGGCGCGGTTTTCGGCTCAGCTCGGCGTCCCGGTTCTATCTGGAGTACTCGCACGCGGACATCTTCGGGTGGGATGAGACCAGCCGATCGGCGATCCACGATGCCGCTGGCGCCATCACGTCGGGCCTGGTTCAGCTGCCTGATCTGGCCGAGTCGTTGGAGCAGATCGCCGACCAAGGCGCCGCTGCCTTGCACACCGGCGATCTCGCCCGGATGATCGCCGCGGACGTGCAGGAGCGGGGCGGGATCCTGGGTCTCGCCGACCTGCAGGCGTACGAGCCGGTGACCCGTCCGGCCCTGATGGTCCGATCCGGCGCGTGGACGTTCGGCACGAACCCGCCGCCGTCAGTCGGCGGCGTCTGCGTCACCGCGATGCTCCAGCTGATGGGCGACCGGCCGCACGGCTCCTGGTCGTCCGCCGACATCGACCTCCTCGTTCGAGTGCAGCGGGCGGTGCTGGCCCGGCGCCTCGACGTGCTGGACCACACCGACGATCTGGTCCGCGATGCCGCTGCTCTGTTGGCTGACATCGATCGAGATCAGCTGGCGGTGCTCGAGTCTGGATCGACCGCCCAGGTGTCCGCCACCGACTCGCGGGGCGCGGCCTGCTCGGTCACGGTGTCATCGGGGTACAGCTCGGGCATGGTGGCCCGAGGGACCGGTATCTGGCTGAACAACTGTCTGGGAGAACAGGAGCTGAATCCCCGTGGACTGCACGGGCTCGATCCCGGCACTCGACTGCTGTCCAACATGGCGCCCACCGTGGGGCGCCACGACGACGGCTCGGTCATCGCGATCGGATCGCCTGGCGCAGACCGGATCACCACGGCGACGGTGCAGACGATCGCCGGCTTCGCCAACGGCGGGATGCCCCTGCAGCAGGCGATCAATCATCCTCGCGTCCACGTGCACCGTGCTGGTCGGCCGGACGAGTCGGTGAGAATCGAGACCGACCTGACGATGTACTACGGCGGTGTGACCGCGACCGTGCGGCACGCAGACGGCCGGCTCGTGGCGGCCGCCGACCCCCGCAGGGACGGAGCGGTGCGGCTGACTCGGGGCTCTTGATGTGCTGTGATGGAACCCATGACCGCCCGACCTGTCGTGATCGGCCACCGAGGGGTTCCGGGCGAGCGCCTCGAGCACACTCGACCGTCCTACCTGCTGGCCATCGAGCAGGGCGCTGACTACATCGAGCCTGACCTCGTCAGCACCCGTGACGGTGTTCTCGTCGTCAGGCACGAGAACGAGATCAGCACGTCGACCGACGTCGCGGAGCACCCACGCTTCGCGGATCGCAAGACCAGCAAGATCGTGGACGGGACACAGCTGACGGGGTGGTTCACCGAGGACTTCACGCTGGAGGAGCTCAAGACGCTGCGCACCCGCGAGCGTCTGGTCGATCTGAGGCCGCAGAACATCCCGCTCGCCGGTCAGGAGCAGATCCTCACGTTCGACGAGATGTTGGACTTGGCCGAGGAAGCCACGGTGGCGACCGGTCGTCGGGTCGGCGCCTACGTGGAGACCAAGCACCCCACCTACTTCGCCGGTATCGGCCTGGATCTGAACGATCTGCTGATCGACGCCTTGGAGCGCCGGAGCTCCAACCACGAGGACGCGAACGTGATCATCCAGTCGATGGAGCCGGGCAATCTGCGCCGGTTGCGCGATCGCACACCGCTGACCCTGATTCAGCTGATGAAGGGCAAGGGCGCTCCCTTCGACTTCGTCGATGCCGGGGATTCGCGGACCTATCGTGATCTGGCCACTCCCGCTGGCCTTGCCGACGTGTCCTCCTACGCCGACGGCATTGGACCGATCAAGATGCAGGTCATCGCGCTCGACAAGCGACGACGCCTGGCAGGCGAGACCGGACTGGTGGGTCACGCGCACGACGCCGGCCTGCTCGTGCACGCGTGGACGATGCGCAACGAGAACAAGTACCTGCCAGTCAATCTGCGCAGCAGCAGGGACGACTCGGCGCACGGCGACGCCGTGGCCGAGTACCTCGCCTACTTCGATGCTGGCGTCGACGGCGTCTTCAGCGACTTCACGGCGACGGCTGTCCGGGCTCGGGATCTGTGGGAGCGACGGGGCTGACCACGGTCACGGTGCGGCCGGCCCGTGGGATCAACAACCAGGCGACCAGGTAGGCGATGACCACGGTGCCGAACCCAAGGATCGTCAAGACGACGGCTGCCAGACGGATCAGGTTGGCGTCGACGTCGGTGTAGTGGCCGATGCCGCCACACACGCCGCCGATCCACGTGTTGTCACGGCTGCGGGTCAGGGTCTTCATGGGGTACCTCCGCGGTGGGGTGGGGGTCGGACAAATCTGCTCCCGGAGCCGGGAGCAGCTCGCTGGGCGGGCGCGGGACGGGTCGCCAGAAGGTGGCGATCACGCCGAGGATGCCGAAGACGATCAGGACAGCGCTGACGGTGAAGCTGAACTGCTGCTGGGTCAGCAGGTCTTGCTTCCAGGCGGCCCAGCCTCCAGCGATGGCAACGAAGATGAGTCCGAAGATCAGACCTCTCCACCGGAAGGCGTGGGTGGTCACTGGCGGATCACCTCGATGTCTCCGATCTTCTGGTCGATGGTCACGGTGAGGGCGCGACCCGGATCTGCTGGCGTCTGGATGCGGGTCTTTGTGCCGTTCGTCGTGCGGTCGAACACTGCGATCTCCCCGGCCACCAGGTCGGCGTCGATGGCAACGTTCAGCCCGTTGGGGACGATCACCCGCGTCTGTCCCACGCCGGTCTCGAGGCTGATCGTCGTTCCCAGCAGGGAATCGGGGTCCTCGAGGCCGGTGAGGTTCAGCTCCAGCACCCCGACACCGTGCTCGTAGGTGGACGACACGTCGGCGGCCTTCGTCGGCGCCAGCGTTTGCTCCCCGATGCGCGGGTTGGGCAGGAGGGCACCGAGCCCGAGCGCGACGGCGAGCAGCAGCCCCAGGAAGATCAGCGGCCCGCCGTCGCCGACGACCGTGCTGATCAGCAGTCCGGCGCCGACGATGGCCAGGGAGAGCGCCACGTACGTGGTCCACGGCGCGCCGTCACCAGAGTCCGCGACGATGCGGGCGATCGCGATGGCGATCGCCGTGATCGACAAGGTCAGAGCCGTCAGCGCCCACGACCGGCGCTCGGGCGGCAGCGTGTAGGTGGTGGTCCGGAATCCGTCTTTCACCGACTCGTGCACCGGCGACTGCAGCGCCGCGACAGTGGCGGCTTCGTGCTTCTGGCGGCGTTGGCGAGGGCGCACCACGAACAGGTACACCAGCAGCGCCAGCGGAATCAGGCCCCACGGCACGCCGCCGCCCCACCCCCAGCCGCTGTCGCCGACGGCGACCAGCACGGCCAGCGCGGCGGCGACCACGAGTCCGCCGACGCGGATCCTCTCCTCGTTGGCGTCCAGCCTGAACCAGTCCGCGGCGATGGACTTCTCGGCATCGTCGGCCGGCACGAGGAACCAGAAGGCGGCGTACAGGATGACGCCGGCGCCGCCGAGGAAGATCAGCACGGCGAACACGATGCGCACGAGCACCGGGTCGACATTCAGGTAGCGAGCGATGCCGGCGCAGACCCCGGCCACCAGACGTGGGGTGGAGGATCGCTGCATGTCGGCCACGGTGCGAAGCCGCTGGGCGTCGAAGCCCTCAGCGGGTGGGTCGGCATCCCGCCCCGTGTCGCCCGCGGGGGGGTCCTGATGGGTGTCGTTCATGGCTTCATCGTCTCGGACCGGCGCCCCTGCGCACATCGGGGACGACCCTGAACTGGTCATGAGCCGCGTCAGGGTGCGTCGGGGGGAGTCCGGTCTGGCGGGCCAGCCCCACGACGTGTGACGATCAGGGGTGAGCGAATTCCGCCGTGCGCATCGACCGGCCGATCGTCGACTGGTCGCCGGGGTGAGCACCGGTGTCGCCGAACACCTGGGGGTCGGCGTCCTGGCTGTTCGCATCGCCTTCATCGTCGGTACGTGGTTCAACGGCGCCGGCGTCATCGCCTATTTGCTGCTGTGGCGATTTCTGCCGCTGCAACAGCCCGAGATGTCCCCGGGCCTGGAGTCCGCCACCCGTCGGGGCTTGCGGACCAGCACGCGACCGGCGTCCACGGAGGTCGTTCAGGGCGTCGCGCTGGCCGCCATCGGCGTCGGCGTCCTGGTGCTCCTGCAGGCCACGGGCCGCGGGCCGGACGGATCGCTGCTGGCGCCGGTCCTGGTCGCAGTGCTCGGGATCGCGGTGATCTGGCGTCAGTTCGACGATGCGTCGCTCGGCCGGTGGATGCGCCAGACAGCTGGGGTGGCCTTTGCGGCACGCGTGGGTGTCGGCATCGTGCTCGTGGCGCTGGCCGCCACCTACGTCATCACGCAGGACCGTGGATGGGGGGCAGTCCTCGACCTTGGGTCTGCTGTCGTGATCGCCCTGCTGGGCGTCGCGCTGATTCTTGGTCCGTGGCTCTACAAGCTGATGGGCGACCTGTCCGACGAACGTCGCGAGCGGATGCGGTCGCAGGAGCGGGCCGATGTCGCCGCGCACCTGCACGACTCGGTGCTCCAGACCCTGGCGCTGCTGCAGAAGAATCCGGCCGACGCGGCGCAGGTCGCGACCCTGGCTCGTCGCCAGGAGCGGGAGCTGCGCGCGTGGCTGTACGGCACCGACGAGACCATCGGGGACCGGTTTGCGGCCTCGCTGCGCGGAGTCGCCGCCGAGGTCGAGAATTCCCACGGCGTGGCGATCGAGACCGTCGTCGTCGGTGATGCGCCAATGGGGTCGGCGGTCACGGCACTGGTCCGGGCGGCCCGTGAAGCGATGGTCAACGCGTCCACTCATGCTCGAATCGATCGGATCGACGTGTACGCCGAGGCTGACGGGCGCACGGCGTCGGTATTCGTCCGCGACAGAGGCGTGGGATTCGACGCGGCGCAGATCGCCAAGGACAGGATGGGCGTACGTCGCTCCATCGTCGATCGCGTCGAACGACACGGGGGCACCGCCACGATCCGCACCGCTCCAGGCGAAGGAACCGAGGTGCGGCTCTCGGCTCCGGTGAGTGGACGCGCCAACGCGCCGACTGATGAGCCGCTTCAGGAGAGCACCCCATGAACCAGCTGAGAGTCGCCATCATCGATGATCACGCCATGTTCCGGACCGGGGTCCGCGCTGAGATCAGCGCTGCCGTCGACGTGGTTGGCGAGGCGGAGGATGTCGACAGCGCCGTGCAGATCATCGCGGACCTGAGGCCTGATGTCGTGCTGCTCGACGTGCACATGCCCGGCGGTGGGGGGCTGGAGGTCATCCGACGGCTGAACCTGCGGCACGCCACCACGACCTACCTGGCACTGTCGGTCAGTGATGCCGCCGAGGACGTCATCGGCATCATCCGAGCCGGTGCCCGCGGCTACGTCACCAAGAACATCTCCGGGCCCGACCTGGTCGCCGCCATCGTGCGGGTCGCAGCTGGCGATGCCGTGTTCTCGCCACGACTCGCGGGCTTCGTGCTGGACGCGTTCGCAGGCACCATCGAGGTCGCGCAGGTCGACGAGGATCTGGACCGGCTGACCGAGCGCGAGCGTGAGGTCATGCGCCTGATCGCACGCGGCTACGCCTACAAGGAGGTGGCGAAAGAGCTGTTCATCTCGATCAAGACCGTCGAGACCCACGTCAGCAGCGTGCTGCGCAAGCTGCAGCTGTCCAGCCGTCACGAGCTGACTCGCTGGGCCAACGACCGCCGCCTCATCTGACCGCAGGTCTAGCCTGTGGCCATGGAACAGCCGCACCTGATCGTCATCTTCGGAGCCACCGGTGACCTCGCCCGGCGCAAGCTGTTGCCGGGACTGATGCACCTCGTGCAGTCCGGTCTGGTGCCTGACTCGCGCATCATCGGCGTCTCGCTGGACGAGCTGGATGACGCCGGATTCCGGACCTATGCAGCCGAGGCGTGCCGGGAGTTCAGCACGCGACCGGTGCTCGATGCGGAGCTGGCGGACTTCACGGCGCGCCTGTCGTACGTCAACGTGACTGCTGGGCCCGAGCGGCTCGCGCAGGAGGCAGCCAAGCAGGAGGCCGCGTTGGGCGGGCAGCACGGCCGTCTGCACTATCTCAGCGTGCCGCCGAGGGCCGCCCTCGACGTCGTGCGCACGCTGGCCGCTGCAGGCCTCGTGCAGGGCTCACGGATCATCATGGAAAAGCCCTTCGGCACCGACTTGACCAGCGCTCGGGCGTTGAACGCATCGATCCACGAGGTGTTCGACGAGAGCCAGATCTTTCGCATCGACCACTTCCTGGGCAAGGAGGCGGCCCTCAACATCCTCGCCTTCCGGTTCGCGAACGGTCTGTTCGAGCCGATCTGGAACCGCAACTTCATCGACCACGTACAAATTGACGTGCCGGAGACCTTGTCGCTGGAGGGACGAGCCGGGTTCTACGAAGGCACGGGAGCGTTCAAGGACATGGTGGTGACCCACCTGTTTCAGGTCATGGCCTTCATGGCGATGGAACCGCCGACGTCACTGGACTCAGATTCGATCTCGGAGGAGAAGAACAAGGTCTTTCGGTCGATGCTGCCGCTGGATCCCCGCGAAGTGGTGCGGGGGCAGTACCAGGGGTACCGGGACGAACCGGGCATTCCGGCCGACTCCGACACTGACACCTTCGTGGCGCTGAGGGCCGAGATCGACAACTGGCGGTGGGCTGGCGTGCCGTTCTTCCTGCGCACGGGCAAGAAGATGGCCGAGGGCGCGCGCGTCATCTCCATCGCGTTCCGCGAACCACCCAAGAGCATGTTTCCTTCAGGGTCCGGAGTCGGGCTGGCCGGGCCGGACCACTTGACCTTCGATCTCGCCGACGCCTCGAAGATGTCGTTGTCCTTCTACGGCAAACGGCCTGGCCCGGGCATGAAGCTGGACAAGCTGAGCATGCAGTTCGCGATGCACGACACCGACCGCGCCGGACAGGTGCTCGAAGCGTACGAACGGTTGATCTACGACGCGATGCGCGGCGAGCGCACCCTGTTCACGACGGCCGAGGGCATCGAGCGGCTGTGGCAGATCTCCGAGCCCCTGCTGGCCGACACCCCTCCGGTCCGCGCCTATCCCGCGGGAACCTGGGGCCCGAACGCTGTGCACCAGCTGATCGCTCCCAAAGCCTGGCGTCTGCCCTTCGAGCGCTCCTGGCGCAAGCCCAACGCCACCGCGGAGTAGCGCCGACGAGTCACGCACGTCCGCTGGCGAGTCGCGCACGCCCGCTGAGGAGTCACGCACGCCCGCTGAGGAGTCAC
>NZ_JBAVCB010000148.1:0-3394 GCF_049586495.1 Aeromicrobium sp. | reverse complement strand
ACTCCGTGGGCCGTCAACGCCGACGTGCCGGGAGCCGACCTGCGACGCCGGTGGCCGGTTCTTCCGCAGGGCCGCGACCTGATCGATGCCCAGCTGCGGGGCCACGCCCTCAACCCGCGCTCGGCCGACCGGGTGCTGCGACTGGCGTGGACCGCCGCCGATCTGGCGGGGCACGACGCACCCACGACCGAAGACGTCGAGATCGGACTCGCCCTGCGCCGCGGGTCGCCTCTAGGTGGCGCAGTGCGCGATCTGGTGCGGGCCTCGTGAGGGCCGCGGCAGCCGCTCGTCTTGCGTTGAGCCTGCTCATCGAGCCAGGCGACCCGCGCCTGCGAGATCTGCTGGTCGTTCACTCGCCGATCAGGGTGCTGCAGGCGCTGTTGGCCAGCGAGCCGCTTGACGGCTCGGCGCTGCCGGCGACCTGGTGCGAACGCGCAGGTCAGCTGGAGCGCGAGCGTGACCAGGTCCGGAATCGAGCTGCTCATTCAGGACTCCGTTGGGTGTGTCCCGGCGACTCCCAGTGGCCGGCCCAGCTGGCCGATCTCGACCACGTCGAGCCGCTGCAGGAAACCGCTGGCGGCCCCCTCGGGCTCTGGGTCCGCGGTGCCGCCCGGCTGGACCGCCTCGCCTCGCGGTCCGTCGCCGTGGTCGGTGCCCGGTCCTGCTCGACGTACGGCGCCGAGATCGCCGGGGAGGTCGCAGCAGATCTGGCGTCAGCAGATTTCACCGTCGTCAGCGGTGCGGCTTACGGCATCGACGCGTGTGCGCACCGAGGGGCGTTGGTCGTCGACCGACCGACCATCGCGGTCCTGGCATGCGGCGCCGATCGTGTCTACCCCGAAGCGCACGCCATCTTGCTCGACCGCATCGTCGACGAGGGCGGCCTCGTCGTCAGCGAGCAGGCGCCCGGGGCAGCCCCGTTGCGACACCGCTTCTTGTCTCGCAACCGCATCATCGCGGCGCTGACCTTGGGCACGACCGTCGTCGAGGCCCAGCTGCGCAGCGGGTCGTTGAACACCCTGCACTGGGCCGATCTGCTCGGACGCACCACGACGGCGGTACCCGGTCCGGTCACGTCGAACCGATCAGCTGGGGTGCACGCAGCGGTGCGGGCGGGCAAGGCCGTGCTCGTCACGTCGGGCCAGGACGTGGTCGAAGAGCTGGCGGCTCTCGGCATGGCGGGCTGATGGGGTCGGTCGCGGCGCGCACACTTGACCCATGGCGGAGTCGGACGAAGCTCGCATCAGCGAGACCTGGGCGCGGGTACTTGGCGACTACGAGCGGCACCTGGCTGCCGAGCGTGATCTCTCAGCCCACTCGGTGCGGGCCTACCTGGTCGACCTGACCAACTTGGCTGAGCACGCGGGCCGTCTCGGCATCGATGACCCGGCCGGTCTGACCATTCGGTCGCTGCGCAGCTGGCTGGCCACCCAGCAGACCCTCGGACGGGCGCGTACCACGCTGGCTCGCCGCGGCACGGCTGCCCGAGTGTTCACGACCTGGCTCGCCCGTACCGGTCGCGCCGACGCTGATGCAGGGGCACTGCTGGCGAGCCCCAAGGCGCACCGGGACCTGCCTGAGGCGCTGTCCGTGGCCGAGGTGCGCGCCCTGCTCGACGCGACCACGGAAGCGTTGGCCACCGATGTTTCGGTGGGCCTGCGTGACTTGGCGATCCTCGAGGTGCTGTACGCCACGGGCATCCGGGTCGGCGAGCTGGTCGCCATGGATCTCGACGACGTCGATCGGGCTCGTCGTGTCGTCCGCGTCTTTGGCAAGGGCCGCAAGGAACGCATGGTCCCGTTCGGTGCGCCAGCGGCCGACGCCATCGACTTGTGGGTGGAGCGGGGACGCCTTGATCTGGTGGTCGATGGCAGCGGCGCGGCTCTGTTTCTCGGAGCTCGCGGGGCCCGAATCGACCAGCGAGCCGTGCGCCGCGTCGTGCACGAGCGGTTGTCGGTCGTCGAGGGAGCGCCGGATCTGGGACCTCACGGCTTGCGACACACCGCTGCCACGCACCTGCTGGAGGGTGGCGCCGACCTGCGGTCCGTGCAGGAGATCTTGGGCCACGCCTCCCTGGGCACGACGCAGATCTACACCCACGTCAGCACCGAGCGGCTCCGCAGCGCCTACCGTCTAGCGCATCCCCGCGCCTGATTCACCACACGTGCGGGCGGGGCACCGTTGATCCACAGCAGAACGGTGCTTGAACCTGCACAATCTGGCGCCTGGCCTACGGTCAAGAGGTGCGCCCGACGGGGGCGCGCCCAGGAGTCAGGAGCACCACATGGCCACACGTACTGCCCGCACCGGTTGGAACGGAACCCTCGACGACGGCTCCGGCCAGGTCGAACTGACCAGCTCGGGGGCCGCGACGTTCGACGTCTCGTGGCCCAAGCGCACCGCAGAGAATGCCGATGGGACCACCAGCCCCGAGGAGCTCATCGCTGCTGCCCACTCCTCGTGCTTCGCCATGCAACTGTCGGCCCTTCTTGCGGCCGCCGGCGGATCCCCTGAGTCGCTGGAGGTCACGGCCGACGTCTCGTTCGGGGAGGACCCTGCCGGCGGCTTCAAGATCACCGGCATCGCTGTGAAGGTGACGGGCGAGGTCACTGGTCTCGACCAGGCGGGCTTCGAGAAGGCTGCCGAAGACGCCAAGAACACCTGCCCGGTCAGCAAGGCGCTGGCTGCTGTCGACATCACGTTGGAGACCGAGTTCGTCAGCTGACCCCATTCACAACAGCTGGGTCGGATTCACCGGGCGGCCACCGCGCAGCACCATGAAGTGCAGGTGGCACCCGGTGGCCAGCCCGGTGGCGCCGACCCGGCCGATGATCTGACCGGCCCGCACTCGGATGCCGGGGGCGACTGACTGCGACGACAGGTGTGCGTATCCGGTGACCATCCCGCCGCGGTGGTCGATGACCACACGCCGTCCGTAGGCGCGGTCGGACGGCGTGGTCGTGACCAGACCGGCGGCTGCTGCACGCACCGCGGTGCCGCACGGCGCGGCGAAGTCGGTTCCGTCGTGCATCTTGCGGACACCGGTGATGGGGTGCCGTCGTTGGCCGTACGGCGAGGAAATGGCACCCACGACGGGTCGGCGCAGCACTCCGCGGGCGCCGACGGGGGGAGCTGGCGGCCGTCCGTCGGGGGAGATGAGCCTGAACCGACCACCTCCCAGCAGGTCCAGTGGGTCACCGTACGCGTCATCGCCACGAACTCGCCCCAGGTGGAGGCAGGCGCCTGCACAGTGGCTTGGTCCCGGCTGAAGAGTGCCGAGCACCTGGCCGCGATGAACGGCGTCTCCTGGGTGGACACCTGCGTGCACCGGCTGATAAGTCGATCGCTCCACGCCGTGGTCGACGGTCACCACCTCGATCGACCCGATCCGACC
>NZ_JBAVCB010000147.1:0-17873 GCF_049586495.1 Aeromicrobium sp. | reverse complement strand
GGTCCAGGTGATCGACCGCCGCGATCACATCGGCGGCAACGCCTACAGCGCACCCGAGCCCGAGACTGGCATCGAAGTGCACCAGTACGGCGCGCACCTGTTCCACACCTCGAACGAACGCGTCTGGGAGTACGCAAACCGTTTCACCGCATTCACCGATTATCAGCACCACGTGTACTCCACGTACCGCGATGAGGTGTACCCCCTGCCGATCAATCTGGGCACGATCAACCAGTTCAACCGATCAGCGTTCACTCCTGACCAGGCCCGCGCGTGGGTGGCCGAGCAGGCCGGGTCATTTCTCGGCGAGCCGCAGAACCTGGAGGAGAAGGGCATCTCATTGATCGGACGCCCCCTCTATGAGGCGTTCATCGCCGGATACACCGCCAAGCAGTGGCAGACCGACCCGCGGGAGCTCGGCGCCGACATCATCAGCCGGCTCCCGGTGCGCTACACCTATGACAACCGCTACTTCTCCGACACCCACGAGGGGCTGCCGGTCGACGGGTACACCGCGTGGATCGAGCGCATGGCCGACGACCCGAGGATCACGGTCACGCTCGACACCGACTTCTTCGACGAGTCGCAGCCTTTCAACAAGGTGGCCACGGCCGGAGTCCTTCCGGTCGTCTACACCGGCGCGATCGACCGCTACTTCGACTTCGCCCACGGCGACCTGTCGTGGCGCACGCTCGACTTCGAGACCGAGGTGCTGCCGGTCGGCGACTTCCAGGGCACCCCGGTCATGAACTATGCGGATCCTGAGATCGCGTACACGCGCATCCACGAGTTCCGCCACTTCCACCCCGAACGCGACTACTACCCCGCAGACAAGACGGTCGTGATGCGCGAGTTCAGCCGGTTTGCCGACAACGCGGCGGCCGACGAGCCCTACTACCCGGTCAACACCCCGCAGGACCGCGAGCGGCTGCTGGCCTACCGCGAGCTGGCCAAGGCCGAGTCCGGTGTGCACTTCGGTGGACGACTCGGCACGTATCAGTACCTCGACATGCACATGGCGATCGGTGCAGCGTTGAGCATGTACGACAACACGCTGCATCCGTTGCTCGCCCCTCGATCCTGAGGCCGCTTACGCTGGAGGCGGGGGCATCCTCGTCTCCCACCACTGATCAGGAGCACACCGTGACCGAGGGCAACGACACTTCCTCCGCAGACCAGCCGACCGGTTCGGGAGTCCCGACCGCGAGCGATCGTCCCGCGGCGCCCCCATCCCCCGCTACCCCGCCCCGGAAGCCGGACGCAAAGCCGGACTCACAGGCGGGGCGCCAGCCCGGCATGACGTCCGGCGGCAAGGTTCGTCACGGCCGAGTGAGCGCTCTGTACGTCGGATTGATCGTGGCGGCCATCCTGACCATCTTCCTGCTGGTGTTCATCGCGCAGAACTCCGACAGCGTGGCGGTCAAGTTCCTCGGCTTCGAGGGCCAAATCTCCTTGGCTGTGGCGCTTTTGCTGTCTGCTGTGATCGGCGTGCTCGTCGTGGCTGTTCCTGGGTCATTGCGCATCGTGCAGCTGCGTCGCGCGTTGCGCAAGAACGCCAACACCTGAGTCAGAACCAATCCACCGATACCCACGCCGCGCCCGTTGCTCGGCCCGCCGAGGGGTCATACTCACCAGCCAGCCGCTAGCCTGATCAGTCATGGGCAAGATGATGTCGTGGGCCACCGACCGGGTTCGACGGTCCCCCCGTCTTCCGGGCACCTACGTCAACCGGGTCAGCGACCTGGAAGACCGCCTCACCCCCCTCACGGCCACCGTCATCGTGTGGTTCCCGACGGCTCCCGACAGCCTCTACCAGATCCGCCCGTGGTTCCACGCCCTCGAACAGCTGCACCGCGTCCACCCGGTACTCGTGGTGTGTCGAGACTCGCGAGTCAGCGCTCACGTGCGCGCCGCTTCGTCCTTGAACGCCCTCTCGCTCGGCACGTCAGCAGAGCTCGACGAGCTGCTGGCGATCAGTCCTGATGTCCGCATCGCGTTGTACGTCAATCTTGATCCGTTGGACTTCGACTGCCTCCGGTTTCGGTCGATGCTGCACGTCTACATCGGACACGGAGACAGCGACAAACGGGTTTTTGCCTCCAATCAGGTCAAGGCTTTCGATCACTACTTCGTGGCGGGATCCGCGGCCATCGACCGACTGGAAGCGGAGCTGATGTTTTACGACGCTCGGGGCCACGCTGTCGTGATCGGGCAGCCCCAGCTGGACGGCGCCGCTGTGCAGTGGGAGGCTCCCGTCACGGGCCCCGGGTCACGGATCGTCTACGCACCGACGTGGGAGGGCGCCCATCCGTCGATGTCATACACCTCTGTCAGCAGTCATGGCGAGGCGATCGTCTCCTCGCTGCTGCGGGCTGGTCACGAGATCGTCTATCGACCTCACCCGTTCACCGGCCGTCACGACCCGACCGCCGCCGATGCCGATCGCCGCATCCGGGCCATGGTCATGGCAGCTGGCCACCACGTCGACGAGACGCCAGATCTGCGTGCTTCCTTCGGGTCCGCGGCGGCCTTGATCACCGACGTGTCGGCCGTCGTCAGCTACTGGATGCCGTCCGGTCGTCCGGTGCTCGTGACAGTGCCAGATGGCACCGATGCGGCGCCGGGAACGCTGGCCACCCGGCTGCCTCGCCTGCGGGTCGCCGATGCCGCGGCCGCAGCCGACCACGTCGCGGACCTGCTGCGCAACCCGCCCAACGTGACCGACGACATTGCCACACACCTGGGCGACGTCACTCCTGGTGCCGCGACCACAGCCTTCGTCGAGGCCGTTTCTGCGGCCATTTCTCGTCGCAACGCAGCGTGGGACGCGAAGAAGCCTGCGTGAGTGAGTTGAACAGCATCCCCTCACCGGATCATGCCGCCGAGCCGGCGGCTGATGACGGCGCCGACTCACGTGACCCGGCTCAGGTCAGTGAGGAGGAGCGCGCATCGGTTGCTGGCCACGCCCGGGTGCATGTCCTGGCGGGCCACACGGTCGAGGTCGAGCCGCCGGTGGCGTTCCTCGGCCGGTTCGGTTTCAACAGCTCCACCCGCGTCGGTGCGTTCACCTACCTCTACAGCGGCTTGGCCGTCTGGGTCGGCTCGATCGGACGATACTGCTCGATCGCGGGAAAGATCAGGATCGGCGACCACGAGCATCCCACCGACTGGTTGAGCTCGAGTGCATTTCAGTACAACGAGGAACGATTCAGCTTCCATCCAGCCGGGCTCAGCACCCGCATTCCCGAGGAAGCCTGCGACTTCCGCGGCGAACCGCCTGTCATCGGCAACGACGTGTGGATCGGTTCGGGGGTGACGATCCTGCGTGGTGTGACGATCGGCGACGGTGCGGTCGTCGCCTCCTCCGCTGTCGTCACCAAAGACGTCGCTCCGTACGCCATCGTGGGGGGAGTCCCGGCCCGACTCATTTCGCACCGGTTCGACGCCCAGACGATCGCAGAGCTGCTGGACCTGCAGTGGTGGCGCTTCTCACCCGCGCAGCTCAACGGCGTGCCCTTTAACGACATCCACGCTGCGATCGCCGAGGTGCGCCAGCGCATCAGCGCTGGCATGCAGCCCTACGCTCCAGACTGGGTGACCTTGCCGTTCCCGCCACCGGCGCCACCACCTGCACCGGAGCCGCCCACACCACCACCACCTCCGCCACCTCCCACCCGCGCGCAGCGAGTGAGGAGAGCACTGCGACCCAGAACGAGGCTGCGTCGGTTGATGTCACGCTGACCATCGTCAGTCGTCGTCGGGATCCTCTGAGTCGTCGGCCGCCTGATCGATCATCGGATCGCCGATGGCCGAGATGCGGAATCGGTTCGCGATCGTCCCGGCGTGCACGATCGACTCGCGCGTCACCCGCTCGGTCTCGTCGAGGAAGGCCCGCATGGGACCCTGCGGCAGATCCCCCAGCACGTACTTGCCCTGATCGATGCGCTCGGCCCGTCGCGAGTCCGCACCGAGCGCGTCGCGCAAGATGAGGTCGAAGTTGCCGAGGTCGCCATCCAGCAGGTAGCTGGATCTCTGGGTCGGAAAGGTGCTCAAAAACTGACTGACGGGCATCTGGACCGGGTTGGACACGATGATCGGTCGCTCGGTGTACAGGTAGTCGGTCACGACGCTGGAGATGTCCGAGATCATCAGATCGGACTGGTCGAAGGCGTCATACAAGGTGACCGGCGACGACGGGTCGACGAACACGTGATCGCCTGCCTCGAGCATCTCCGCGATGGCGATGCGGGCCGCGTTCATGCCGGGACGCTGGACGCCGCTGTTGGGGTGCGGCTTGAAGATGATGCGCAGGTCTGGGTACTCGGTCAGGAGGTGTCGAATCATCGCCGGACCCATGCGTTCCAACGAGGAATAGTTCGACTCCTCGTAATAGCCCTCGAAGGTGGGGGCGTACAGCAGGGTCGATCGACCGGCACCCCGCGGCCCGACCTGCAGGCGCGCCATCTGCGGCCGGCCGACGATCGCGTAGTTCTTGTCCGGAATCGTGATGCCAGCCGATTCGTACCGGTCGATCGCCGCCTGCCCTGCCACCCACACCTCGTCGTAGACCCGTGACACAGGGTTGGCGCTGGTGGACTTGTCGCTGTCGCCGTGGTTGAGGAAGACGTGCTTGACGGCAGCCTCGCGCAGCAGGTGCACGTTCTTGCCGGCGTTGGCCAGGTAGTACGCGATGTGAACGCGCCCCGACGTGAGCTCCTCGACGTGGCGGGTCTTGGGCGACCAGATGATCGGTAAGGACGTCTCCTGCACCGGCGACAAGTTCGTGGCCTCGCGGATCAACACGAATCCCGGCGACGGAACCTGCTCGATCACCGGGATCCACTGGTTGAGGATGTAGCCAGACTGTCCAGCACCGGCCGCCAGGTACGTGACGTGGGTCGGCTTCAAGTCATCGAGGAATCGTTGCAGATCGGTGGTCAGCCGCTCGGTCGTCTCCTCCGAGCCGAGTCTGCGCGCGATCATCGCGTTCCAGACGCCGCCGCCGATGCTCAGGATCCAGGCTGCTGCCACGATCCACCACGCCAGAGCGACGCGACCGTCCGTTCCGACGACTGCGACGGCCGCGACAGCCGCGGCCAGCAGCGACACCTGCGGTGCCGACTGGATCATGCCCCGCATGTACAGCCTGGCCATGGTAGGCAATGGCTCGGCCTGGACGCCGTGCGGGATGTACCGCACCGCGACCTGCTTGCCGGCCAGCCAGCGCGCGGACAACCGGTACAAGAACTGCCCGCCATAGGAGCCGAAGCCCAGCAAGATGACCGCGGCCGCGGTCGGTCCCTCGTCGCTGCGGGCCAGCACGGCCGCGAACAAGCCGACGTAGATCAGCCCCCGCAACGCGTTGTCGACGCGCAGTCGGTGCAGCACGATGGCGTCGCGGCTCATGCCGCGAGCGGCCAGGGCGTCGACGAGCAGCGCCGCAGCCATGGCCGCCAGCGCTACCCAGACCCACCCGAACATCAAGGACAGCACGAGTGCACCGACCGCGGCGTTGATCAGCCAGAAGAAGTAGGTCGCCACGAACTGCACCATGGGGTGGGCCGTGCCGGTCGGGTTGAGCACCGCGATGGCGAACTCAAGTGACGTGCCGAACCGCAAGCGCTTGCCGGTCTTGTTGTTCCCGGCGGCGGCGGTGCGTGACTTCAGATCAAACATGGAACTCCTCGGGACGGAAGGCGTCCGCTGGACACCGCCGTGGTGGTGGAAGACGGTGGGCCGGCGACATTCAAGGGTGGCACCGGCGCCCCGTCACGACGTCAGCGGACCTTGAACTTCCGATACGTCTTGGTCTGGGTGATGTAGCCGTAGTCGCTGTACGTCACTTTCAAGGAGATGTACTTGCGGCGATCCTTCGACGTCAGCTTGTACCGGGGGAAGCACCTGATGCTGCTGCAGAAGTCATCTGGCGGGTAACCGTTGTCGTGGGTGTTGCCGCTCGTGCCGGGAATCTCGACACCGTTGCGGGTCCAGACCCACTCCATCCGCGATCGCGTGGCAGATGAACCGTATTGCGATCCGATCCACTTGTTGAACTTGGTCTTCAGGGTCGTGCCGACCTTGCGCGAGCCGTAGACGTGGATCGAGTACTTCTTGCGGAAGTCCTTCTCCTGCATGACCACGTTGACGTCCGCATCGGAGTAGCGATCTGGCATGCTCAGACAGCTCTCGCCGGCCTCGAGGTGACTGACGACCTTGTGGTCCTTGAGCTTGACGGCGGTGGCAGATGCTTCGAATCCATCGCCGGACTTGTAGATGTAGCGCAACCAGTAGGCGCCGTCGGGCAGACCGTCAAGGGTGTAGGCACCTTGACTGTTGGTGGTGGTGGCCGCCATGACGTCGCGGTCGTAACGATTGCCCACCAGCTCGCTCCAGCAGCTGCGAGCGGTCACGTCGACCGCTGGTAACGGGGCGCCCTTGGTCTCGCCCTCGGCGACGTAGGGATCGCGGACAGTGCCCTCGACCTTCCCGCCCGTTCCCAGGGTGACGGTCGGAGCGGCCCGGTTGGCATTCGCGGCGACGGCCAGATTTGTGCCATCAGCCCAGTTCATGGTGCCGACGGACTCGGTGCGTGCCCACAGCGACGTGTAGTTGGCCGATCCTGTGTAGGAGGCGTGGATGCGGTAGATCCCTGGCCGAACGGCGATCGTGTAGTTGCCATTGCGGTCGACGTCGGCCGCCTCGACCAGGTTGCCCTCGTCGCCGGCGCCCGATTTGGTCTGGTACGCCGTCACGACCAGGTCCTTGAGCGCGGTCGTCGGAATTCCCGTGACGTTGCCCGTGATGGTTCCGCGCGACGTGGGTGTCTTGGTCTGCAACACGTCCGAGGAGTCTGACTTCCGGGCCGAGCCGCCCTCATCCACCACGTAGACGCGCATGAAGTAGTTGACGTTGGGGGTCAGGCCAGTGATCGTCTTGGAGGTGGCCGCCGTCGCAGCGGCTGTCTTCACGTCCTTGGTGACGGCCGCGTTCGTGCCGTACTGCACGACGTACTTGTAGCCGGCCGGGAGGACGTCGGGCGCCTTCCACTCCAAGGTGATCTCAGTCGACTTCTGCACCGTCATCTTGAGATCTGACGGGCCGCTGACGTCGAAGTTGGACGTGGTGATCGTGATCGCCTTCGAATACGGACCCACCCGCACAGCAGGTGCATCTCCGTTGGCCGGGAGCAGCGACGCCACCCACACGTAGTACGTGGAATTGCGCTTCAGGCCGGTGATCTTGCCGTTGGGGTCCGATCCGACATCCTTGATGTGGGCCTCGGAGCGATCCGCCTTGTTCTCGGCTCGCAGCCGCCAGCCGGGGGTGCCGAGCGTGGCGGCGTTGAAGACCCATTCCACCTGCGCGAACGTGGTACCGATGTTCTGGGGGCTGATGCCGTCGACCGAACCGTACTCGTACTTCGGGGTTGCGTCGACCACGGTGCTCGGCTCGCTCTTGGCGCCACCCACGTCCACCGCGGAGACCCGAAAGTAGTACCGCGTGTCGCGAGTCAGGCCCCCGATGTACGCCACCGTCTTGGTCAGATTGTCATCATTGGTGTACGTGGAGGTGGTCGAGCTGGAGAACGAGCTCCGCGTCGAGTACTCCACCAGGTAGCGCGCCGCGTCGGGGACGGCGTCCCAGTTGACCTCGACGGTGTCGTTGCCCAGCGACTCCGCAACAGGGTTCTGGGGAGTTCCCGCAGCCGCGCCGGCTGATGAGGGCACCAGGAGCGACGCGACGACAGCAAGTCCGACAAGGACCCACAGACGCCGGGCTCGATCGGCCCAAGACATCACGTGGTCGGTTTGCATGTGGTGCTCCCCTGGTTCATCTCATTCCACCCGGCCATGAACTTGGCGTAGAGGCGACGAGCGTCGTCCTTGTAGGCCGGTGACGTGCGGCGCGAATCGATCAGCAGCATGTGCTCGTCGCTGTACCGCAGACCCGAGGTGGACATGTTGGCCGTGCCGAAGAGCACCCGGCCCTCGTTGTTGCGTCGAGAACCGATCAGCACGTACTTGGTGTGCAGCGGCGTGGCGGAGCAGCGCACCTTGATGCCCGCGTTGGCCAGCAGACTGGCCGTTGCCTTGGTGATCGTGGCCATGCCACCTTTCGGGGACAGCATGATCTTGACGTTGCATCCGCCGCTGGCCAGTCGCTTGGCGGCGCGGGCAAACTGTTCGGCTCGGGCATCGCTCAGGCGAAACATGCCCACCCGAACCGTGCCATCGACCTTGCAGTCAACGTCATCGAACTGCTTGGCGAAGTAGTCACGCGCCGTCTGCGGCTGCGGGCTGAACGAGACCGTGGTGCCGCGCCCGTTGTCCGTGGGGTGGCGGTAGACCGGATCGACCCAGACGTTCGGGTAGTAGCCGCCCATCGACTTGCCATCAACCAGCGTCTGGCCCGACGCCGCGTTCACGCCCGACAGGGAGCAGTACTTGTCGACGGCGCAGTACCGCATGCCCTCGAATCGCTTGACGAACAGGTCGTACATGCTGATGTCGTCATAGATCAGCGATCCATCGGCCATGTAGCTGCGCGTCTGCCCGCGGGAGATGTTGGCCGACGTGGAGTAGATGGCTGGGTGCGGTCCACTGGTCGTGCTGTTGGGCCAGATCGTGTCACTGATCGTGATGAACTTCTCATGGTTGATCGAGTTCGGCAGCACCTTCGAGGTGTTGGTCTCGTAGCAACCGTTGGTGCACCACTTCAGATCGCCCTTGACGATCGGCGAGTTGGGGCCGAGGCGTGCGGTGATCTGCTTCTTGCCGAGCGAGGAGGTGATGCCGCCACCGTCGAGGACGAGTCGGACCTTGACCCCGCGCTCCTTGACCACGTAGTCCAGCGCCGTCCAGATCTGCTCGGGGTCGGACTCAGGCCGGTCGACCGTGCCGAGCGCGCGGATGAAGAACATGCCGATGTCGATCCGCGAGTTCGGGGCAGCGCCGCACACGATCTGAGCGATGCGCTTGGAGAAGTTCCACGGGGTGTTGTTGCCGGCATCGCCAAAACCACGGGTGTCCATGTCGAACATGTTGAAGAACACGTCGTACGCTGGCGGGGTGGCGGTGAACGTCGGGCAGTCCTCAGCGGACGGGCCCGCCACGTCGCCGGGAGTGCCATTGGGATCCGGGGTCCATTCCAGCGCCACTGCAGGGCTGAGCGCCAGCAACGACGAGGTGACGAAGGCGACTGCCACCATCGCCCCGCGGCGTCGACCGGACGCCTCGCGCCGCCTGTTCAGACCCAGCATGCACTATCTCCGCTTCGCTTCGGGATCCTGCGAGCAACGCCCGGACGTCCGGATGCACGGCACCCTCGGAGGCCCGATGCGTCGCAATCTGAAGTAGGTTATCAGTTGAAACCGGTTCAGCCTGGACGTACCGACCGTCGGCCCGCTCCCCGGACGTGCACACAGGCGACATCTGGACCACCGGGAAGGATCACCCATGGCGCGCCGTCTCGCTGCTCTCGCCCTTGCCGTCTTGGCCCTCCTCGTCGCGAGTCCGGCCGTCGCGGCAGACCCTGCCCCCTTGGCGATGGAGCCCCGCGTGCGCGAGGAGCTCGCTCGGCCGCCCTCAGCCGTGACGATGGCGTTCGCCTGGAAGATCATCCCCGATTCGGCGCGCATCTACGTGCTCGACGCGAACGGCAAGAGCGTGACCAGCGGTCCTCCGACGGTCGACACCACGAACATGACGTCTCAGCTGGAGTTCGACCTTCCACGCGGAACCTACTCGGTCTACTACCGGGCCAACGACCGTTCCAACGTCCTGATCGGCGGCGCCTATCAATTCTCTGTCGGCAAGGGAACGTGGACCAAGCTCGACTCCCCCGCGACATGGTCCGGGTCTCCGGACCAACCGTCGATCTTCGCCGGCAACAACCCCAATCGGCCCTCCGCCGACGACGAGCCGGCACCTACGACGACCGAGTCTCCCGGAGTGGAGATCGTCACCGAGGACGGCACCGTGCTGCGTCCCGACCAGGTGTCCGACGACGCCACCGGCGAGGCGTCCGACAGTGGCCTTCCGTGGTGGTGGATCGCGGGCGGCGCCGTCGTGGCCGCTGTCGGCGTCGCGACTGCTCTCGTCGTCCGACGCCGCAGCCGTGAGCTGTCTGAGACGGAGCACTTCGTCGAGGGGGACGATCCCGTCTGAGCGGTGCCCCCGCCCCTCGTCACATCAGCATCACTGATCACACTGATCACACCAGTGTTGTTTAGAAACCCTTGCCACAGAGGTCACATTCAGTAGTAGGGTTCCTCAGGTACCACACCCGAAACAGGCTGCCGAGGACCGACATGCTGACTTCCCCCACTCTCTCGTCGCCCACACGACGAGCAGAGCGCTGGACGATGCTGTCGCTGGTCATCGCCGTGATCTGCGCGCTCGGACTCGTCAGCGCGCCAGCGCAAGCAGCCAGCGCACCGGTGCTCACCTCGATGTCCGCCACGGCGGGGCCGGAGGCCGGAGGTCGAACCATCACGATCACTGGCAAGTACTTCACCAAGACCAGTCGGGTGCGGTTCGGGTCGACCTACGCACAAGCGGTGCGCTACTCCTCCAGCACCAAGCTGACCGTCGACACCCCGCCACACACGGCTGGTCGAGTCGATGTCCGCGTCAAGACGTCCGTCGGAACATCTGCGGTCACGCCCAACGGCGTCTTCACCTACCGGAAGATTCCGGTCATCTCCACGCTGTCGCCCGACACCGGGCCGGGCAAGGGTGGGACCACGGTCACGATCGACGGCAAGTACTACACGTCGACCACCAAGGTCCGGTTCGGGGCGATCTACTCCACGGAGGTCAAGAAGATCTCCAGCACCCGCCTGACGGCGGTCACACCCGCGGGCGTGATCGGAGCGGCGAGCGTCCAGGTCAAGTCATCAGGCGGATGGTCCGTCGCCTCGGACGCCAACACCTTCACCTACACGGCGCCGCCGACGCTGACCTCGTTGTCCGCGACCGAAGGGAAGCCGGCGGGCGGCGAAACGATCACGATCCGCGGCACTGCCTTCACGCCTGACTCGACCGTCGACTTCGGCGACACGCCCGCCACGTCAGTTCGCGTCGCCTCGTCGACCCAGCTCACTGCAGTGACGCCGCCGCACCCCATCGACAAGGTTCAGGTGACGGTCACGACCCCGTCAGGCAGCTCGCCTGAGACGTCTGAGGGAGTGTTCCAGTACGGCGCCCCTGCCGATCGGCTCTTCAATGTCGGCAGCTTCAACGTTCGAGTCGGGAGCGGGTACGACTCGTCTCGGGGGCCCAACGAGGAGCGGTGGAGGGTGCGCGTGCCGGTCGTGGTCAGCCAGATCAAGCGCGAGAAGCTCGATGTGATCGGCGTGCAGGAGGCGTCCGCCAGCACCAAGCACACCGCAACCGGCGTGGCTCAGTTCCAGGACATCGTCAACCGGTTGGGCTCCCCGTACAAGATCACGAACACCCACCGCTACTGCTACGAGGCAGACAGATCTGGCCGGTGCAAGACCGGCGCCAGCAGCTCAGATCGCATCATCTACAACTCTTCTCGCCTGACCATGATCAATCAGGGCGCCCGCAAGCTCGACAATCGCAGCGCGACCGATGGTTCTGGGCGCTACGTGGTGTGGGCCACCTTCAAGGAACAGCGCACCGGCAAGTCGTTCTTCTTCGTCAACACCCACCTCGAACCCAACAAGAATGGCGGCTCCAACGGGGCAGTCCGGTCCACACAGATGGCCATCATCCTGGACGAGATCAAGGTCAAGAACCCGTCGGATCTGCCCATCGTCTTCGCCGGCGACCTGGCGGCCAGCAAGTTCGACTCCCAGAATCCGCCCAACGTCGCCCACACGATGCTGACCGACGCCGGATTCCTCGATCCGCTGGTGAACACCTACCGGTACAAGGGCGCGGAGACCCTGGTCGCCGAGGCCATCAACACGCGGTACAACAGCCTCAACTACTTCCAGTCCACTCCCCTGACGGTTCACGAGAGCTATGCGATCGGTTCGTACGTCGACTACATCCTCATCCGCGGAGGGCTGCAGATGACGAGGTGGCACACGGTGGTCGACGTTGATTCGGCCGGTCGGTTCACCGGTGTCATTCCCTCCGATCACAACCTGGTCACCCTGACGGTCGGGTTACTCTAGGAACATCGCGCCGACGGATCACGCCCGGGCGCGTCGTCAGTCACGGTGTGAGGGATCCCGAGGAGCACGGTCATGGCACGGCACTCGAGCCCCTCCTCGGGTACTGCTGGGCGCGGCCCGGCCCGACGCAGACGAATCGCTCGGCGACGCCGACGGACCCGCATCGCCCTCCTCGCGGGGGTCGGAGCTGGGGTGGTCACTGGCGCCGTGGCCCTCGTCGCCTCCCCGACGACCCAGCTGTTCTCGGACCCGGCGCCTCTCGTACGGACCCTGTCGTCGGACTCCGGGCCCGTGGCAGGGGGGACCGAGGTCGTCATCACCGGCTCAGGATTCACCGCACGCCCTGTGGTGACCTTTGGCGGCCAGCGCGCCGAGGTGCGCAGGTCCTCACCCAGCCAGATCGTGGTGGATGTGCCGGCCAGCGACGCCGGCAGCGTCAACGTCCACGTCCGCACGGCGGACGGCTCCTCCAGGGCGGCCGCCAACGCACAGTTCACCTACGTGGCTCCCCCCACCGTCACCGAGATCTCGCCAACCCAAGGCAGCACCAAGGGCGGAACCAAGGTGACGATCACGGGCACTGACTTCGTCGACGGGACCACCGTCCGTTTTGGCAAGACCGAAGCCAGCGACGTGAAGGTCACGTCCCCGACGACCTTGACAGCCACCACGCCGTCCAAGGGCTATGGGATCGTCAACGCGTACGTCACCACTCCGTTCGGGGAGTCGGACAAGACGAAGGACACCAAGTTCCGGATGGGCAGCGACGGTCAGCTCAAGCTGCGCGTCGGAAGCTTCAACGTCCGGGTTGCCAGCGGATATGCCAAGATGCGTTCTTCGAAGCTGGAGCGTCCGTGGACCACTCGACTGCCCGTGGTGGCCAACCAGATCACGCGCGAGGGCCTCGACGTGGTCGGGATCCAAGAGGCGTCGGCCAGTGGCAAGTACACCCGCACCGGTCGCTCCCAGTTCCACGACATCGTCGCGGCGCTGGGCTCCCCCTACCAGTTGACCAACAGCGAGCGTTACTGCTCGGGCGCCGGCGCCGGGGGGCGCTGCGCCAACGGCGGCAGCTCGTCGGATCGCATCATCTACAACACCGACCGGCTCAAGCTGTTGGGCCAGGGCAGCCGAAAGCTCGACGGCCGGGGCGCGGGCGACGGTTCGGGTCGGTACGTCGGGTGGGCTCGCTTCCGCGATCTGCGCAGCGACGAAGAGTTCTTGTTCGTGAACACCCATCTCGAACCCGGCAAGGTCAGCGGTACCCGGCTCAGGCAGGCCCGCATCATCCTGAACGAGATCGCGGCGGTCAATGCCGAGAATCTGCCCACCATCATGGTCGGCGACCTCGCCGCCGGAAAGTTCGACAAGCTGTCGCCGCACAATGCGGCTCACGGTGCCTTCACGTCGGCTGGCTTCGTCGATCCCCTGGTCAACACCCGGGGTTACGGCGGCACCGCGGCTCCTGTCGCCGAGCAGATCAACACCCGATACAGCAGCCTGAACTACTTCCGAGCCGCGCCCCAGACGTTGGGGACCCCGATCGGTTCCTACCTGGATTACATCCTGGTCCGCGGGAAGGGGATCGATCTTCTGGAGTGGAAGACCGTCGTTGACCTGGACGGGGCCGGCCGGTTCGCCGGCGTGATCCCCTCCGATCACAACCTGGTGCGCCTCACGATGGTCCTACCGATCACACCGTGACCAGCGCCATCCCACGCGCGCGCCGCGCACGACGAGGCACGAGGTCCTGTCATTTTCCCGCCACGCCAGGATATTCCGGGGTACATTGATTCCTCGTTGCCAGGTGAGGGAGACATTCGGCATGTCGATGTATTCGAGCTGCACACCGCGTCGCCACGTGGCGCCCGTCATCAGTGCGATGACGGCACTTGTCCTGTTCGCAACGACCCTCAGCGTTCTGCTAGCCGCACCAGCCTGGGCGGCGTCGACGACGCCCGCGATCAGCGCGATCTCCCCCACCACAGGTCCGCTCGGTGGCGGGACCAAGGTCACGATCACGGGCGCACGGTTCACCCGCAGCTCGGTGGTGACGTTCGGATCGACCCGAGCCACCAAGGTGACGTACTCGTCCACCACGAAGCTGTATGCCTACGCCCCTCCCGTCAACGCAGCGACGTCGGTGGCGGTCAGGGTCAAGACGTCGAAGGGCACCTCCGGATCCAAGACCTTCAGCTATCGAACACCCCCGGCGATCTCCAGCATCACCCCGGCCACCGGCACCACGCAGGGCGGTGCCACGGTCACGGTGCGGGGCAACAACTTCCTCAAGGACACCACGAAGATCACCTTCGGAGGCATCACGTCCCCCAAGGTGACCTATGTGTCCAGCACCCAGCTGGCCGTCACGACACCGAAGGCGGACGCTGCGGGCCGCGTCGACGTCGTGGCCACCAACAAGTACGGCATCGGCCCGGCTGCGGCGTACGAGTACACCACGCCAGCACCCACCACGAGGCTCGCCGTGGGCAGCTTCAACGTGCGCGTGGCCAGCGCTTCGGAAAGTTCGCAGAATTCGTACGAGCAGAAGTGGACGACGCGCCTCCCTGTGGTCGCTCACCAGATCAGGCGGGCTGATCTCGACGTGCTGGGCATCCAGGAAGCCTCGGCCAGCACCAAGTACACCCGGGGCGGTGTGGCCCAGTTCGCCGACATCCTGGCCGAGCTCGGCTCGCCCTACGCCTTCACCAACACCGACCGCTACTGCAAGGCCCCCGACGAGGCCGGCCGGTGCCCCACAGGGGCCAGCTCGTCAGACCGCATCCTCTACAACACCAACCGGCTACAGATGCAGAACAACGGCTCGCGCAAGCTGGACACGAGAGCGTGGGACAACGGGTCAGGGCGCTACGTCGTCTGGGCCGAGTTCGAGGCGATCAGCTCGGGCAAGAAGTTCTTCTTCGTCAACACCCACCTGGAACCCGGGACCGAGGGCGCCACGCGCCAGCAGCAGGTCGCCATCATCCTGGAGGAGATCGCGGTCCAGAACACGAATAATTTGCCGGTCGTCGTGGTGGGCGACCTCGGTTCGACGAAGTTCGACAGCCAGGTCGTGTCCGGTCACACCAACATCGCGCATCGCTCATTCATCGACGGTGGCTTCACCGATCCCCTGGTGAACACCCCCAAGTACAAGGGGGTCCCGACGTTCGACGCGATCAACGTCAAGTACTCCAGCCTGAACTACTTCAACGCTGCGCCCCAGCTGGTGGCTGGCGCCTACCCGATCGGGTCCTACATCGACTACATCATGACGCGCGGTGGCGTCTTCACCTACCAGCAGTGGGAGACGGTGCTCGATCTCGACGGCGATGGCAACTTCGCCGGCGTGATCCCGTCAGATCACAACCTGATCACGCTCGACCTCACGCTCCAGTGAACGCATCCGGTGGTCAGGCGATGATGTCGGCGTCCGCGCGAGCGGCCTCGATCACGCGAGCCATCCACTGCGACTCAGAGCGACGCAGCTTGAAGTTCTCAGCCTGGCCACGTCGGATCATGTAGCTGAACTCGGCGATCTCGTAGCGCAGGCCGTCACCGTCGAACTTGTAGTAGAACTTCTTGTTCTCGGTGGCATTCTCGAACCGGCACTCGAAGTACTCGGTCTTCCACCACGGGGCCGGGACGTACAGGTAGCCCTTGGTGCCACCGATGACCAGATCGCCCTCCGCCTTGACGCCGAGGCCGACGCGGGCCGATGCGACGGCATGCGGGTAGCGCAGGTCGATGCGCGAGAAGCTGTCGACCGCACCGTCTCCTTCCTTCAGTGACACGGTGCGCTGCTCGACGTGATCCTCACCCAGGAGCTTGACGATGGCCACCAGCGGGTAGCTGGCCAGCTCGGACAGACTGCCGCCGCCCTGTTCAGGATCAAACTCACGCGAGTCGCTGGGCGTGAGCTTGGTGAAGGTCGCATCGACCGACCGGATCTCGCCGATCGATCCGCTCCGGGCGACGGCGACCATCCGCGCGAAGCCAGGAGCGAAGGCCGTCTTGACCGCCTCCAGCAGGACCAGCTCGCGCTCGTCAGCGAGAGCGAACAATTCGGTGGTCTCCGACGCCGTGAGCGTCAACGGCTTCTCGCACAGGACGTGCTTGCCCTGCTCGAGCGCCCGGCGCACGTGCTCGCCGTGAGCCATGTGCGGCGAGGCGATGTAGACCGCATCGACGGCGGCCAGCAGCTCATTGAAATCCTGAGCAGCGAGGTCGAGCTCATGACGATCGACGAACGCCGACACGTTCTCGGGGTTTCGCGACCACGCAGCCGCGACATCGACTCCGCTGACGTAGCGGGCCTCGTCCACGAATCGATGGGCGATACGGCCGGTTCCGACAACCCCGACGCGCAATATGCCGCCTGTCTCGTTGCGGATCATGGTGCTCGAGACACCCTTGGTGCGCTCGAGGTAGACCACCTGGCAGTAGTCATTCAGGTAGTCGAACTTGCCCAACCAGTCCGAGCCGATCGCGAAGATGTCGACGTCGTGCTTTTGGATGTCATTGATCTTCTGGCCTTCGTACTCCTCGATGATGATCTCATCGGCAATCCCGCACGCCTCCACGTTGTGGATGCGCTCCATCAGGCTCTGCTGAACGTTGAGCTTGCCCCGCGCATCGTCGAAGTTCTCGGTGGTGACCGCGACGATCAGATGATCTCCGAGCTCCTTGGCACGCTCCAGCAAGCGGCGATGGCCCTCGTGGAACAAGTCATAGGTGCCGTAGGTGATGACGCGCATCGGACTCCTTCGTCGCAGTTGGAACACCCCTACGCTACCGGTTCACGACCCTGATCTCCTCGCACCCCGGCAAAGTCCGCTGCCGTGGTGAGCTTGATGTTGCGCTCGTCTCCTGGCACCAAGGCGATCGGCACGTCGGGACGGTGCATCGCGACAACTGAGCAGTCATCGGTCAGGTCGCCACCGGCCTGCGCGGCGCGGTGATGCGCATCTTTGATCACCCGCGCACGAAACGCTTGCGGCGTCTGCGCGCGTCGCAGCGTGGCCCGATCGAGCACGTCCACGATTCCCTCGCCATCAGGCCGAACGCGGTAGACGGTGTCGATCGACGCAAGCACGGTGCCGACCGCCTCGTGAGTCGACAACGCGTCGAGACACCGGTCGATCACTGCAGGAGGTACGAACGGACGAGCGACGTCGTGGATCAACACCCACGCGGCATCATCGATCATGGCCAGGCCCGCCGCGGCACTGCTCTGCCGAGTGGCACCGCCGGCCACGACCGTCACCCGTGGCATCATCTCGGCCGCGTGATCAACCAAGTCTGCTGACACCACGACGACGACCCGATCGACCCTGGCGTGGCTGAGGAAGACCTCGACGGCGTGCTCAAGGACCGTTGCGCCGCTCGGCAGCACGACCAGCTGTTTGGGACCGCCCTGCTCAGCGCGCAAGCCCGCACCGCCGGCCAGGAGCAGCGCCACGACGTCGGGCGGGTCGGCATCGGTCTTCTGCGTTGTCCTGGTGCTCACAGGGTCAGCCTAGTGACCGGACTCGGGCTTCCAGGTCGACTAGTCCGCTGACGCCTGCGACGACTTCCAGGTCCGAAAGCCTTCTTCTGTGACTCCGCGGCGCCAGTAGGCCGACACCGACAGGTCGCGTCGATCGACGCCGCGGTCGTTGCGCACGTACGGGCGAACGGACTTCAAGAGGGCAGACTCGCCGTGGATGAAGGCCTGGGCGCGCCC